>NZ_JALKAS010000002.1:0-300000 GCF_023015695.1 Jannaschia sp. S6380
ACGCTGGCGCTGCCGTCGCTGACGGTGATCACGGCGGTCGCGTCCGCGTCCAGCCCCGAAAGCGTGAAGCCGACCGCGCCGACCTCGCCCGCGTCGATCTCCAGATCCGGCGCCGACAGCGAAAGGTTGCCGTCGTCGTCGCCGGTGTCGGGGCCGTCGCCGAAGAGCGAGAGCGTCGCGCCGGGCAGGGTCAGGCTCGCGCCGCCAGCATCGGTGGCGGTGACCGAGGTACGGATCGCGCCTTCGTCGAGCGCGGAGATGTCGAAGATGAAATCGCCGTCGGCATTCGCCGCCTGGGTCAGCGTCGTCGTGCCGTCCGTGACCGAAATCACCGCCGTCGCATCCGCGTCGAGGCCCGAGAGTGTCAGCGTGACGGCCGATGCCTCGCCCGCGTCGATGATCAGGTCGGGCGCGGTCAGGGCCAGGTTGCCGTCGTCATCGCCCGAGGGCAGCGGATCGGCCGAGATGGCCGGCAACAGTTCGGATGCGGTCACGCCCTGCACCCGCGCGATGACCACGTCGCCCGATGGGGTGGCGACCGTGATCTGCGCGCCGCCGGACAGATCCGCCAGGATCAAGTTGGCCAGGGTCTGCGCCGGGGTCCAGCCGAAGCTTGCGCCGATACCGGAGACGTTGATGGTGTCGCCCTGCGCGACCGAGAACCCGGCCACGACGTCCGGCGATCCGCCGAGCGCGCTTGCGTCGAAGACGATCGTGTCGGCGCCCCCGCCGCCGTCGATGAGGTCGGCGCCGCCGCCGCCGTCGATCGTGTCGTCGCCGGTGCCGCCGGTGATCCGGTCGCCCGCGTCGCTACCGACGACGCGCGTGGTCAGTTGCATGAACGACGATTCGCCGTCGAACGTGCCGCCCTCCAGCCCGATCTCGGACTGCAGGAAGCTGGACAGCGCGGCGGCGTATTCCACGTATCCGGAGTCCTTGAAATGCACTTCGTCCGTCGACAGGTCGTTCACGTCGAGCGGGTTGTCGAACAGAAGGACGTTCGGAAGGTTGCGGCCCTCGACCAGGTCGCGCAGGCCGGGAACGAAGGTGCCGTTGCCCGCATCGCCCACGACCTCGTCACCACCGACGGTGGAATAGCCCTCGTTGATGAAGGCGGCGAATTCCTCGGGGATGTTCTGGCGAATCTTCGGCGCGAGCGTGGAGATCACGAGCCAGGAATCCTCGCTGCCTTCCATGGCGAGGAACTGGTCGATCGCCTTGTCCATGTTGGACATGATCGCGGGATGCCGGTTCGAGAAGAACTGCGAGGCGTCGTTGTTGAAATCGTTCGTCCCCGCCATCAGCAGGACGACGTCGGGGGCGAAGGCATCGAGATTGTCGGACAGGTCCGCCGTGCCGGCCGAGCCGTTATTGGCCACGATCTCGCGCAGCGCGATGCCGCCCACCGCGCTGTGGTCGCTGTCGATCATGTCGTCGGGGCCGTTCTGGTTCATGCCGACATAGTCGAACCAGCCGCCCTGGCCGACGATGTCGTCGAACAGGTCCTTGCGATAGCCGTCGCGTTCCTCGGGGATCTCGGTCGGGTCGTTCACGTCGACGAAACCCACGGTGAGCGAGTCGCCGATGGACAGGACCTTCGCGGCCTCCGACCAGGTTCCGGCGCCCATGTCGATGACGACCGCGTCGGAGCTGCCCGCGAAGGTCACCGCGCCGGTCGCGTCGACGGGCAGGTCGATATCGGCGCCGTTGAAGGAGAAGGCGTCGTAGATCGCCGTCGTGTCGACATTCGGATCGACCGGGCCGTGCCAGGCCTCGAGCCCTTCGGCGCCGGTCCAGATGTCGCCATATACCAGCATGTCCTCGTCCGGCAGCGGGATCGGCGCGTTCTCGGCGCGGATCTCGTGGATCAGGCGGTCGTCGGCGAACCAGCGGATCGCGTCGGGCATCCACTCGATGCGGTAGTCATGCAGCCCGCTGGCCGCGTCGAAGCCCAGATCCACCTGGACCTCGCCGAAATCGGCCAGCTTCTGATTCCCGTAGTAGTAGTTGAGGTTCACCTTGGTGGTGTCGTTGCCCAGGAACTCGAAATCGATCTCGTTCTGACGCGTCGCCCCGAAGAAGGACGAGGTGAACAGGAAGAAGGCCGAGACCACGCCCGATTCGCCCGAGGCCTGCATCCGCATCTCGTAGCTGCCATAGCCGAATGTCTCTTCGGACTGGATCTCGGCGCCGGTGAAGGGCTTGCCGTCCTTGTCGTCACCGTTGAGCCGCAGCGTCAGGAAACCTGGCGAAATCTCGACATGATCGGCCTCCCAGGCGGCCTGGTTGAAATCGGCGGCGATGGCGAAATCGGACCGGTTCCAGAAGTCGGAGTCGAACGTGTCGAAAGAATCAGTGACCTGTTGCGCCATGAAAAATCCCCCAAGACCCGGGCCGCCACGCAAAATCGACGGACCAGAATACTGATAACAAATGATAGTTCGCCGGCACCGCGTGCAGACGCATGAATTCCCGCCACGACTTTAGCACAACTCCGCCATTTTCATGCAATCCCAACTTTTCGCTGGGACGGACACGAAACCGTGGGAATCACCCCCGCAGGGTGCGCAGGCTGCGGCGCAGATCCGGCAACCCGACCAGCGCGGCCAAGCCCCAGCCGACCCCCGTGGCGGCGATGGCGAGGGCCAGCATCTGCAGCGCGTCCGCCTCCCCCTGCGCCATCCGCAGGCCGACCCAGATCGCGATGCCGATGGCCGCCGGCCCGGCGATGACGCGCGCGATGGCCGTCCGGGGGATCGGCGTCGCGCGATTTGCCCAGGCCAGGTAGCGTGGCGTGTAGGCCAGCGCGAACAGGCTGATGGCCAGCGCCGTCGCCTGCAGCCCGAACGGGACGGCCACGGCGATGGCCAGCGTGCGCAGCACCGTCCGTTCGGCCGCCATGCGCAGACGCAGGCGCGTCCGGTCCAGCGCCTGGAACATCACACCCGCGCCCGAGGTGGCAAGTTCGATCGCGATGCCCGGCGCGGCGAGGGCGAAGACCGGTGCCACCTCGGCCCATTGCGCCGACAGAAGAAGGGGAAAAAGACTGTTTCCCGCGCCGGCCAGTGCCGCGATCGGGGGAATGATCGCGATAGCCAGCAATTGGCAGCTGGCCAGATACAATCGCGCGACCGCCCCGGATTCGTCCTGCCGCGCGGCCATGCGGACATAGACGACCTGCGCCACCGGGCCGGCCACCCCCGTGCGCGGCAGCGTCAGGAACCGCTGCGCCATCGAGAAGACGCCCAGCGGTGCCGCGCCCAGTACGTAGCCCAGCAACAGGATCGGCGCCTGCGTCTGCCCGGTGAACAGAAGCGAGGTGCCGATATTGTCGGAGGCGAAGCGGATGTGATGCCCCAGCGGCGTGAAATTCCGCGGCGCCATCGGCCGGAAGCGGGAGGTCAGCGCCGCCGCCGCCATCTGCCACAACGCCAGCGTCACCTGCTGGGCGACAAGGGCCCAGACCCCCGCGCCGGCGGCCGCGGCCAGCAGGACCACCACGATGCCGGCCAGGCCGGCCGACACGCGGATGGCCGAGATTGCGGGGAAGCGCTCGTCGCGTTCCATGCGCGCGATCGGAATCGCGGCCAGCGCGTTCAGGAAAGGTAGCGTGGCCAGTACCGCGACCAGCGGCACCAGCCGCGGCCGGTCGAAGGTCGCGCCCCAGACCGGCGCCACGGCGAGAAGCACCAGCATCAGCCCCGCGCCCACGGCGGCCAGCATCCAGAACACGCTGCTCCACTCCGCCGGATCCATCTTCGGCTGCCGGATCAATGACCGGCCAAGCCCCGCATCGCTGAGCAGCTGGGCGAAGACCACGACGCCCATCGCCAGCGCCATGTCGCCGAAATCGAGCGGCGTCAGAAAGCGCGCGACGAATGGCAGGACCAGAATCTGCGAGAACGCGAGGAACAGCCGCGCAGCGCTCAGCGCGCCGACATTGTAGAGGAATTTCTGGCTCATCGGTCCCCGGCGGGGCGCGCGGGGCGCGCATGGGCTTCGTCGGTGGCGCATTACCCCGCCGGGGGTTGCACCCGTCAACCCCGTTGCCGCCTCGAATAAGTCGACGAAGGCCATTTTGCCGCCGCGGAACCGTGCTAAGGGGGGGATTGCCGAGATTTACGAGTTCCGACCATGTCCGAATCCACCTGCCGTTTCCGTCGCTTCGCTGCCCGCGGGTATGCTCCGTGCCACGGCCACCGGGTTGCCACAAAATGATCCATCAAAGCCGCGACGACCTGCTGGGCACGGCCGATCCGTTCGATGCCGCCGGCACCCGGATCCAACCGCCCGAGACGGCGGATCTGGCCTCCTCCACCGAACGCTACGCGCGCCGCTTCGCCGGCCCGACGGGCGAATGGCTGTTGTCGGTCCAGCGCCGCGCGATCCGGCAACTTCTGGACGGGCACGGCATCTCGACGGTGCTGGACGTGGGCGGCGGGCACGGCCAGGTCACGCCGGCGCTGTCGGCCGCCGGCTACCGCGTCACCGCGCTGGTCAGCAGCGAGGCCGCCCGCGGCCGGCTGGCGGACAGCGATCCCGCCCTCGACGGGTTCGAGGTCTGGGTCGGGCCGCTGATGGCGCTGCCGCTGCCCGACCGCAGTTTCGACGCCGCCATCTCGATCCGGACGCTGCCGCATGTCCGCGACTGGCCCGGATTCCTGGCCGAGCTCTGCCGCGTGTCGCGCGACACGGTCGTCGTCGACTATTCCGCCGGCGGGCTGCGCGGCTGGCTGGGTCAGCGCTTCTTCGGCGCCAAGCGCATGATCGAGGGGGACACCCGCCGGTTCCGCGTGATCGACCGGGACCGGATCGCGGAGGTCTTGGCCCGGCACGGGTTCGAGGTCGAGGAGGAGGTCGGTCAGTTCGTGCTGCCCATGGTTCTGCACCGCGTTCTGCGCAGGCCCCGCTTGTCGGCCTGGGCGGAACGGATCCTGTCGCCCATCGCGGGGCCGATCAAGAATCCCCGCGTCCTGCGCGCGGTGCGAAGGGCGCGCGCATGAAGATCCTCGTTCTGGCGCCGCAGCCTTTCTTCGTGTCGCGCGGGACCCCCATCGCCGTGCGGGCCCTGCTGCAGGTGCTGACCGGCGCCGGGCACGCCTGCGACGCGGTCGTCTATGCCGAAGGGTCGGATCCCGAGATCCCCGGCTGCCGGCTGTTCCGCGTGCCCGCGCTGCCAGGCACGCGGAACATGCCGCCGGGGTTCTCGGGCAAGAAGATCATCGCCGATATGGGCATGACGGCCGTCGCCGTCCGGCGAATGCGGCGGACGCGGTACGACCTCGTCATCGCGGTCGAGGAGGCGGCGTTCATCGCCATGGCGCTGCGTCCGATCTTCGGGGTGCCCTACATCTACGATATGGACAGCTCCATCCCCGAGCAGATGGACGACAAGTTCGGCCTGCCCGACTGGCTGCGTCGCGCCATCGCCGCGGTCGAGGGGCGCGCAGCTCGCGCCAGCATCGGCGCCATCACCTGCTGCCGCGCCCTGCAGGAGACGGTCGAGGGATACGCTCCGGGCCTTCCGGTCCAGACGCTGGAGGATGTGACCCTGATCGCCCCCCCGGGCGTCGCGCCCGAGGACTGCCAGTTCCCGGAACCGGTCGTCATGTATGTCGGCAACCTGGAATCGTATCAGGGCGTCGACCTGCTGATCCGCGGTTTCGCGCGATCCTGCGCGCAGGGCGCATCGGGGCGGCTTGTCATCATCGGCGGCACGCAAGGCCATGTCGCCGACCACGCCCGCCTGGCTGCGGAACTCGGCGTCGACGACCGGGTGAGCCTGCTCGGCCCCCGCCCGGTGGAACGGATCGGCGATTACCTGCGCCAGGCGACCATCGTCGTCTCGCCGCGCACGAAGGGCCGGAACACGCCGATGAAGGTCTATTCCTATCTCGACAGCGGGCGCCCGCTGCTGGCCACGCGCCTGCCGACGCATACGCAGGTCCTGGACGACGACATCGCGATGCTGGTCGCGCCCGAGCCCGACGACTTGGCCCGTGGCCTGGTCGCGTTGCTGGAGGACCCGGCACTCCGCGAACGCCTGTCCCGCGCCGCCGGCGCGCGTGTCGCGGCCGAGTTCAGCCCGGAGGCCTATCGCCGCAAGCTGCTGGGCTTCCTGTCCGAACGTATCGTGCCCCGCCTGGCCTCTCAGTCGTAGCCGAGCCGGGCGAGCATCCTGCGAAATTCGGCGGGTGCCGTCTCCAGGTCGGCGGGGGAAAGGTCGCTGCGCCAGCGTCCCACCGACCGGGGCGAGATCGGGGCCGCGACGGCGGCGTGATGCGCGTGATGCTCCACATCGCCCATCGCGCCCACATCGGCGTTCAGCATCTCGGGCGCGAAATCCAGCCCGGCCCAGTCGAAGACCGCGCGCATTTCGCGTTCGGGATCCTGCACCAGCGCCTCGTACCGCAATTGCCGCAGGTTCGGCGACCAGCGCGCGAACTGCCCGCAGGCGCGGTTCGTCTTTGCCCATCGCCGCGCGCCGGCCGCGAAATCCGGTAACAGCCCGGCCTTGGCGTAGGACAGCGCCACGTCGCGCCCGTCGCGGATCAGCCACAGGAACTGTGCCCGCGGAAAAGTCTGGGCGATGGCCGGCAGATGGAACGCGTTCCACGGCGTCTTGTCGCCCCAGCGCGGTGCGTCCGATCCTGCGGCGCGGGCCAGATAGGCGAACAGTGCCGAGATCAGCGGGCGCAGGCGGCGGTCCTCCATCTCGATCGCCTGGGCCGCGAAGTCGTTCAGGTCGGGCAGGCCGAAGGTGACGAAATGGCGGTGCTTCTCGAATTGGGCGCAGAACAGCCAGACGCGCTCGCGCCAAGGCAGGAGCGCCGTGCGGGGCCAGCCCTCGATGATGTCGCCCAGCACATAGGTCTCGGGCGGAATGTAGATCTGCCCCGAGGCCATCAGCACACGCCGGACCAGCGTGTTGCCGCTGCGCCCCGATCCGATTACGAAAAGGGGCGCGCCGGGCCGGGCCGGCATCCGTCGCAGGCGCGGAAGGGCAAGCCGCAAACCAAGGCGGTTCAGGGAGGAGAGGTCGGGCATGGTTCGTTCAGGTCTCGTTCATCCATCGGCTCCGGCGAGGCGCCGACGATAGTGCCCCACCAGCTTGCGTGCCAGCACGAGCGGCGGCGTGACCACCCCCGCGCGGGAGGCGTCGCCCGGGTCGTCGCGCAGACGCGCCAGCCGGTCTGTCAGGCCGGCGGCGCCGAACCGCGTGGCCATGCGTCGGCGCACCTCCTCGGCCCGATCCCGCGCGGCGGTGGGGTCGGACGCGATCCGGGCGACGGCGTTCCGCACCTCGGCCGGGGTACAGTACTGGGCCAGGTCGCCGAAGGTCGCTTGCAGGCGCGGGTCCAGCAGACACGGCCTGCCGCAGAGCGCCGCCTCGACCACGGTGCGTCCGAACGCCTCCAGAAGGGCGGGGTGGTAGTGGTAGGTGAAGATGTCGAGCGAGTTCAGGAAATCGACCACCGGCTCGGCCCCGAAGGACAGCACCTCCCACCGGTCGGGATGGGCGCCGCGCGCGGCCAACGCCGCGGCCGGGCAGCCGAGGACCCGGACGCGCAGGCCGGGACCGGCCGGCAGTGCGGCATCGATCTCCGGCCCCGTGGCTGGAAACTTGAGCGGGTCCGACCGCCCGTGCCGGCCGATCACCACGTCGCCGCCGTCGAACGGCGCCCGCAGGACCGGCCAGTCGGCCGGGTCGAACATGTTGGGCCAGTCCTCGGATGTCTGCCGCAGCAAGGGCGCGAACCCGGCGATCTGCGCGCGGACAACGGCCGAGACGGGCGCGATCCAGGCGTTCAGCCCCAGCGCCGCGCGGGCCCGACGCAGCGCGCCCAGCGGGTTGTATTCCAGCGACCCGTCGGCCCGGAACGGCGTGTGATGCGCGACCAGAACGGCACGGTCGGCCCGCAGGTCGGCCCGTTCCTCGATCCCGCGTGCGAAGACCAGGGGGTGGTGCAGGAAGGCCAGCGGCGCCGTCGCCGAGATCCCGGGCGACAGGGCGATAACCCCGTTCAGGTCGCGCAGGGCCAGCGCCTTGGGATTGGCCGGATCGCGCGCGTCGTCGAGATAGCCGGACCGCACGAAGAGAAGGCCCACCTTCAGGCCGGACGCGGCCATCGCCGAGACGTCCGCCACCAGCGCGGCGGTGCTGCCGCCCGCGAAACGGGGGTCGGCGACCACGAGGATATCGAACGTCTTCAACGCGACGGACCGATCCGGCCGATCGCCTCGCGCCCCAAGCGCGCCAGAAGATCGGCGCCCACTCGCGGCGGCGCCCAGAAACAGGCCGCGGCGGCGCGCGGGTCCGAGCGGCGCACGGCGTCGATCATCCGCCGCCACGCCCATTTCTTCTGCTGCTCCAGCATGTGCGCGTGCAGGGCCGCGCGAACGTCCCCGGGCAGGTCGGGCGTCCGCAGCATCGCGCGGTCTGCGGCGATCAGTTGCGCGTGGGCGGCGGTCGGATGGGCGCCCGAGAGGGAGTTCGCGCGAACGGTCGCCACATATCCATGCGGATCGGTGACGATGAACCGCGCACCGGCGATCAGGGCCCGGGTGTAGAGGACGAAATCCTCGCCCAGCCGGATCTCGGGGACGTAGGTCAGGTTTTGGCGTTCCAGGAAGGCGCGCGACATCAACGGCTTGAGGAACCCCATCTCGCGCCGCCCGCCATGCCGGGACGACAGGTTGGCGCGCACGAAAGCGGCCGCGTCGACCTCCATCCGGCCCAATTCGGTGTCCGACAGCATGCGCGTCCGTTCGGCGTCAGGCGCCCCGTCGACCTGCTTCCACAGATCGTCGGCCACCATGTCGGCGCCCGTCTCTGCCGCGATCGAAGACAGACGGGCCAGGCGGTCGGGTTCCATCCAGTCATCCGAATCGAGAACCGCGATCCAGGGCGCGCCGCTTTCGGCGATGGCGCGGTTGCGCGCGGCCGATGGGCCGAGGTTGCGCGGCTGGCGCAGCACGCGCAGGCGCGCATCGCCGGCCGCGCGCCGCGCGGCCAGGTCGCCAGTGCCGTCGGTCGAGGCGTCGTCGACCACGACGATTTCCACCGGAACGGTCTGCGACAGGGCCGCGTCGATGGCGCGGTCCAGCGTCGCCGCGGCATTCCAGGCGGCGATGACGACGGTGACGTGCGGCGCCTCGCGGTTCATCCGCCGACATCCCCGTCGGAGCACATCGGCGCGTCGGAGCCCGGCGGCCGATACGACACGCAGCGGTAGAGCGCGCGCGCCTTCACGTCGCCGGGGGCCACGCCGGACCAGTCGGCCTGCGCTTCGCCGCCTGCCCAGATGTTGAACATGATCCGTCCCGGGATGTCCGGGATCGCGGTGTCGTCGGCATGGACGCGGAAGAGCTCGCGCCCGTCCGCGTACCAGACGATCTCCTCCGGCGACCAGTCGAACGCATAGACATGCGAGCCCTCGGCCGCGTCGAAGCCCAGATCGACCCATTGCCCGGGCAGGGGCGCGCCCTTGGCGAAGCGGGTCACCCAGACCCGGGTGGTGTCACGGCCCAGGAACTCCAGGTCGATCTCGTCCTGCGGATCGCCGTAGAACGGGCCGGTATAGGTGAAGAAGCTGGAAATGACGCCCTCGCCGCGGGCTGCGGTCATCTCCACCTCGTAGCGCCCGTAATGGGTGCGAAGCCTGCGCTGGACCTCGGCGCCGTGGAATTCGGTCTCCGCCTCGTCGGGCGACGGAACCAGCGACAGGCTCAGCGCGTCGTCGAACCAGCCGACGGCATCGCGAACCCATGCGGTCCGGAAACCATTGGACCGGATCGTGAAATGACTGACCTGCCATCCGTCATCCAGCCGTTCGCCCGCCACGAAGCGGGACAGGAACGCCCCTTCGGGCGCGGCATCGACCGGCGAGACGAACGCCGCCGCCAGAAGGGCGCAGAACGCCCCCGACCGCAGGACGCCGCAGAGGCGGGAACTTGCGCGCTGGACGCGCGCGGGGACACTCGTGATCATGGGGACGCATCTACCAGGAAAGTCGGCCAAACCGTATGACAAGCAGTGAGATCAAGGCAACGGTGATCGTCGCCGCATGGAAGGCGGCGGACCAGTTGCCCCGGAGCGTCGGGAGCGCGCTCGCCCAGACCGGCGTGACGGTCGAGGTGGTGATCGTCGACGACGCCTCGCCCGACGACACCTTCGCGCGGGCGGAGGAACTGGCACGGGACGACCCACGCATCCGCGTGCTGCGGCTGACACGCAACGGCGGCCCCTCGGCCGCCCGCAACGCCGCGTTGGAGGTGGCGCGGGGAGAATGGGTGGCCGTCCTGGATGCCGACGACACCATGGCGCCCGATCGCCTGGCCGCGATGATCGCGCTGGGCGAAGCGCGCGGGGCCGATGCCGTGTTCGACGACCTGCAGCCGGTGGACGCGGCGGGGCACCCGCTCGGCCCCACACATCTCGCGCCGCTTGACATGCAGGGGCCGGAGGCCTGGTCGCTGGAGCGGTTCCTCGCCGGGTGCCAGGCCCGGCCGGGGGAGCCGTCGCTGGGCTATCTCAAGCCGGTGCTGCGGCGTGCCTTTCTCGACAGGCACGGCATCCGATACGACACCGCCCTGCGAAACGGCGAGGATTTCCACCTGATCGCGGCCCTGCTGGCACAGGGCGGTCGGCTCTGGGCGCTGCCCGAGGCGCGGTATCGCTACACGCGTCAGACGGGTTCGATCTCGGCGCGCCTGAACCCGGACCACGCACGCGCCCTGGACCGCGCGGATGCGGCATTTATGGATCGCCATGGTGCGCATGCGGGGGTCAAGCGGCTGATGCGGCGGCGGCGGCATCGATTGGCATCGCTGTCGACGGCCGAGGATATCATGGTGGCGTTGAAGACGCGCCGACCGGCTGCGGCGATCCGCGCGCTCGCGTCGCGGCCATCGGCAGCCCCGCGCCTGATGCGACAGCTGGCGGAGGCAATCTCCCGCCGACTGGCACGATGATTCGGGCTTGCGCGGATGTCCGCCGACGTGATTGCAGCGACTTCGAGGCAAAAAAATGACCGGAAGCTTACAACATATTGAATAGAACGATTTGTTTCACACAACATATAGAGCGGTCACGAAATCCTCAGTTGTGAGGTCCGCCAAATGGGTAAATAAAGTCTTAACGCCGCAATTTCGGCGTGAGTGGGGTCATGCGGCGGCAGGGGCAGGTCGGTGGCTTTCTTGTTTTGAGCAGTTTTCAATCGACCCGGGGGGGTTGGATCATGGAATATATTCGCAGCGAGGGTGACTTCGCGCGCCGAGGGCCGCGCATCTCGCCGACCAAGCACGCGGTAAAGCGTTCTCTGGACATCGTTTTTTCACTCGTCCTTCTTTTCCTGCTGGCGCCGTTGATGGCGATCATCGCTCTGCTGATCATGTGGCGCGACGGGGGCGGGGCGATCTTCGCACATGAACGCGTGGGCCGGGGAGGCGACCGATTCGGCTGCCTCAAATTCCGTACCATGGTCAAGGATGCGGATGTCCAGCTTGCCCGACTGTTGCGTGACGACCCGTCCGTGCGTGCCGAATGGGACGCGAATCAGAAGCTGAAGGACGATCCGCGCATCCTGAAGGGCATTGGACACGTGCTTCGCGCGACCAGCCTCGACGAGCTGCCGCAGCTCTGGAACGTGCTGATGGGGCATATGAGCCTTGTCGGTCCGCGCCCCGTGGTCGAGGCGGAACTGCAGCGTTACGGCACGGCGTGCAGCCTGTATCTCTCGGTGCGTCCGGGTCTGACGGGCCCATGGCAGATCGGCGAGCGGTCCAACGGGTCCTACGACTCGCGAGTGTCCGAGGACAGCGCCTACATCCAGAACTGGACGCTGTCGCAGGATGTCGCGATCATCTTCCGCACGGCGATGATGGTTCTGCGGGGTCGGGCGCCGGGCGCGTACTAGAGGTCGCCGCGGGAGTCGTGGGCCAGACCCGCGACGTCCCATCTATCTGGTCGGCGCGGGGCGATCCGGGCCGACCGAACCGGCGGACGACGTGTCGCGACCCAGGCAATCGAGAGTGTCAGGACCGCGCCGCCGATCCAGAATATCAGGACGGCGAGCCATGCCGGACTGCCGAAGGCCGCCCATAGGACAACCGCCGACGCGAGGGCCGTTCCGTATCCGAGCGCAATGATCCTTAGCATTCGAGCCTTTCCGCAAAGGCGGGGCGATTCCGCAAACCTACTTGTGATATGGCGTTCCGACGAAGAAAGTCGAGTCACCATGGCCGATCGGACCAATCCTGAACCAGTCGGCACAGGCGATTCGCCGCAAACCGGCGCGATGATGCCGACCGGCGGGTCCGGCACGGCGACGGCGTCCGGGCGGTCGCGCCGTCTTCTGATGCGTGGCGTCAAGCTCGCGCTCTGCGCGGCGCTTCTGGTCTGGATCATCCGGTCAGCCGATCTGTCCGCGGTCTTCGCCGCCCTGGCAGGCGCCGATCCGGCCCTGCTGGCGCTGGCGGTGTCGATGCAACTGCTGGGCGCCGCGATCGTCGCGATGCGGTGGCAGCGACTGCTGGCCGTGCGCGACGTCCGGCCGGGATTCCGCTATCTCTGGGGTTCCACCGTCAGCGCGTTCTTCTTCCGGCAGTTCCTGCCTTCGGTCGTGGGCGGCGACGCGATCCGCAGCTACGATGCCTGGCGGGCGGGGGCCACGCCGGGGTTCTCGGCGCTCTCGCTGGTGGTCGACCGCCTGTTCGGTCTGCTGACGCTGATCGGCTTCGTGGCGATCGCCGCGCTGTCGATCCGGCAGGTGGTCGAGGATCTGCCCGGGTTCTGGCTCTATGTCGGGATCGGCCTCGCCGTCGTGGGGGGCGGCCTGGGGGCCCTTCTGATGCCGGGGCGCATCCCCTGGCCCGCGCGCATGCCCGCCAAACTGCGGCGCATCGCCGACGGGCTGCGCGCCTTCGACGGCGCCCGGGGCGTGGTGCTGCCCTGCCTCGGCCTGTCGATCCTGCTGCAGATCAACGTGGTGACCTTCTACTTCGTTCTGTCCCAGGCGCTGGATCTGGGCGTGTCCTATGGTGCCTTCTTCGCGATCGTGCCGGTCGCGATCTTCGCGATGATGGCGCCGCTGTCGATCAACGCCATCGGCATCCGCGAAGCGATCTTCATCCTGCTGCTGGGCCTCTGGGGTGTCGACCGCGACCACGCGCTGGCCTTCGCCTGGGCGGAGTTCGGCGCCATCCTGACCGCCGGTCTGTTCGGCGGCATCGTCTATGCCCTGCGGCGCGGCACCGCGCGGCCGCCGCGCGTGGCGGACACGGCATGACGGCCGGCCATGGGTGGCGCGGACGGGCGTGGCCGGCCCGCAGCGCGGGAGGCGCGCATGTCGCTTAGCTATCGCGCCGATATCGACGGCCTGCGCGCGGTCGCCGTCCTGCCGGTCCTGGCCTTCCATTTCGGCCAGCCCTGGATGCCGGGGGGGTTCGTCGGTGTCGACGTGTTCTTCGTGATCTCGGGCTTCCTCATCACCTCGATCATCCAGCGCGAGCTGTCGGCGGGCACCTTCTCGCTCCTGCATTTCTATGAGCGTCGGATCCGCCGCATCCTGCCCGCGTTGTTCGTCGTCATCGCCGGCAGCCTCGCGGCGGCGACCGTGGTCTTCCTGCCGCATCACCTGCGCGACGCGGGGCAGAGCGCGGTGGCCGCGACCGTGTTCGCATCGAACATACTCTTCTGGCTCGAGGCGGGGTATTTCGACGCCGCCGCCTATACCAAGCCGCTACTGCATACCTGGTCGCTGGCCATCGAGGAGCAGTTCTATCTGTTCGTGCCCCTCGTTCTGATGGCACTGGCCCGCCTCGGGCGACGCCCGGTCTTCTGGATCGGCGGGCTGACGCTGGCGTCCTTTGTGCTCAGCGCGCTGACCACGGCCACCGTCCCGACCGCGGCCTATTACCTGCTGCCCTGGCGCGCATGGGAACTGGGCGTGGGTGCGTTGCTGGCACTGGGCCTCGTTCCGGCCTTCGGCGGGCGCGCATTGCGCGAAGGTGCGGCGCTGCTCGGGCTGGTCATGATCCTTCTGGCGGCGGTGATACTCGACAAGGGGACAGCCTTTCCGGGCGTCGCCGCCGCCCTGCCGGTGCTGGGCACGGCGCTGGTCCTGCATGCGGGTGCATCGGGCGGGACGCGCATCGGCGGTCTCCTCGGATCGACCCTGCCCGTCTGGATCGGCCGACGTTCCTATTCCCTCTACCTCTGGCACTGGCCGGCGGTCGTGTTCTTCCTCTACGTCTTCCTCGACATGCCCGACCCGCTGGAGGCGCTGGGCCTCTTCGCGCTGTCGCTGCTTCTGGCGGATCTCAGCTTCCGCTTCGTGGAGCGTCCATTTCGGCGTCCGACCTTCGGCAGCCGGCGTACGGTGTTCGCGGGTGCGGGCGCGGCCATGGTGGCGGTCATCGCCATCGGCCTGGTGCCCGTCGTCGGTACCGGCCTGCCCTTCCGCCTGCCGCCCGAGGCCAAGTTGCTGGCCGCCTTCGCCGAGGATCGCCACGCCGCCGCCCGCGCCTGCGAGCGGCGCCAGAACGGCAAGGACTGGAGCGAGCCGTGCCTGTTCGGTGCCCCCGCCGGCGGCCCGGCCCCGGTGGTGCTGCTGGGCGACAGCCACGGGCCGGCCTATGTCCCCGCGCTCGATCTCGCCGGGCAGGAACTGGGGCTGACGGTCGAGATGCTGGCGCATCGGGGCTGCCCGAACTTCCCCGACTTCCAGGTCTACTGGATCGGCGAGGAGCATGATTGCGGCCCCTATGTCGACACCACGTTCGAGCGGGTGCTGGCGGACCCCGATGTCGAGCTGGTGATCTACACCCTTCGCGCGCAGCTCTACGCCCAGGGGTGGCCCGACTACAGCCTGACCGAGCGAAACCGCAGCCCGCTCCTGATCGGGCCGCGCGCCGGGCCGCTGCCCGACGGCGCCGACCGTACGGCCTTCTACCTCGACCGGCTGGACGCGGCGGTCGGGCGCCTGCGCGCGTCGGGCAAGCAGGTCCTGCTCGTCTATCCCCTGCCCGAGGCCGAACAGCACGTGCCCGAGGCCGCCGCCCGGGCTCTCGTGCGCGGCGGTGATCCGGGTGACCTATCCATCGCCCGCACCCGCTTTGACGACCGGACGGCAACGATCATCGCAGGATATGACGAGATCGTGCAGCGCCACGACCTTCTCGCCCTACGAATCGACGGAATTCTGTGCGACGAAACGGTCTGCGACCTGTTGCTGGAGGATGTTCCGTTGTTTCGCGACACCAACCACTTGACCGAAACGGCGGCCCGTCTGCTGGCGCCGCGCTTCGTGCAGGTCCTGCGGGATGCGCAGGTCGCGCGATGACGCCACCGGATCAAGGGGCGATGCCCGAGGCCCCGGAAAAGGACCGCGTCGTCGCCTCCCTCTCGGCACCGGGCTCGCCGCTGGCGAAGTATCGCGCGTTCTTCGTCGGGCGCGGCGGGGCGGGGCATTTCCTGCGCTACGAACTGGCGATGACCTTCGCGGCGGGCGTCGGCGGGGCGCTCGGCTTCGCGCTGCGGAAGGTGTTGTTTCCGGGTCTGTTCGGATCGGCCGGGCGGGGCACCAATTTCGGCCGCAACATCTCGCTGCGCTGTCCGGGCTGGATGCGGCTGGGCGACCACGTCACGATCGATGACGGCTGCGCGCTGGATGCGCGGGGCACGGCCGGGCGGGCCGATTTCGTCATCGGGGACCGCACGCTGATCGCGCGCGATACGATCCTGGTGGTCAAGCAGGGCTATCTGCGGATCGGGCGCGATTGTTCCATCGGCACGCAATGCACGCTGGCCGCCGTTTCGGGGATCGAGATCGGGGATCACGCCATCATCGCCGGACAATGCTATCTGGGCGGGGGGCGGTATCGCCATGCCCTGGGCGCCGGGCCGATGGTCGATCAGGGGCTGGAGACCAAGGGACCGGTCGTGCTGGGGCGCGACGTCTGGGTCGGCGCCGGGGTCAAGATCCTCGACGGGGTCCGGGTGGGCGACGGTGCCATCCTCGGCGCGGGTTGCGTCGTCACGGGCGATGTCGCCCCGAACGCGATCATGGGCGGCGTCCCGGCCCGCCCGATCGGCGCGCGGTCGTGAACCGCCGGTGTCGAAGCCTTCCGTATCCCACCGCGGCCCACCACAGCCCGATCAGCGCGAGGCCGACATAGGACATCCGGTCGCGCCACCCCCCGACGTGGACATGCGCCGCGCGGATGCGGACGGTGTCGGCCGTGGTGAAACATGCCTGCACGGAGATCGTCGCCGGTGGGTCGGGCAGGGCGCCATCCGCGATGCGCAATGCCTCCCCCGTCCAGACGTGAAGGACGGTGCGGCCGTCGGCATCGGGCCCCACGCGGGCGCGGTCGAAGGCGATGCAGCGTCCCGCCCGCGTGTCCGTACCCCGCAGCGTGGCGATCCCGTGCGGGTCCGCGCGTTCGGCCAGCGGCATGGCGACGACAATCCCCACACCGCAGAGGAGCGCGAGCACCCCGGCAAGGAGTGGACGCCGCCGGCCGCCCGCCAGGCGCGCGGGTTTGCGCCAGAACGCGACGGCCCAGGCGAACACCGCCAGACCGAGGAGCGACAGGACCAAAGTCGTCGGATCCTCGGGCCAGTAGAATGCGAGGCTGACCGGGCGCCAGTCGAACGGCGCCCACAGGATCGCGCCGTTTCCCCATTTCGCCTGCGTGGCGTCCAGGATCAGGTGCAGCGCCGCCCCGAGGCCCAGAATCGCGAAGATCCGGGCCGGTCGACGGGAGAGGCAGGCCAGGGCGCCCGCCGCCAGCAGGCAGAAGGGCAGGCTGCTGGCGACCACGGCCCAGAGACGCGCGTCATGGACCGGGGGCGCGACCGGCAGCGCGCGCAGCAACCGCAGGCCGATCCAGGGCAGATCAGGCAGAATGCAACCCAGCCAGATCCATCCCGGCGGGGCCGCCGCGATCGTGCCGCGCGTGATCACGGCCTGTATTCCGATATGGGCCAACGTGTTCGGCATCGCCCCGGGCACCTCGATCCGTCCATGGCAACGCTAGGGCCTGTGGCGCGTGGCGGCAACGAAGGGTCGGGCCGGACGTGACGATGGCGATGGATCGAACAGGCCGTTGGATCATCGCGGCGGTGCTGGTGGCGGCCGCCTTCGCCATGGCGTTTCGCGTGGGCCTTCTGGGCGCACCGGGGGAGTTCGACGAGTTCTATCACCTCCTCGCCGCGCGCGGCCTGGTCGAAACGGGGCATCCCGCCATCCTCGAGGGGGAGTACCGGCGCGGCTTGCTGTTCACCCGGATGATCGCCGGTCTGTTCGAACTGACGGGCCGTAACGGTCTGGGCACCGCGCGTCTGATCTCGGTGCTGGCCGGGGCGGCGATCCCGGCGCTTCTGGTCCTCTGGGTCGCGCGGGCGGCGGGGCCTTGGCCGGCGGCCCTGGCGGGCCTTTTCGCGGTCCTGTGGCCGCAGGCGATTATCGAGGCGCAGCTGGCTCGGTTCTACGCCTTCCATGTGCTGTTCTTCCTGGCGGGCGCAATTGCCATGTACGCCGCGACCGTGTCGATCCTGGCGGGCAAACGCGCACGCGGTCTGGCGTTCGCGCTCCTCGGGGTGCTTTGCTGGGGTGTCGCGCTGCGGCTTCAGGTCGTCACGATCATTGGCATCGCGGCGGTGCTGTCGGGCGCGGCCGCCCTATCGGTGCCACGGGTCGCGACGACGCGCAGCCGGGCGCTTGCCCTTGCCGTGCTGGTGATCGCCGCCGCGGCGGGCGCGCTCGCCGTCGCGATCCTCACCGATCTGGGGGCCAAGGCGGTGGCCTTCTATCGCTGGACGCCGGAACATGCGGCCGCGCTTCGCAACTACCAGGGCTTCTACTTCGACCAGATGGAACGCGGCTGGGGTCTCTTGTGGTACGTGACGCCGCTGCTGGCCTTGGCCGCCTTCCGGGTGCGCCCCGGGTTGACGGTCTATTGCGGCCTGGCCTTCGCGGTATGTTTCGTCGTCCATTCCTTCGGCGGGATGAAGGCGCTGCGATACCTGTCCTATGCGATGCCGTTCCTGTTCGTGATCTGGGGTCTGGGCCTGTCGGCCATGGCTGCCGGCGTCGCGCGCCGGTTCGGTGGCCGAGGCCGTGCGGCGACGCTTGCCGTGGCGATGATCGTGATCCTGCTCGCGACGCCGTTCGGGTCGCGAAGCCTGGAACTGGCGGCGGGGCGCGGCCTGCCCGCGCGTGGCGACTGGCGCGGCGCGGCGGAAGTCGTGCGCGACTGGGCGGACGCCCCCTTCGTCGTCACCACGCGGGAGCTGCATCACCTCGCCCATCTGGGGGCCTATGACCTGCTATTCAGCCCCAGCCGGGTCAGCGAGCTGTCGCCGCCCCGCGACTTTGGGCGCGACACCCGCACGGGACGTCCGGTGATCGGCACGGCGGCGGCCTGGTCCGCCGTTCTCGGCTGCGAACCGGACGGGTTGCTCGTGACCTCGCCGCATTTCTGGCGCACGCGGGGATGGGCCGAACGGCTGGTCCCTCCCCTCGCCGCGCGGGGCTACGCGGTCGAAATCCGCGAGGCGGGGGCGGTCCTCGCCCTGCGTTGGCGGAGCACGGCGCCACGGGGTGCCGAATGCGACGACCTGGTCGCCCCGCCTAGCTGACGGAAGCGCCGACCTCGGCGATGGACTGCCGGAACGTGTCTTCGGGCATTTCCAGTAGCGCGCGCCGGCGATCTCCCAGGGCTTCGGGCGTAAGATCCGTCAGCAGCGCGACAAGCGCCTCGGCCGAAGGCTCAAACACCGTCCAGCCGAACGCGTCGGCCACGCGGCGGCCGGTCTCCGTTCCGGCGACGGCGATGGAGGGGCAGCCGAAATAGCCGGCCTCGTAGATCCGATTGGGCAGCAGCCAGGTGGAGTTGGTGCCCCATTGCCAGAGGTCCTGCGCCCAGACCACGTCGCACGCCGCATAGATCGCGGCCAACCCGTCCGGATAGGCATAGGGACCGTGGAACGTCATGTTGGGCGTGGCCGCCAGCACGGCATCGAAATCGGGCAGGCCGTGGCGATGGACGATCCCATGCAGGCGGATCTCGACCTCCGGTCCCATCGCTCGCGCGGTCCGGGCGAGGATATCGAGGCTTTCGGGACAGCGAAGCGTTCCGACCCAGCCCAGCACGGTCGGCCTGGGGCGAGGCCGGGCCTCGGGCTTCGGTCTGTGGGGACCATCTGGGCCGGTCCACAGCTTGTTCTCGACCAGGCGCGTCTCGCCGGTCCAGCCCTGGACCGGACCGAAATAGACCCGCTGGAACGCGGGCGAGGAGATGACGATCGCATCGCACCGTGCCAGCAGCCGACGCTCCAGCGCCCGTGCGGCGCGCGAGGCCGGACCGTCGCCGGTCATCAGGCCATGGATGTCCAGGCATTCGTAGATCAGCCGCGGCCGGGGCCGGATCATGCGCTGCGCCGCGGCCGCCAGGATCAGCATGTCCAGGTTCCGCGCCACGATGGCGTGCGCGCCCTGCATGCGGTCCCGGTGGCGGCGCAGTATCGGGATGGCCCGGGCCAGCGCGCCCAGTCGCTGCCCCATGGCCGCGTTCCGCGTCCGGCCCAAATCGACATTGTCCCAGAACGGGACCGTATCGTGGATCATGTTGCTGCGCCGCATGGTGAAGCCCAGGACGTCGAATCCGCAATCGAGATAGGCCCGGATCCGGCGGCGCTGCGCGGCCTCGTTGGCATCGAACCCGAAGACCAGAAGCTTGCCCCGCCCGGTGCCTTGCACGATCACCTCGCCTGGGGCCTTCATCGCCCGGGCGCGTCCCATGGCAGGACGTCGCGGCCGAGCATCGCGCGCAGGGCCTCCATCTCGGCCGCGAAGGTCCGGGACAGCCTTTCGCGTGTCTCGGGGCGCATGGGCGGGATCTCCTCGCGGATCTCGATGCGGTTGGCCTGTAGCAGTTGCGCGACCGGTCCGACCTGCTTGATCCGCGACAGCAGCGGCTCCATCCCTTGCCTGCGCAGCCAATCGCCGCCGGCGCGCAGGCCCGTCCGCAGCGCCGGGATCCGCGCGCGGTCGCTGTCGTTGCGGCGCTCGCGCAGGATCGCGCTCTCGAAGCCCGCATCCACGCCGAGGAACGTGAAAAGGCGGCGCGCGGCGTCCTCCGGCCCGGCCGAGACCTCCTCGGCGAACAGAACCAGCACCTGCTCCTCGGGGAAGGCGTCGCGCCAGCGTGACAGGTGCGTCGCGTAAAGGCCCTGCTCGACATAGGCGGGGTTGTTGCGCAGCCCGTCCTCGAACGGGATCGGCGGGATGTGGCCCTTTATGATCTCATGCGCGTGGTTCGAGAACGCGCGCCGGATCGGATCGCGCAGCAGCACCACCACCCGTATGTCGGGATTGTAGGCCCGCGCCCGCGCCGGGCTGCGCGGGTCATGGAAGTAGGAGGGCGAGCTTTCGAACCGGACCGGCGTCTGCCGCGCGTGGTCGAAATGCCCTTCGTACCAGCGATAGCCGTGATCGAAGTGGTAGCTGAAGAAATCGACCTCCTTGGGGTCGGCCACGGCGATGTCGGGGTGGGAGGCCGCGACGGCGTGCAGCCAGGACGACGCGCATTTCTGCGCGCCGATCCCGATGACGTTCACGCGCGGCGCCCGGTCGGCGGACGGGGAATGGCCCGGCGCCTCCTGTGTCTTCGATCCAGCCATTGCGGTCTCCGGGCATAGAGGTCGGTTCGCCGGCACCCTATCCGCAGCGGTGGGGCGCGTGCCACCGCCGGGATGCCGGATGCGCGCATCGGATGGCGGGCCGTGGCGAATTCGCTGCGCCTCCCGCTGCGCTTGCGGCCATGGCAATGACAGGTTGGACGCCGGCACTTTTGCGTATAGGCCGGAGAGGCCTGAAATCCCGACGTTCGGATGCCGTGTCGTCTTACGAAACCGGATGCCCGCGATGAACGATGCAAGCAAGCCCACCGCGACCCGCCTGCCGGATTTCATTATCGGCGGGGCCCCGAAATGCGGGACGACGTCGCTGCATTTCATCCTGGGGCAGCATCCCGACATCGGAATCCCCGACAACGAGATCAATTTCTTCGACGCCGACGATCCGATCGTGCATCCCGACTTCCTGTTCGTCGAGGACGGACGGCTGGAATGGTTCGACGTCGAGGACCCGGAGGGCAAGAGTTTGGACTGGTACGAGGCGCGGTTCGCTCCGTTCCGCGACAAGCCCCGGATCGGCGAGGACACCACCACCTATCTGTTCTCCGCCGCCGCGCCCGAGCGGATCCAGGCGGCCCTGCCCGACGTGAAAATGATCTTCCTTCTGCGCGATCCGGTGCGCCGGGCGTATTCGCAGTACTGGCACCTGATGCGGACGGCGCGGCTGGCCTGCAGCTTCGAGAAGGCGCTGACGCAGCACAGCTCGATCGTGCTCGGCTCGACCTATGCGCCGCATCTGCGCCGCTATTTGGATGCGTTCGGCCCCGATCAGGTCAAGGTGCAGATCTTCGAGGATTTCAGGACCGACCAGCAGGCCTTCATCGACGAGACAACCGACTATCTGGACCTGCCCCGGATGTCCCTGGCCGAGGCGAAGACCTGGTTCAACCGCAGCACCTATCCGCAGATGCCGCGCCTTCATCGCGCCGCCAACCGGATCGGGCGCGGCCTGATCTCCGGGCGCTATCGCAATCACATGGGTGGGCGGACGGGCTTGCGGCACCGGGTCCACCACAAGCTGCACCATCTCTGGTTCCACAAGGTCAATCCGCGGCTGCTGCGCGCCGAACGGCCACCGCGGATGCGGGCCGATACGGCCGCCTATCTGGCGCAGCATTTCTCGGCGCGGAATGCCGGGTTGTCCGATCTGCTGGGGCGCGACATGTCCCGCGTCTGGGACGGGTTCACCGGCTGACGGATGCGCGTTTCATCCGCATTAGGACGCGTCGGATCGCCGCCGGCGTGATGTCCGCGAACCGGTAGGGCCGTTCGTCGGATCGTTCCTGCGGCCGCCGCACCGCCGTACCGGCCAGCACCTGCAGCGCGGCCTCGGGCAGGGCCTCCAGCGCCGCGATCTGGTTGCGCGCGCGCATCATCCAGGGCCCTTCGCTCGGCGAGGTCTGCAGGGGCACCTGCAGGACGATATCGCCTGAATCCACGCCCGCATCGACGAAGTGGACGGTCAGGCCGGCATGCGACAGGTCGTCGTTATGGACCTGCCAGAACTCGGCCCGGGTGCCGCGATAGCGCGGCAGGAGGGAGCTGTGCAGGTTCAGCACGCCTAGCGGCGGCACCGCCAGGATCGGCGCGCGCAGGATCGGCGCCCCAGCCGAGATCAGCAGGCGGGGGGCGACCCCGGCCAGCCAGCCCACGGTGTCGGCATCGTTGATCCTGCTCGGGCAGGCTTCGCGGACGACGCAGGTTTCGGGCCAGTCGGGCAGCGGCCCGGTCTCGATCTCGAAGGCGGCATCGGCCTGCTGCTGCAGGAGCCAGGCCGCGTGCGCCACGCGCTTGTCGGGCAACACGGCCCGCTGTAGCCGGTTCAGTCCCGGCAGCCGCCGCCGCCCGTTCCCGTTCGCCGGCTTGCGGTTGACCAGCACGGCGCGGAGCGGGTCCGGCCCGTCCGAGAGCGCCCGGTCCAGCCGCGCGGCCATCTGACGCCCGAACGGCGTGTCCGTGGTAACTAGGGCGACGCCCGCGCTCATCGCGATGCTCCGCTTTCGCCGGACGGGGGGTGTGCTTCGAAGAACAATTCCCGGTCGCGCAGGAAGAAATCGACGAAATGCTGCGGGAGGCCGTCCCATTCCGGCGTGTCGTGCGTCGGCCCCAGTTGCGAGCCGTGGCATTCCAGCGCGGCGCGCTTGCGATCCACCAGCCCGGCCAGGGAGACGTGCACGACGCGCAGCCGTCTGGCCGCGACCCAGGCCGCGCGCAGACCCGTCAGGAAACCGCGTTTGTTGGACTGACCCTCCGGGCGCCAGGATCGGAAATCCCAGAACCAGACCGGGTATTCGCGAACGGCCCCGGCCGCGACCATCCCGTCATCAACCAGCGCCTGCGTCGCGCGCGCCAGCGCCTTGTGATCACGATGTCCGTCGGCGGCGGCGCAGACGTAGATCTGGTCGGGGCGGAGTTCCGCGACGATGTCCGACAGGCGACGGCGCAACGCGCCCTCGTGCCGGGCCAGTTCGCCATCGGGCAGGCCGAGAAAGGTGATGCGATCCGCGTCGATATCCAGAAGCGCGCAGGCCGCGATCGTCTCGCGTTCGCGCAGGCGGGTCACGTCGGTCGATGCCGCCGGCCCGTCCGCGGCGCCCGTGGCCCCGCCATCGGTGGCCACCACGACATCGACCCGCGCGCCGGCCCGGCGCTTGAGCATCGCCAACCCGCCGCAGCCCAGCGTTTCGTCATCGGGATGGG
This sequence comes from Jannaschia sp. S6380, assembly GCF_023015695.1. Taxonomy (NCBI): domain Bacteria; kingdom Pseudomonadati; phylum Pseudomonadota; class Alphaproteobacteria; order Rhodobacterales; family Roseobacteraceae; genus Jannaschia; species Jannaschia sp. S6380. The sequence goes on from NZ_JALKAS010000002.1 coordinate 23,405, forward strand.
GCGCCAGGATCAGGCAGGACCCGGAGGAGAGCATTTCGGTCCGGTCCACGGACCGCGCCGCGATGAAGCGCCACAGCGTGCGCATCGCCTGCCCTTCCAGGCGCCGCCAGGTTCTTTCCATTCCCATCGGTCCAGCAATCCCCGCGGTCCAACGCCCGGACCATCGGCCGGAGCGTCATCGAAATATACCGGCCAGAACGTGGCGCATCGATGGCTATTTCATGCCGAGCGCGGTCGAAGTGGCGTCGCGTACATCGCGGAGCGGATGCGCGGGCGCAAGCGACCAGTTCGGATCGACGCCAAGGTTCGGACCGTATCCCCATCTCGCGGCCCGTGCAGTCTGCGCCCCGGTCATGGGCATGGCGTCCGGATAGTCGGTATTGCCGTCGCGGATCGGCTCGCCCACGGCGTCTGTCGGTGCGACGACGTCCAGGAAGGCCGACAGGCCGCGGATCGTCGCGCCGGGGTCGCGGACCACGTCCTCGTAGCGCAAGATTAGGACGGCATGCAGATGCCGCAGGTCCCGAACCAGTCGTTCATGCGCCTCAAGCCAATGATCCATCAGCGCGCCGGGGTGACGGTCGGTCCATTTCGACATGGCCGCGGCCACCGCCTCGGGGTGGCGCAGCACCACAAGGAACTGCGAGAGGGGGAACAGCTGTTGCAGCAGGCGCATGCGCGTCAGGTTGACCGGTGATTTCTCGACCCGCCAGGCCAGGTCCGGCCGAAACCAGGGGGTCCAGTCCGCCTCCATCCGCTGGCGGGTCTCCAGCCGGTTCAGCGGGCTCGCCTCGGTCAGGTGCTCCGCCGGGTCGGTGGCGAACCGCATCGGCCGACCCTTGAGCGCGTCATGCGGGATCGCCCCTTGCAGATAGACGCCCTCGTTTTCGGGGACGGGGGCACCCTGAATCCCGCCGGCGCCGGGCAGCGAAGCCGCCATCCGTGCGACGAGGCTGGTGCCCGAACGATGCAGGCCGCCGACGAAGAGATAGCGGTGTCGCAGGGGCATTCTTCCTCGTCCTTCGCATACGGGGATGAGCCGCACCCCAACCCGGTTTCTAGGTCGAATCGGACAAGGGCCAATCGTCGCACCCGGATGCCCGATTCGTTCAGGAACCCGAATGCTGATCCGGCGTTTACGGACAAGCAATGGAATTTTCCTATGTATATCCAGCACATCGCTCTCGGCGGCTGTCTCACTGCGCCTTCCGTCCAGTATGGCCTGACCGAGGATACGGGCGGCCATATCGCCTATATTCTGGGCGCGGCAGCAGCGCAGGCGCGGCGGCCCGACATCTCCGGCGTCGACATCGTGACCCGCGCGTTCGACGACCCGACGCTGGGGCGCGTGCATGCACAGGTCGTGCAGGATGTCGGGCCCAAGCTCCGTATCCTTCGGCTCGAGACGGCGAACCGCGCCTATCTGTCGAAGGAGGCGCTGGCCGAGGAAATCCCGGCGCTGACGGATGCCTATCTGGATCTCCTGTTGCGGGCCGACCGTCGCCCGGACGTGATCCATGCCCATTTCGCCGACGCGGCCCGCCTGGCATGGGCGGCATCCCAACATTTCGGCGTCGTCACCGCCTACACGCCCCATTCGCTCGGCATCGACAAGCGGCGTTGCATGGATGCCGACCGGAACCCGGTGCTGGACCGTCGGATCGACGATGAACGCCGGGCCCTCCTGCGATCCGACGCCGTGATCGTGTCCTCCCGGGACGAGGCCGAGCGACAGGTTCAGGCCTACGGCGCCGATGTCGACGGATGGGTGCACCGTGTCCCGCCCGGCGTGCCGCCGCTGGACGCCGCCCCCGGCGATCTCGCCGCCGCACGCGCGCTGGTCGATCCGCTTCTGGATAGTCCGGCGCGCCCGTTGATCCTGGCGATCGCGCGGCCCGTGATGCGCAAGAACCTTATCGCTTTGGTCAGGGCCTATGCCGACGATCCCGCGCTGCGCGCCGCTACGAACCTGGTGATCCTGGCCGGTCAGGACGGCAACGGTGCCGAGGAGACGGGCGAGACGCGACAGGTCATCGACGGCCTTCGCCAAACCGTCTTGGCCGAAGGGCTGACGGGCCGCGTGGCCCTGCCACCTCGTCACGGCCCGCGCGAGGTCGCGCAGCTCTACCGCCTGGCGGCCGCCCGTCGCGGGGTCTTCGCCAACCCGTCCTTCCACGAACCCTTCGGCCTGACGCTGCTTGAGGCCGCGCAGGCTGGGCTGCCCGTGGTGGCCACCCGCGAAGGGGGTCCGGTGGATATCGTCGGCACCATCGGTCACGGAACCCTCGTCGATCCGCGGGATACCGGGGCCATCGCCGCGGCCATTCGCGGCCTCGTCTTCGATCCGGTCGCATGGGATGCCGCGGCGCGGGCCGGTCGGGCCGGTATCGGCGCCTTCCAGTGGGACGGCTGGGCCGACCGCGTGGCGCGCATCTATGGCGCGCTCGGATCCGGGGTGCGGACGCCCAGGGGGGCGCCGCATCATCTGCTGGCCTGCGACATCGATCACACGCTGACCGGCGACCGGTCGGCCGCAACGCGGTTCTCGGCCTGGGTCGGAGGCGGAGAAGCGCAAGGGATCGCGCTGGCCGTCGCGACCGGTCGGGCCATCACCGAGGCCCGCGCCGTTCTGGCCGACTGGGACCTGATGGAGCCGGAGATCTTCGTCACCGCCGTCGGGACGGAGATCCACATGCGTGACGAACAGGGCCGTTTGTCTCTGTCGAAAGATTACGCCGCTCGGCTGGACGAGGGTTGGAACCGGACCGGCGCCCTCGAAATCCTCGAGGCGAGTGGGGTGGTGATGCAGCCTGCCGTCGAACAACGCCGCTGGAAGCTGGCCGCCTTCGGCACGGCTGCAGAGGCGGACGACCTGCGGGCGCGTCTGGACACGGCGGGGGTCGCGGCCCGGGTCGTGCCCTCCCATGGACGGCTGATCGACGTGCTGGCACCCAATGGCGGCAAGGCGAGTGCGGTGGCGTTCGTGGCCGCGCAACTCGGCCTGACCCTGCGCGACTGCATCGCCGCCGGCGACAGCGGCAACGACGCGGACATGCTGGCGGGCTGCGGCCGCGGCATCCTGGTCGCGAATGCCCTACCCGAAATGGCGATGCGCGATCTGGGGCGCCACGTGCATCGGACCCGGACGTGCCATGCCGACGGCGTGCTGGAGGGGCTGGCCGCCCTCGGCCTGGCAAGTCCGCCGTGTTTCGACGTCGCCCGGGTCGGCGCGGAACAGGCCGGCGAATGACCGCGCGTTTCGACCCGGACCGTGCGGCGCAGCCACCCATCGGCTATTTCGTGCATCATCAGGGCCGGGGTCACGCCGAACGCTGTGCGGCCGTGGTCAACGCCTTGCCGGAAAGCCGCCCAGTCACCGTGTTCTGCGCACGCGACGACATCTTTCCCCGGCTTCGCCCCAACGTCGAAATCGTGCGCATCCCTTCCCTTTTCGAGCCACGGGGCGACGAGGTGCCGGCCGACTGGGTGCCGGCGCCGCGCACGGTTCACTGCGCGCCGCTGGGCTGGCCCGCCATCCGCGAGGCGATGGCGCAGATCGCCGGCTGGTTCGCCCGTGCCGATCCGGCCCTGATCGTCTGCGACGTCTCGGCCGAGGTCGCGCAGTTGGCGCGCCTCTGTTCGGTGCCGCATGTGGCCGTCCTGCAGCATGGCGACCGGTCCGACCCGGGCCACCGGGCCGCCTATGACGGGGCGGCGGGATTTCTGGTGCCCTGCGACGATAGGCTGTCGCAGCCGGACTGGACGGATCAGATGCGACGGAAGGCGTGCTTCGCCGGGGGCCTGGGCACGGCGACCGATCTGCCCGATCGCCGGGCGGCGCGCGCGCGACTGGGTCTGCGGCCCGATACCCCCGTGTTCGTGACGATATCGGGCAGTGGCGGGTCGGGCTTCGCCTCCGCACCGCTGGCCGTGGGCGCGCGCGCGATGCCCGACGTCCAGTGGCTGTCGATCGGTCAGGTCGTTCGCGACTGGCACGGCACCGAGCCTGCGAACCTGCGGCATGACGGTTGGGTCGAGAACGTCGGCGACTATCTGGCTGCGGCGGATTTGGTCATCGCCTCGACCGGAAACACGACCTGCCATCAGATCCTGGGAGCCGGACGCCCCTGGCTGGCCGTGCCGGAATGGCGGTATTTCGACGAGCAGGTCGAGAAGGCCCGCGCGCTCGCCCGCGCCGGCGTGGCGCTGCACCTGCCGCATCTGCCGTCCTCGGCCGCGGCTTGGGATGCCGCGATCCGTCAGGTCCGCGCGTCGCACGACCCCGCGCGCCAGATCGCGCTTGTCGATCCCGAAGCCGATCGCAAGGCCGCGCGCTGGCTGGACCGGCTTGCGCGAAAGCTGCGTGCCGGAACGTCCGTGACCCCCGTATCCCCCGACTCTGCAGGAGCCATCGAATGACCCGATCCGCCATGCCCCCCGTCTCGGCGCTGACGCTTGCGCGGGGGCGTGCGACCCATCTGCGAAACCTCGTGATCGGCCTGACGCGGCAGACGCGGCCGCCGTCCGAACTGGTCATCGGTGTGATGCAGGAGGATCTCTATGACGACCTGCCCGCGACGTCCTTTCCGGTGCGCCAGGTTCGGGTGAGGGGCCGGGAGCTTCCGCTGGCACGTGCGCGCAACCGCGTGGCCGAGGCGGCGCATGGCGAGGTGCTGGCCTTCCTCGACGTGGATTGCATCCCCGCGCCCAAACTGATCGCCGACTACGCCCGCATGGTCGGGCCAAGCCAGGGCTTGTCGATGGGCGAGGTGCTGTATTTGCCCGCCGGCGCGGCGGCGGAAGGCTGGACATACGACCGTTTCGCCGAGTTGGGCGTGCGGCATTGCGACCGTCAGGGTCCGCCCGAAGGGGATCGGCGGCGCTGCGAAGACTACCGCTGTTTCTGGTCGCTAAACTTCGCGCTGCACCGCCGGGACTGGGACGCGTCGGGCGGGTTCGACACCCGGTTCGTGGGGTATGGCGGCGAGGACACCGATTTCGGCCGCAGCCTGTCCGAACGGGGTATCCCGATCTGGTGGGTGCGGGGCGCGCGCGTCTATCACCAGTACCACCCGCATTGCATGCCGCCGATCCACCACATCCCGTCGATCATCCGCAACGCCGAGCTCTTCGCCCAGAAATGGGGCCACCGGACGATGGAGCATTGGCTCCACGCCTTCCGGATGATGGGCCTGATCGAGCCGACCGATGCGGGTCTGCGCATCCTTCGCGCGCCCGACGCGGAGGATTTCGCGCTCTGCCGTCAGCAGGAAGACATGCCCTATGCCGCCAGCGGTCGCGTCATGCGCCTGCTGCAGGATCGGGCGCGGGCGCAGGCAGGCCTGCCGCCGGACGACGCGTCGCCCAAGGTCCGGCAGGCCCGCCTGGACCGTGGGCAGCGCGAGATGCTGACCCCGGCGGGACGCGCGCCCTTCGCGGCCGAATGATGCGCATCGCCGTTGTCGCCCATGTCCGCCACCCGATCGCGCCGCCCTTCATGGGTGGGATGGAGGCGCACTCCTGGCATCTGGCCGCCGCGCTGGCGGGCCGCGACCACGAGGTGACGCTGTTCGCCAGCGGCGACAGCGCGGCGGCCCTGCCGGCGGGCGTCGCGCTGCGCCCGATCCTGCCCGTACATTACGACGCGCGCTTCCCCTGGCACGACTTTCACGGCACCGACATCCTGAACGACCATGTCGATGCCGGGTTCGCCGCGATCATGGACGAACTGGCGGCGGGTGGGTTCGACGTCATCCACAACAACAGCCTGCACCGGTTTCCCCCGCGTCTGGCCCGCGCCGAACGTCTGCCCATGGTGACCTCGTTGCATGTGCCGCCCTTCAAGGTCCTGCAGCGCGCCGTGCACCAGAGTGCCGCCCCCTGGAGCCGCTTCACCGTCACATCCGAGGCCCAGGCGCGGCGCTGGTGGCCGGACGGGGCGTCCGACGCGGCGGCGGTCGTCCATAACGGCATCCTGACCGATCTCTGGCCGTTTCGACCCACGGGCGATGGCAGCGCGGTCTGGGCGGGGCGGATCACGCCGAACAAGGGCACCCATCTGGCGATCGAGGCAGCCCGGATCGCGGGCGTGCCCCTGACGGTGTTGGGCGCGGTGGAGCACGAGGACTATTTCAACCAGGCCGTTGCGCCCCATCTGGGCCCCGGCCTGCGCTATGGCGGGCATCTGCAGGGGTTCGAACTGGCCGATGCCATCGGTCGCGCCTCGGCCATGCTGTTCACGCCGCTCTGGGATGAGCCGTTCGGCCTGGCCGCGATCGAGGCGATGGCCACCGGCCTGCCCGTCGCGGCCATCGACATGGGCGCCGTGCGCGAGGTGATCGGCGACGCGGGCAGTTTCGCGCCCCGCGACGACCCGGCGGGCCTGGCCCGGGCGCTGTGCGCGGCGATGGCGATCCCGCGTCTGCGGGCGCGGGATCGGGTCGCCCGCCTGTTCACGCTCGACCGGATGATCGACAGCTATGAACGCCTGTATGACCTGGCACGCCGTGGGTTGGATCAAGACGCCCCGGACATCCGCTTCGCCGCCCATGAGCTGCGCCGTACCGTCCGCGCCGGCGCCCTGTCCGACCCGGTGTCGCAGGCCACGGCCGCCACAGGTTAGGTCGCGTCGAAGGCCCCGGCATGCGTTCGGCGCAGCGCCGCCTTCTGGACCTTGCCCATCGTGTTGCGCGGCAGTTCGGGCGCGAACACGTAGAGGCGGGGTTGTTTGAACCGTGCCAGTTCCGTCTCTAACGCGCGGCGCAGGGTCTCTTCGGGCGGTGTGTCGCCGTCGGGCACGACGACGGCCAGCAGGCCCTCGCCCAGGTCGGGATGCGGGATGCCGATTACCGCCGATTCCAGCACGCCCGGCTGCGCGTCCAGCACCTCCTCCACCTCGCGCGGGTAGATGTTGAACCCGCCCGAAATCACCAGATCCTTGTCGCGCCCGACGATGGTGACGTAGCCTTCGGCGTCTTGCCGGCCCAAGTCGCCCGTGATGAACCAGCCGTCGGGGCGCAGCTCGGCGGCCGTCTTCTCGGGCATGCGCCAGTAGCCCTGGAAGACGTTTGGCCCCCGGACCTCGATCATCCCGGTTTCGCCCTGCGGGACGGGATCGGTCGTGCCAGGCGTGCAGATGCGCAGATCGACGCCGGGCAGCGGCAGGCCGACCGTGCCAGGCCGCCGCTCGCCCTCGTAGGGGTTCGAGGTGTTCATGTTCGTCTCGGTCATGCCGTAGCGTTCCAGGATGCGGTGGCCCGTGCGTTCGGTCCATTGCCGGTGCGTCTCCGGCAGCATCGGGGCCGAACCGGACACGAAGAGCCGCATGTTCGCCGTCCGCTCCCGGTCGAGGCGCGGATCGGCCAGCAGGCGGGTATAGAAGGTGGGCACGCCCATCATCGCCGTGGCCCCGGGCATCGCATCCAGGATGGCATCGATGTCGAAGCGCGGCAGGAACGTCATCGCGCCGCCGGCCGTCAGCGTGACGTTGATCGCCACGAACAGGCCATGCGTGTGGAAGATGGGCAGCGCATGGATCAGGTTGTCACCTGCGTCGAAACGCCAGTGGTCCGTCAGCGTCCGCGCGTTCGAGAGCAGGTTGCCCTGGCTCAGCATCGCGCCCTTGGACCGCCCTGTCGTCCCCGACGTATAGAGGAACGCCGCGAGATCGCTTTCGTCCCGCGCGACGGGCTCGGCGGGGTCGGCCGCGTCCGTCGCCTCGGCCAGCGACCCGCCGCCGTCCTGCCCCAGCGTCGCGATGCGCGCACCGGCCTGGTGGGCGACCTCGGTCAGCGCGGCCTCGGCGCCGGGATCGGCCACCAACAGCGCGGCCTCGGCGTCCGAGACGAAATAGGCGATCTCCGCCGGCGTGTAGGCAGTGTTGAGCGGCAGCAGCACGACGCCTGCCGCGGCGCAGGCGGCATAGAGCGCGACCGCATCGGGGGATTTTCCGACCTGCGCGGCCAGCCTGTCGCCGGGTTCGAGGCCCAGCGCGCCCATGGCGCCCGCCATCCGTGCGGCCCGGTCGACGAAGGCGCCATAGGGCATCGCCCGGCCGTTCAGGTACATGAAGGGCGCGTCGCTGTCCCTGTGGCGGGCGAAGAGCGTGTCGTAGAGCGGATTGGTCATTGCGTGGTCTCGGATATGGGGGCCTGGCGGGCGAGGGCCTGAACGGTGCGGGAGGCCGCGATCCGACCCTTGGGCAGGTCTTCGAGGTTTCGCCCGATCCGCGCGGGATCGTAGAGGTAATTGACCATCACGCCATGGGACTGCGCCTGCCCCGCCTCGGACGGGTCGGCGTCCGCGTGGATGTCGTGGATCGTGGCGCCGTTGCCCAGATGGAACCGCGCGACCGGATCCCGGGGCAGGTCGCCACGCCGCACCCGCAGCAGAAAGTGGGCCGCGAGCGCGCGCAGGTCGGCGTCGCCGGGCGACAGGCCGGCGACGTCCATCCATACGGCCAGGCCCGGAACGGGCGAAAGCGTGACGAACGTGCGAAGCCGCGGCAGTTCCGCCGTCAGATCGGCCACAACCTGCTTGATCAGCAAATTGCCGAACGAGACGCCGCCCAGACCCGGCTGGCAGTTGGAGATGGAATAGAACACGGCCGTGTCCGCGTCTTCGACCGGAAGCGCCTTGCGGTCCTCGGCAAGGACATCTCCGATCGCGCCGGGAATGCCGCGGGTCAGTGCCACCTCGACGAAGATCAGCGGCTCGTCGGGCATGGCCGGGTGGAAGAACGCGAAGCAGCGCCGGTCAGGCGGCTGCAAACGGCGGCGCAGATCGTCCCAGTCGTCGATGGTGTGCACGGCCTCGTATTCGATGATCTTCTGCAGGATGCTGGCCGGGCTGTCCCAGTTGATCGGCCGCAGCACAAGAAAGCCGCGGTTGAACCAGGACCGCAGGAGATGGACCAGATCGGCCTGCACCACGCGCAGCGACGGATCGTCCTGCGCGGCCCGGCGGAGGTCGGCCTGCATCGACACGATCCGCGCGGTCGCGCCGGGCACGCGGTTCAGGCGGCGGGCGAGTTCCTGTCGCGGCGGCTCGGACGCGGCCATCAGGCGGGCATGGGTCTCGGGGCCGGGATCGGCCCTGTAGGCCGCGAGGGCGGAGGCTGCGGCGTCCGCTTCGATCTCCATGTCGCGGGCCAGGAAGGCGAAGAACGCGGCCCGCGCCCCGGCGGTCAGCGTGCCGTAGCGGTCGAGCACGCGCCGGGCCAGCTCCATGCCCGAGATTTCGTCGCGCGCGGCCATCAGGGCCTTGCACAGGGTCTCGATGCTGCGCCCGTCGCTGCCGGCCGCGCCCATGTAGCGGCGGTCGAAGACCGTCGCGAGCAGTCCGGCCAGCCCGTTCACAGCGCCGGCCCCATCACCGCGTCCGGCAGCCATGTGGCCAGGCCCGGGAACAGGCACAGCAGCACGATCGCCACCACCATGCAGGCCACGAACGGGAGCGAGCCGGTCAGGATCGTCTTGAGCGGGATGTCGGGCGCGATGCCGTTGATGACGTAGAGGTTGAGGCCCACGGGCGGCGAGATCAGCCCGATCTCCATGTTGATGGTCAGAACCACGGCGAACCAGATCGGGTCGAACCCGGCGGCCAGGATGATCGGCAGAAGGATCGGTGCCGCCATCAGGATCACCGCGACCGGCGGCAGGAAGAACCCCGCGACCAGCAGGAACACGTTGACCGCCCCCATCAGCACCCAGCGGTTCACGTCGAGCGTCCCGATCCATTCGGCGATGGATTGCGTGATGAAGAGCGAGGACAGCATGTAGGAAAAGACGCCGGCGGCGGCGATGATGAACAGGATCATCACCGATTCCTTGGTGCTGTCGCGCAGCACCGTCCAGAGTGCGGCGGGAGACCACAGGCGGTAGATCACCATCGCGATCAGCAGGCACAGGAGCGCGCCGACGGCGGCGGTTTCCGACGGTGTCGCGATGCCGCCATACATGGCGTAAAGCACACCCAGGATAATCACGAGGAACGGCAGGACACGGGGCAGCACCTCGACCCGCTGGCGCCAGGAATAGGTCGTGGCCGTCAGCACGGCGAGGTTGCCGGACCGCCAGGTCGACCAGATCGACCAGGCCATGAACAGCCCCACGAGCAGCATGCCGGGGATCACGCCCGCCAGGAACAGCCGCCCGATCGAGGTTTCGGTCGCGATGCCGTAGACGATCATCGTGACCGAAGGTGGGATCAGGATGCCCAGCGTCCCGCCCGCCGCGATGGAGCCCGCCGCGACGCCGTCGGGATAGCCGCGCTTGCGCATCTCGGGGATACCCATCTTGCCGATGGCCGCGCAGGTCGCGGGCGAGGAGCCGGACATGGCCGAGAAGAGCGCGCAGGCGCCCAGGTTGGAGATGACGAGGCCGCCGGGCACCCGGGTCAACCAGCGCTCAAGCGCCTCGTAGAGGTCGGCGCCGGCGCGGGTCGAGGCGATGGAGGCGCCCATGATGATGAACATCGGGATCGCCAGGAGCGCGAAATTGTCGAGCTTGCCGAACAGGATCTCGGGCATGAGTTCCAGGCTGCGCATGCCGTCGAAGACGATCAGGAACCCGGCCGACACGACCAGCAGGCCGACCGCGACGGACATGCCCGAGAAGAGGACGAGGATGGTGACAAGCGCGACCAGCGCGCCGAGGACGAGCGGGTCCATTCAGTGCCCCCCGGAGGCCGCGCGTGCGGCGAGCGGGTCGCGGTCGGGCAGGCCGAAGGGCTTGTCGTAGCCACGCGCGACGGCCCAGAGGTCGGCGATCATCTGCAAGGCCAGCAGGCCGAACCCGGCGGGAATGGACATGTAGGGGATCCAGAGGCGGACGCCCCAGACGGTGTCGGATTTCCAGCCCCGGTCCCAGGCGAAGTGCCAGAACTCGAACCCGTAGAAGGCCATGACGAGGATGATCAGGGTCGAGGCGCTGATCGTGGCAAAGAACATGATCCGGCGGGGTCGCGGGGCGAGCGCGATGGGGATCAGGTCGACATTGACGTGGCCGCGCAGCTTCTGGACGTAGGGCAGGCCGACCAGGGTCGCGGCGATGACGAGGTAGATCACCATCTCGGTCTGCCAGACGGTCGAGGCATTCAGGACGAAGCGCACGAAGATCATCTGGCAGGTGATGCCCACGGCGGCGACGATCATCGCAGCCGAGATCCAGCCCGCGATGGTCGACATCCAGCCGACGGTTCGGGTGAAGGCGTCGCCGTCACTGTCGGTCATCTAGGATTCCCCCCGGCATGGTCGCCCCCGGCGCGGACACGCCGGGGGTGCGGCATCATTCGACGGCGAGCGCCTTGTCGAGCAGGGCCTGGCCCTCAGGCAGTTCCTCGACGAAAGCCTTGTAGGAGGTCTCGGCCGCCAAGGCGCGCCAGGCCTCGAACTCCTCGGCGGACATGTCGGCGATCTCGACGCCGTTCTCCTGGAAGACGCGGCGGCTCTCGGCGTCCTCCTTCTTGGCCTCCTCCAGATAGAACGCCTCGGCCTTCTCGGCGGCGGCGTCGAGGGCGGCGCGCTGTTCGTCGGAGAGCGCGTCATAGGCGGATTTGTTCATCAACAGCGGCTGGTACATGAACCACAGCGCGTATTCGCCCGGCGGGGTGTAGCAGGCGACCTGTTCGTAGATGCGGTAGCTGACGAAGGACGAGGACGAGGTGTTGGCCGCGTCCAGCACGCCGGTCTGCATCGCGTTGTAGATCTCCGACGAGGCCATTGACGCGATCGAGGCGCCGGCGCCCGCCAGCATCTGCTCGAACGCCTTGCCGGCAGCACGGGTCTGCTTGCCCTGCATGTCGTCCGGTCCGGTGATGCAGCCGTCCTTGCCGGCGAAGCCCCCCGCCAGGTAGCCGTCGACCAGCACGACGACATCGTCCTCGGCCAAGGTGGCCTTGATGTCCTCCATGAACGGGCTGTCGTTCAGGCGCGCGGCGTGGTCGTGGTTCTTCACCAGCCCCGGCATCAGCGTCAGGTTGTAGGCCGGCCGCTGCCCACCCGCATAGCTGAGCGGCAGGACCGTCATGTCGAGCTGTCCACGGCTGAGCGGCGTGTACTGCTCGCGCGCCTTGAAGAGCGAGGCCGAGGGGAAGATGCGGATATCGAGGTCGACATCGGCGGCGGCCACGTCGTCGGCGATCATCTGCGCGACCTGGTGGCGGATATCCTGCGTGGACCACTGATGCGACAGGCGCAGCGTCTCGGCCGATGCGGCGCCCGCGGTGCCGAGCAGAACTGCTGCGCCCAGAATGGCGGTTCTCTGTTTCATGTCGTCCTCCCTTGGGTCGGCTCTCTCGGGCCGCCTGAATGACAGGGGAAGCATTTCTTGCACACTATGTCAACAATCTCGTATACAAGAACTGTGACAGGGTATGCGAGGTTGAAGATGTCGAGAGCCGCCGAAATCGCACAGGATATCGAGCGTCGCATCATCGCCGGCGACATTCCCGAGGGAGAGCGGCTCGACGAGGGCCGTATCGCCGCGCGTTTCGACGTCTCACGGACCCCGGTGCGCGAGGCGCTGCGGATCCTGGTGGCGGGCGGGATGGTCGAACATCTGCCCCGGCGCGGCGTCTTCGTGCGCCAGCCCGATGTGGCGGACCTCCTCGACATGTTCGAGACGATGGCGGAGTGGGAAGCCGTCGCCGGACGGCTGGCGGCGACCCGCATGGACGCCGCCGACATCGCCCGCCTGCAGGAGGCGAACGCGCGCTGCGCCGCGGCGGTCGAGGCGGGCGACACCGACCGCTACTACGACGAGAACGCCGTCTTCCATGCCATCATCTATGCGGGGACGGGCAACGTCTTCTTGGAGCAGGAGCTGCGCCGCCTGCACGACCGGTTGCGCCCGTATCGTCGCGCGCAGCTGCGCCAGCGGGGCCGCATGGCGCAATCGCTGGCCGAGCATCGGGCGATCACCCGATGTCTGCGCGAGGGCGATGCCGACGGGGCCGCGGATGCCTTGCGCGACCACGTCGCCGTCCAGGGCGTGCGGATCCAGGGGATGCTGCGCCCGCTGCGGGATCGCGCGTCCTGAACCGATCCCCCGAGCGCCCCCGTCACGGTTGCAATCAGAACGCTCCTACGCTAGCGTTTCGCATTACGGAATACAATTCCGCATAGCGGAACTCTGGGAGGAGATTTCATGAAACGCCTGTTGACCACGGCCGCATTCTGCGTGGCCGCCGCTGCCGCATCGGCACAGACGACGCTGATCCTGGGCGAGGCGGGGCCGAATCGCGGCGCCCGCGCCGAGGCGCTGCAAAGCTTCGTCGACGATGTCGAGGCCCGCACGGATGGCGAGGTCGCGATCGACGTCCAATGGGGCGGCGCGCTGTTCAAGGCCAACGCCGCCGCCGGTTCCATTGCCGACGGCGTCGCCGATCTGGGCACCATCGTCGGTGTCTATTTCCCGCAGGAGATGGTGGGCTACGGCATCGCCGATCTGCCGCTGCGCAACGCCGATGCTTGGGTCGGCATGCGTGCGACCGACGACCTGATGCGCAATTCGGACGCGATCCAGGCCAGCCTCGCCGATCAGAACCTCGTCTATCTGGGCACCTTCACCACGTCGGCCGTCAATATCGGCTGCAAGGACGCCGCCATCCGCAGCACCGACGACATCGAGGGGCTGAAGGTCCGGGGCGTCGGCGCCTATGGCGACACGTTCAAGGATTTCGGCGCCAACATGGTGCCGATGTCGATCTACGACGCCTATCAGGGTCTCGACACCGGTCTTCTGGATTGCAGCCAGGGCTATTCCTACGCCGTGGCCGCGCTCAAGCAGCAGGAGGTGATCACTTCCTACACGCTCCTCGATTGGGGTCAGGTCGGCGCGCTCGGCATCTTCATGAACAAGGACAGCTACGACGCCCTGTCGCCCGACGTTCAGACCGCGCTGGGCGAGGCCGGCGTGGCGATGGCCGACAAGCTGGGCGAGCTGATCACCGCCGACAACGAGGCCGCGATCCAGACCATGAAGGACGCCGGCGTCGAGGTGATCGAACTGGACGCCGCCGAGCGCGACAAGATGGTCGAGCAGGGCGCGCAATATGTCGACGCCTGGGTCGAGCAGGCCGGGATGGCCGGTCTCGACGGTGCGGCGCTGCTTGAGGAGTATCGCGGGCTGCTGGACAAATATGCCCAGGAACGGGACGACCAGGGCTATCCCTGGACGCGTTGACCGCCGTGGGGTGCCCGGTCGGGCGCCCCGATACCCCCTGATCGGAGCCTGTGCATGCTGCATCGGATCGAACGGCTTCTGCTCGACCTGGCGGTGATCGCGATCATCGGCCTGTGCGTGCTGATCACCGCGACGGTGGTCCTGCGCGCGACGGTCAATGGCGGCATCCCCGACACGACCGTCATGGTGGCCGAACTGATGGTCGCGGCCATCGTCCTGCCGCTGGCCGCCGCGACGACCGCGCGCGCGCACATCGTGGTGGAGTTCCTGTCCAAGATGATGGCGCGCCGCGTGCAGGACTGGCTGATCGTCGGCGGCACCCTGTTCGGCGTCGCGGCCCTGTCGCCGCTGATCTATGCGGGCTTCCACGAAGCGACGAGCACGCTGGCGTCGGGGACGTTCTTCTTCGGCGAGCTGGGCCTGCCGAAATGGCCGGGCCGGGTGGTATTCCTGATCGGGATAGCCTTCTGCTGGCTGCGCCTTCTGCTGATGGCGATCGGCGACATCCGCACGATCCGCGCGTGCGGCCATATCGACCCCGAAGGTTCCGGCACCGACGACCTCCTGGCGGAGCGCGACTGATGGACGGCACCCTCGTCGGCATCGTGGCCTTCGCGGCCGTCATCGGCCTGCTGGCGATCCGCGTGCCCATCGCCTTCGCGCTGGCCGGGGTGGCCAGCGTCGGCAGTTTCGTCATGTTCGCCTTCCGCACCGGCGACTTCGCCCCCGCCCGCGCGATCCGGCCGACGACGTCGATGGTATTCTCGAACTCGTTCGACCTGATCCATTCCTACGACCTGTCGATGATCCCGCTCTTCGTGGCTCTGGGCCACATCGCCTATCGCGCGGACATCACCACCAAGATCTACCACGCCGCCCGCGTCTGGCTGGCGCGCGTCCCCGGCGGGGTGGCGATGGCCAGCGTCGTGGGCTGCGGCGGGTTCTCGGCGATCACCGGATCGTCCATCGCCTGCGCGTCGACCATGGGGCGCATCTGCTCGCCCGAGATGCTGCGCATGGGCTATGACAAGCGCCTCGCCACGGCGAGCGTCGCGGCCGGCGGCACGCTGGGCTCGCTCATTCCGCCATCGGTCCTGTTCATCATCTACGGCATCTTCACCGAGACCTCGATCTCGGCGCTGTTCCTCGCCGGCATCCTGCCGGGGCTGCTATCGCTTCTAGGCTTCATCCTCGTCATCGGGGTCTGGGTCTGGCGCGACCCGTCCGCCGCGCCGGCCTTCACCGGCACGATCACGCTGGGCGACAAGGGCCGCGCCGCGCTCGACGCCTGGCCGGCGGTCGCGCTGTTCGTCGTCATCGTTGGCGGCATCTACGGCGGCTATTTCACCGCGACCGAGGCGGCGGCGGTCTGCGTGTCGGCCGCGATCCTGATCGGCTTCGCGCAGCGCAAGCTGACCTTCCGGTCGCTGTGGGAGGCGCTGCGGGAGACCGCCGTGCAGACCGCCAGCATCTTCCTGATCGCGGCCGCGGCCAAGATCTTCGTGGCGTTCATCGCGCTGACCGGCGTGGCGCCCGACATCGTGGGCGCGGTCACCGACGCGCAGCTCTCGCCGGTGGTCCTGCTGATCGCCATCGCGGCGATCTACCTGCTGCTGGGCATGTTCCTCGACCCGATCGGGATCATGGTCCTGACGCTGCCCCTGATGATACCGCTGGTCGAGACCTACGGCTTCGACCTGATCTGGTTCGGCGTCGTCGTCATCAAACTGCTGGAGATCGGGCTGATCACGCCGCCCGTCGGCCTGAACGTCTTCGTCATCGCCAACGTGGTCGGGCGCGACGTGCCGATCGACCGCATCTTCGCGGGCATCCTGCGCTTCCTGACGGTGGATGTGCTGGTCCTGATCCTGATCATGGCCTTCCCGATCATCTCGCTCCTCATTCCGGGGTCGATGTGATGGACGGCGCGGGCGAGACCGACCGCCGCTTCGCCACCACGCTGGCCCGCGGGCTATCCGTGCTGCGCGCGTTCCGGGCCTCCGACGACGGGCTGGGCAATGCCGAGATCTCCGAACGCACGGGCCTGCCGAAATCGACCGTTTCGCGGCTGACCTTCACGCTGTCGAGCCTGGGCTACCTGACCCATGCGGGGCGGCATGACCGCTATCGGCCCGGTCCGGCGCTTCTGGTCCTGGGCAACCTCGCGGCGGCATCCATCTCCTTCGTCGATCTGTCGGGTCCGCTGATGCAGCGGCTGGCCGACGAGACGCGGACGCTCGCGCTCCTGCTGGTGCGGGATGGCGGCAAGATGCTGATCGTCAAGACCTGGCGGCCGCGCACGGTCGCATCGCTCTGGCTCGAGGTGGGGCACAGGCTGCCGATCAAGGGAACGTCCTCGGGACACACGCTGTTGGCCGCATTGCCGCCCGGTCAGGTCGCGCCCGCGGTCGAGGCCGCGCGCGGCGATCGGGATCTGACCGACGCGAGCGCCGCCGAGATCCGCCGCGATGCGGGCGCGCAGCTGATGACGCAGGGCCATGTCATCGCCGACCCGGCGGAGTATTTCGCGCGTGACATCCACGCCGTCGCGGTGCCCTTCCACCCGCGCGAGTTGAGCGAGCCGGTGGTCTTCACCTGCGGCGCGATGCCCGACGTCCTGTCGGTGGCGCGGATGCGACAGGAGGTCGGCCCCCGTCTGCGCGACACGGTGGGCGAGTTGGAACGCATCATGGGCCAGGGTGCGCAGACCGCGCGCGGCACAGGTTGAGAGGAGTGGAGATGGACCCCGTTCGATACGATGTTCAGGACCGCATCGCCGTGATCACGGTCGCGAACCCGCCGGTCAACGCCCTGTCGCATGCCGTCCGCGCGGGCCTCTGGGACGCGATGGCCCGGTTCGGGGACGACGACGCGGCCGATATCGCGGTGATCCTGGGCGACGGGCGGCTGTTTATCGGCGGCGCCGACATTTCGGAGTTCGGCAAGCCGCCGGTCGATCCCTGGCTGCCCGAGGTCGTGAACCGGATCGAGGCCTGCGCCAAGCCCGTCGTCGCCGCGATCCACGGCACCGCCCTGGGTGGCGGGCTGGAGGTGGCGCTGGGCTGTCACTACCGTCTGGCGGTGCCCGGGACGAAGCTGGGCCTGCCCGAAGTATCGCTGGGTATCCTGCCGGGCGCGGGGGGCACGCAACGGACGCCGCGCCTGGTCGGGCTTGCGGCGGCGGCGAAGATGATCACCGGCGGCGTACCTGTTTCGGCCGAGACGGCGCTGGAGATGGGACTGATCGACCGGTTGGGCGAGGGCGACGTGCGCGCGGCTGGGCGGGCCTATGCGGAGGACCTGCTGGCGCAGGGGGCCGGGCCGCGACCCACCGGCGCGCGCGACGTGGCGGGGGCTGACCTGTCGGACTTGCGCGCCGATCTGGAGCGCAAGGCGCGCGGTCAGGTCGCGCCGCTGACGGCGCTCGACGCGGTCGAGGCGGCGGCCCGTCTGCCGTTCGAGGAGGGGCTGGCTGAGGAGCGCCGCCTGTTCCGCCACCTGATGGACACCCCGCAGCGCGCGGGCCTGATCCATGCCTTTTTCGCCGAACGCGCCGTGTCCAAGCTGCCCGGGATCGCGGATGTCGCCCCGCGCGACGTCGCCGATGTCGCCGTGATCGGCGGCGGCACGATGGGGTCCGGCATCGCCACCTCGGCGCTGCTGGCCGGTCTGCGCGTGACGCTGGTCGAACGCGACGGTGATGCGGCCGAAAAGGCCCGCGCGACGGTGGCGAAGAACCTCGACACCGCCGAGACGCGCGGCAAGCTGGACGCCGCATCCCGCGCCGCGATGTCATTCGACGCGGTGACGGATTATGCCGCGCTGTCGGATGCCGACCTCGCCATCGAGGCCGTGTTCGAGAGCATGGAGGTCAAGCGCGAGGTGTTCGGCCGCCTCGACGCCGTGATGAAGCCGGGCGCGATCCTCGCCACCAACACGTCCTATCTGGACGTCGACACGATCGCCGCCGCCACCTCGCGGCCCGCGGACGTGATCGGGCTGCACTTCTTCTCGCCCGCCCATATCATGAAGCTGCTGGAGGTGGTCGTGGCCGACGCCACCGCGCCGGAGGTCATCGCGACCGCCTTCGCCCTGGCGAAACGTATGGGCAAGATCGCCGTGCGCGCGGGTGTTTGCGACGGGTTCATCGGCAACCGCATCCTGTCGCACTATCGCACCGCCGCCGATCACATGGTCCTGGACGGCGCCAGCCCGTATCAGATCGACCGCGCGATCCGCGGCTTCGGTTTCGCCATGGGCCCCTACCAGGTGTCCGACCTGGCCGGGCTCGACATCGGCTACGCCACGCGACAGCGCAAGGCGGCCGACGCGCATCCGCGCGATCGGGTGCCGACCTTTGCAGACGCGCTCTATCACGCGGGCCGGCTGGGGCAGAAATCAGGGGCGGGGTACTACGACTATTCCGAGGACCGGAAGGGTCGCGAGGACCCGGAGGCCGCGCGCCTGATCGCCGAGGCCCGTACCGGCGAACGGAGTTTCACCGACGCGGAGATCGTCCGCCGCTACATGGCTGCCATGATCAACGAGGCCGCGCGCGTGGTCGAGGACGGCATCGCCGCGCGGCCCCTGGATGTCGATGTCGTGTTCCTGCACGGCTACGGCTTTCCACGCCACCGGGGCGGGCCGATGCACTGGGCCGATGCGCAGGGCCTCGACCGGATCCTGGCCGATATCCGCGCCTTCGCCGAGGACGACGATCATTTCTGGCGCCCCGCGCCGCTGCTGGAACGTCTGGTCGCCGAGGGCGCCGATTTCGCCAGCCTGAACCGAAAGGCCGACACATGAAGAATGCCGTCATCGTCTCGACCGCCCGCACGCCCATCGGCAAGGCCGGACGCGGATCGTTCAACGCCACGCATGGCGCCGTGATGGGGGGCCATGTTGCGGCCGCGGCGGTGACGCGCGCGGGTATCGACCCCGACCTGATCGAGGACAGCATCTGGGGCTGCGGCTACCCGGAATACGTCACCGGCGGGAACATCGCGCGCCAGATCGTGATCCGCGCGGGCCTGCCCGACAGCATCGCGGGTGCCACGGTGAACCGTTTCTGCGCCAGCGGGCTGCAGGCGGTGGCCATGGGCGGGCACATGATCGCGGTCGAGGGCGCGAAGGCGGTGCTGGTCGGCGGCGTCGAGAGCATCAGTCTGGTCCAGCCACCCGTTCGCCATTCGCGCGAGGACAGGCTGGAGGCGAACCGCCCCGACCTCTACCTGCCGATGATCGAGACGGCGGATATCGTCGCCGCTCGCTATGGCATCGGGCGCGAGGCGCAAGACGAGCTGGGTCTACAGAGCCAGCAACGCACCGCCGCCGCACAGGAGGCCGGACGCTTCGACGCCGAGATCGTGCCGATCACCGTCACGATGGACGTCAAGGACAAGGAGATCGGCGCCGTCAGCCAGCGCGAGGTCACCGTTTCGCGTGACGAGTGCAACCGACCGTCGACCACGCTGGAGGGCCTGCGAAAGCTGCAACCGGTGCGCGGCAAGGATCAGTTCATCACCGCCGGCAACGCCTCGCAGCTTTCCGACGGGGCGGCCGCGCTCGTGATGATGGAGGCGGGCGAAGCCGAGCGGCAGGGGCTGGAGCCGTTGGGCGCGTTCAAGGGCTTCGCCGTCGCCGGATGCCACCCCGACGAGATGGGGATCGGGCCGGTCTTCGCGGTGCCGCGCCTTCTGGAGCGGCATGGGCTGACGGTCGGCGATATCGACCTGTGGGAGCTGAACGAGGCCTTCGCGAGCCAGGCGCTCTATTGTCGCGATGAACTCGGGATCGACAACGCCATATGCAATGTCGATGGCGGGTCGATCGCCGTGGGCCACCCGTTCGGCATGACCGGCGCGCGCATGACCGGCCACCTCCTCCACGAGGGGCGGCGGCGCGGCGCGAAGCTGGGCGTCGTGACGATGTGCATCGGCGGCGGCCAGGGGGCCGCGGGCCTGTTCGAGATCTTCTGAAGGGATGGCGCGATGAACCTCGACTATACCGACGACCAGAAGGCGTTCCGCGACGAGGTCCGCCGGTTCCTGAAGGACAACCTGCCCGAGCGTTTGACCGAAAGGGGGCGGGCCGGTCGCGCCCTTGCGAAGGCCGATCACGAGGAATGGCACGCCATCCTGAACGCGAAGGGCTGGCTGGCCGGCAACTGGCCCAAGCAATTCGGGGGCGCCGGTTGGAACGCGGTGCAGCGCCACATCTTCGAGGACGAGACCACGAAGGTCGGCGCGCCCCGCATCGTGCCCTTCGGCATCGCCATGCTGGGCCCCGTGCTGCAGAAGTTCGGGTCCAAGGCGCAGCAGGATCACTACCTTCCACGCATCCTGAACGGCGACGACTGGTGGTGCCAGGGCTACTCCGAACCCGGCGCCGGGTCCGACCTGGCCAGCCTGCGGACCGAGGCCGTGCGCGACGGCGACCATTACGTCGTCAACGGTCAGAAGACATGGACGACGCTGGGCCAGTACGCGAACAAGATCTTCTGCCTCGTGCGCACGTCCAGGGCGGGCAAGCCGCAGGAGGGGATCAGCTTCCTTCTGATCGACATGGACAGTCCCGGCGTCGAGGTGCGACCCATCGTCCTTCTGGATGGCGGCGCCGAGGTGAACGAGGTCTGGTTCTCGGACGTGCGCGTGCCCGCCCGGAACCTGGTGGGCGAGGAGAACAAGGGCTGGACCTACGCCAAGTACCTGCTGACGCATGAGCGGACGAACATCGCCGGTGTGGGCTTCGCCAATGCGGGCCTCGAAAACCTGAAGCGGATCGCGCGGGCCGAGCAGGATGGCGGCCGCCCGCTGATCGAGAACCCGCATTTCGCTGCCCGAATAGCCCGGTTGGAGATCGACCTGATGGCGATGGCCACGACTAACCTACGCGTCGTCTCGGCCGCCGCGGCGGGGCAGGCGCCGGGCGCGGAATCGTCGATGCTGAAGGTCAAGGGCACCGTCATCCGGCAGGAGATCAACGCGCTGGCCCGCATCGCCGCGGGACCCTACGCGATGCCGTTCCAGTCCGAGGCGGTCGAGGGCGCGAACGAGGGCCCCGTCGGCCCCGAACATCTGCGTCCCGTGACGGGGCAGTACCTGAACAACCGCAAGCTCTCGATCTATGGCGGCTCGAACGAGGTGCAGAAGACCATCATCGCCAAGGCCATCCTGGAGCTGTGACATGAATTTCGAACTCAGCGACGAGAACCGGATGCTGCAGGACGGCCTGCGCCGCTACCTGTCGGATGCCTACGACCCCGCGACGCGGGCCGAGGCGGCGGAGGCGGGTTTCGCGCCCGAGGTCTGGTCCGGCTTGGCCGAGATGGGCGTGATCGGCGCGCTGTTCGCGGAAGAGCAGGGCGGCTTCGGCGGCGGCGGCTTCGACCTCGCCGTGGTGTTCGAGGAGTTGGGCCGCGCCGGGGCGGTCGATCCGCTGATCGATACCGGAGTGCTGGGCGGCGGTCTGCTGGTCGCTTTCGGCGCGGACATCGAGGACGTGATCGCGGGTGGTGCCCATCTGGCGCTCGCGCATGGCGAACCGGGGTCCCGCTATGTCCTGGCGCGGGTGGCGACGACGGCCGTGCGGGACGGCGATGGCTGGACCCTGTCGGGGCGCAAGTCGGTGGTCGTGAACGCGCCCGCCGCAAGGGAGGTGCTGGTGACGGCGCGCCTGTCGGGCGACACCGCCGATCGCACCGGCATCGCCCTGTTCCGCGTCGCCGCCGATGCGCTGTCGCTCAGGCCCTATCCGCTGGTCGGTGGGGGCATGGCGTCGGAAATCGACCTCGACGGCACGCCCGCCACGTTGCTGGCCGAGGATGCGTTCGACGCGATCGCCGATGTTCACGCCCGCGCCACGCTCGCCATCTGCGCCGAAGCGCTCGGGCTGATGGAGGCGATCCGCGCACTGACCGTCGACTACCTGCGCACCCGCAAGCAGTTCGGGCAGCCCATCGGCAAGTTCCAGGTCCTGCAGCACCGCATGGCCGAGATGCTGATCGAGATCGAGCAGGCCCGGTCCGCCGTCATCAACCTGGCCGGCCATATCGACAAGCCAGACCGCGACCGTCACGTCGCCGCGACCAAGAACCTGATCGGAAACGTCGCCCGCCTGGTGGTCGAGGAGTCGATCCAGATGCATGGCGGCATCGGCATGACCGAGGAATACGGGCTGGCCCATCTCGCCCGCCGCCTGACGATGGTCGACCATCGCTTCGGCGACGCGCTGCACCACCTCGACCGGTTCATCGAACTGTCGGCGGTCTGACATGGGGGACGGGATCATAAGGGACGAAACCGGGGCGCAGAGACTTCTGGGCTATGTCCTCGACGTGGGCGCGGGGGACGGGCGCGCGCGCTGTCGCTTGACCCTGACCGGGGCGCATACCAATCGGCACGGGGCGCTGCATGGCGGGATTGCGGCGGCGATGCTGGACAACGCGCTGGGCGCCACGGCCAGCCTGTCGGTGGACGGGACGGGCCGCGCGCCGTTCCTGACGATCTCGATGACGACGCAGTTCCTGGCGCCCGCCCATGCCGGCGACGAACTGGTCGCGACCGGGCGGCTGACGGGGGGCGGGCGGTCCACCCTCTTCGTCGAGGGCGTGCTGGAACGGTCCGACGGCACCCTGATCGCGACCGCCACCGGCGTCTTCAAGCGCGTCCCGGCGGAGCGCCTGTCGTGACCGCACGGCTGGAGGATCGAGGCGACCGCCTGCTGGTGGTCAACGCGAACACGTCGCGGCGGAACGCGCTGACGCCCGAATATTACGACGTGCTGGCCCGCGCGCTGCAACAGGCCGGGGAGGCGCGCGTCGCGTCCGTCATCCTGCATGGCGATGGCGGTTATTTCTGCGCGGGCGGCGACCTGACGCAACTGGCCACGCGCCGCGATCTGCCGCGCGACGAACGGCTGGCGCGGATCGAGGCGCTGCACGATCTGGTCCGGGGTATCATGGCCTGCCCGGTTCCCGTCATCGCCGCGGTCGAGGGCGGCGCCGCCGGGGCCGGGGCCTCCATCGCGTTTGCCTGCGACATGATCGTGGCGGATCCGGGCGCGACGTTCACGGCGGCCTATGTCGAGGCGGGGCTCGTGCCCGATGGCGGCCTGACCGCGAACCTGGCGCGGCACCTGCCGCGCGCGATGCTGATGCGGATGGCCCTGCTGGGCGAGGCGGTGACGGCGGACCGGCTGCATGCACTTGGCGCGGTCAGTGAAGTTTCGGACGACCCGCTGGCGGCCGCCATGGCACTGGCCGACCGGCTGGCCCAAGGGCCGACGGGGGCGCAGGGGCGGATAAAGGCATTGGTGAACGCCGCCTACGCCACCGACCCCGCGACGCAGATGGATGCCGAACGCGACGCGATGGCCGAGGCCGTCGCCGCCCCCGAAGCGGCCGAGGGGATCGGCGCGTTTCTGGCCAAGCGGCGCCCCGATTTCGCGAAGGTCCGCGCATGACCGCCGCCGTCTTCGACACCGCCCTGACGCGTGCCTTCGGCTGCCGTCTGCCGATCGTCGCGGGCGGGCTGATGTGGCTGTCGGATGCGGCCTACGTGACTGCGTGCGCCCGGGCCGGGATCATCGGCTTCATCACGGCGGCCAGCTTCAAGGACCCCGCCGACCTGCGGGCCGAGATCGCCCGGGCGCGCGACGCCTGCGGCGACCTGCCGTTCGGGGTCAACGTCTCGATGCTGCCCAAGCTTGTCGAGGGCGAGACCATCGCCGAGACGTTCCGCCTGATCGCGGGCGAGGGCGTGCGCTTCGTCGAGACGTCGGGCCGCAACCCCGAGCCGTTCCTGCCGATCCTGCGGGACGCGGGCATCATCGTCCTGCACAAGGTCCCGTCGGTCCGCTTCGCCGTGAAGGCCGAGGCCGTGGGCGTCAACATGGTCTCCATCGTCGGGGCCGAATGCGGCGGGCATCCGGGGCTGGACCTGGTCGGGACCGTGGTCAACCAGGCGCTGGCCGAACGACGCCTGACGATCCCGTTCCTGATCGGCGGCGGCATCGGGGCGGGCAGCCAGATCGTCGGTGCGCTGGCCGCCGGGGCATCGGGCGTGGTCGTGGGCACGCGGTTCCTGGTGGCCGAGGAGCTTGGCGCGCATCGCGGCTACAAGGACGCCATGGTGGCGGCGACCGAGCGCGACACGATCCTGTCGATGTCGTCGGTCCGCAACACGATCCGGACGCTCGCCAACGACACCGCGCGTGAGGTCGCACGGTTGGAGCGCGAGGACCCCGACATAGGCATTGCCGCACTGATGCCGCTGGTGTCCGGCGCGATCGGGCGGCAGGCCTATGCCACCGGCGACGTGTCGAAGGGCATGCTGTCGGCGGGACAGTCATTGGGCCTGACGGACCGGGTGGCGCCCCTGGCGGAGATCGTGGCCGAGCTGGAGGCCGAGGCGAAGGTCGCGCTGGCGCGGCTGGGCGTGCCGGCAGCGGCGGCGAAGGCGGCGGAATGAGCGGCGGGCAGATACACGACCTGGTCGACGCGCGGGCCCGCGATATGCCCGACGCGACCGCGGTGCAGGAGCCAGGCGGCACCGGGCTTTCCTTCGCGGACTATGCCCGGGAGATCGGCCGGGCGGCCGAGATGCTGGAGGGGGCGGGCCTGCGCCCCGGTGACCGGATGGCGCTGGTGGCCGAGAACGGCGTGGCGGCTGCCGTGATGATCTTCGCGGCCAGCCGGTTGGGGGCCGTCGCCGTGCCTGTCAACGCACGGATGAGCGGCGCCGAGATCGCCCGGATCGTTGCCCATGCGGGGCCGCGCGTGATCGCCTATACGGTCGATGCCTCTCCCGACGCGGAGGCTCATGCCCATGCGGCGGGGGCCGGGATCCGGCAGGTCGCCGGCAAGCGCGTGGCGCTGTCGGGCGTCGGGGCCGGCGCCGCGCCTGCCCCCGACGCCGACACGGCGGTCATCCTCTATACCACCGGCACGACCGGCGACCCGAAAGGCGTCATGCTGAGCCACGACAACCTGCGTTTCGCCGGCCGCACCTCGGCCGAGCTGCGCGGCATGCGCGCGGGCGATCTGGTCTACGGCGTGCTGCCGATGACGCATGTGTTCGGGCTGGCCTCGATGCTTATGGCGGCGGCGCATGCGGGCGCGGGCCTGCGGTTCGAGGCGCGGTTCCGGCCCGAGCGGTTGTACGATGCGCTGCTGGACGGCGTCACGATCTTTCCGGCGGTGCCGCAGATGCATGCCCTGCTGATGGCCCATGTGAAGGAGCGGGGCCTCGACCGGCTAGAGGAGAGCGCACTGCGCTACGTCTCCTCGGGTGCGGCGCCGCTGGACCCGACCTGGAAGCGTAAGGCCGAGGCATTCTATGGCTTGGCGCTGCAGAACGGCTACGGGATGACCGAATCGACCGCCGGCATCTGCGGCACCCGCAATCCGATCGGCACGCCCGATGTCAGCGTCGGGCCGCCCCTACCGGGGATCGAGATCCGGTTGGACCCCTCCGTCGGCGGCGAGGCCCCCGATGTCGGCGAGATCCTGACGCGTGGCCCGCACGTGATGACGGGCTACTATCGCAACCCCGAGGAGACGGCGCGCGTTCTGGATCGGGATGGCTGGCTGCGGACCGGCGATCTGGGCCGGATCGACGATGGCGGCCGTCTTCACGTCGTCGGGCGCTGCAAGGAGTTGATCATCCGCGGCGGCTTCAATGTCTATCCGCCCGAGGTGGAGGCGGCGCTGAACGACCATCCCGACGTGATCCAGTCGGCAGTGATCGGGCGCCGGGTCGAAGGCGACGAGGAGGTTCTGGCCTTCGTCCAATGCGCCGACCCCGCGACGCTCTCGCCCGATGCGCTGCGCGACTTCGTGGGGGCGCGGCTGTCGGCCTACAAGCGGCCCTCGCGGATCGTCCTGGCCCGGGAGTTGCCGGCGGCGCCGACGGGAAAGATACTGAAACACAGGCTGACGGCGTTCTTCGCCGACCGCCTGTCCGATACGGAGGAATAGAGATGCCCAAGGACACCACGGCCCCGGGTTTCGGCCCCGACCTCGCATCGTTCGACTGGTCCGACCCCCTGCGGCTGGAGGATGCGCTTTCGGAGGACGAGCGGATGCTGCGGGATGCCGCGCGGGCCTTCGCCGAGGCCGAACTGGCCCCGATCGTGCGCGAGGCCTATGCCGCCGAGACGGTGAACCCCGGCCTGTTCCCGAAGATGGGCGCGGCGGGCCTGCTGGGGGCGACGTTGCCCGAGGAGTATGGCGGCCTTGGCGCAGGCTACGTCACCTACGGCCTGATCGCGCGCGAGATCGAGCGGGTCGATTCGGGCTATCGGTCGATGATGTCGGTGCAGTCGTCGCTGGTGATCTATCCGATCCACGCCTACGGGTCCGAGGAACAGCGGCGGAAATACCTTCCGGGCCTCGCCTCGGGCGAGCTGATCGGCTGTTTCGGGCTGACCGAGCCCGATGCCGGCTCGGACCCCGGGTCGATGAAGACGCGGGCGGTCAGGACCGATGGCGGCTACCGGATCAGCGGATCGAAGATGTGGATCTCGAACGCGCCGTTCGCGGACGTGTTCGTGGTCTGGGCCAAGTCCGACGCGCATGAGGGCAAGATCCGCGGCTTCGTGCTGGAGAAGGGCATGGCAGGTTTGTCGGCGCCGAAGATCGCGGGCAAGCAGTCGCTGCGCGCCTCGACCACGGGCGAGATCGTGATGGACGGGGTCGAGGTCGGTGAGGACGCGCTGCTGCCGAACGTGTCCGGCCTGAAGGGACCGTTCGGCTGCCTCAACCGGGCGCGTTACGGCATCGCCTGGGGCGTCATGGGCGCGGCCGAATGGTGCTGGCAAGCGGCGCGACAATACGGGCTGGACCGCAAGCAGTTCGGGCGGCCCCTGGCGCAGACGCAGCTGTTCCAGAAGAAGCTGGCGGACATGCAGACCGACATCGCGCTGGGTCTTCAGGGCGCATTGCAGGTGGGTCGGCTGATGGAATCGGGGCGCGCGGCGCCCGAGATGATCAGCCTCATCAAGCGCAACAATTGCGGGCGGGCGCTCGACGTGGCGCGGCTGGCCCGCGACATGCATGGCGGCAACGGCATCTCGGAGGAGTACGGCGTGATCCGGCACATGATGAACCTCGAGACGGTGAACACCTACGAGGGCACGCATGACGTCCACGCCCTGATCCTCGGCCGCGCGCAGACCGGGTTGCAGGCGTTCTTCTAGGCCGCCCCGGTTCAGCGGGCGGGGTCGAGCGTGCAGCAGCCCGACAGGACCTCCGCGCCCAGGACGGCGTCCAGGGCCAGACCCCATTCCGCATCCGACATTCCGTCGGAGCAGGCGCGGGCCGACAGGATGCCGGTCATGGGCATGCGGTCGATCGTGGCCACGAGGCCATGCCGGTCGCGCCGCGCCGTCGCGCCGAGGCGGGCGATCACGGTTCCGTCGGCCGCGCCCTCGGGAGTGGACCATTCGATGACGTCGCCGTCGAGGCGCAGCGACCAGAACGGTTCGGTCCCGAAACAGGCGCGGATCTCGGGGAAGGCGCCCGCCCATTGCCCCGGACCCCGATCCAGGTAGCGCATCGAGACCCAGCCCATGCCCCCGTCCCGGTTGACGAGGCCCCAGCGTTCGTCGGGCGTGGTGCGCAGGACCTCCACCCCCCTGCGGTCGGGGGCCAGTCGGCCGACGATGTCCGAGCGGGCATCCGGCGCGCGGCGAATGTTGAGGACGTCGTCCGCCGCCACGCCCGCCACGTCATGCAGGGCGGGCCAGGCATCCTGCGTCGCCTGCACGGGCGCACCCGCCGCGAGCGACAGCAGGATCAGGCTCAGCGCGCGGCGAACCACGACAGCGACGTCCGGCGGCGGGTGTAGAACTCGCCCATCAATCCGATCACCAGCAGCACGGTCCCGACGATCAGCGGATAGTGCCAGTCGGTGTAATGCGGGTTGTAGTTGATGAAGGTATAGCCGCGCGCCTGGTCGATCGCATGGAAGAGCGGGTTCCAGTCGAAGAACGGAAGGAGCGTCGAGGGCAGCGTGTTGGCGACGAACATCTTGCCCGAGGCGATCATGTTGACCCGCGCATAGACGGAGTTCACGACGGTCACGAGGTTCGGGAACCACGGCTTGACCGCCAGCAGGACCATGCCGATCGCCACACCCACGAACCAGGCCAGCAGGAACATCATCGCGGCCCCGGCCGGATCGAAGATCTCGATCGGGTGCCAGGCGACATGCACGCCGAACAGGATCAGGAACATCGACAGCGTCTGCAGGTAGAGCGACGACAGCGCCGCCGCCGTGATCGCGATGGCGGTGTTCATCGGCGCGTGCTTCATCATCGGCGAGGTCGGCCCCTCGGAGCCCACCACCGCGCCCATGGCCTTGATGTGGGTCATGAACAGGAAGATGCCGGTCATGATGTAGAGGACGAAATCCCCGCGGATCGCGTTGCCGCGCAGGCCGAGCACGGTGAACATGATGACGAAGGCGGCGATGAAGATCACCGATTGCAGCACGTTCATCATCAGGGCCATCAGGCCGCTGCCGTATCCCTTGCGCGTGTTGCGCACCGTCGCGTGGAATATCAGCTCGCCCAGCGTGAAGGCCCGGGTCATGGCCGTGTCGCGGCGTTCGATCCTGAACATGGCGTTCCTTCGCAGCTTGCCCCGGGACGGGACGATATCATAAGCGTGCCCCGGTACGAAGGGCCCGGAGGAGCGGACGTAGCGATGGATTTCGACGAAATGATGATGACCCTGCGCCGCCTGGCGCTGGAGGCCGGGGACCGGATCATGGAGATCTACGGCTCGGACGACATGGGGGTCCGGTCGAAATCCGACGAAAGCCCGGTCACCCTGGCGGACGAGGCCGCGGATGCGGTGATCTCGGCCGGGTTGCGCGCGGCCTATCCCGACGCGGCCCTCGTGACGGAGGAGCAGGCGCAGACGCATGGTCAGACCGTGTCAGATTTCTTCATCGTCGATCCGCTGGACGGCACCAAGGAGTTCGTGCAGCGCCGCGGCGACTTCACCGTCAATATCGCCTGGATCGAAGGGGGCGTGCCGATCCGCGGCGTCGTCTATGCGCCCGCCAAGGCGCGGCTGTTCTGGACCCGGGCCGACGGCGCTTCGGTCGAGGAGACGGGACCCTTCGACATGGACGCCCCGGGGCGCTGCACACCCATCCATGTCACGAAACCGGACGATTCCGCGCTGATGGTTGTTGCATCGAAGTCGCATCGCGACGCGGCGACGGACGAATATATCGGCCGATACGCGGTTCGGGACATGAAATCGGCCGGTTCGTCGCTCAAGTTCTGCCTCGTCGCGACCGGGGAGGCGGACTTGTATCCGCGGCTCGGGCGCACGATGGAATGGGACACCGCGGCGGGTCACGCCGTCCTGTCCGGAGCGGGCGGGCGCGTCGTCCGCTTCGACGATCACACGCCGCTGGCCTATGGCAAGCCCGGCTTCGAGAACCCCTTTTTCATCGCCCATGCGCCGGGCGTGACGCTCAAGGCGGGCTGATCCGCGCACCGGCCCCGAGAGGATTTTTTCACGATGACACGCAAGGTTACCAAGGCCATCTTCCCCGTCGCCGGGCTGGGCACCCGATTCCTGCCGGCGACCAAGTCCGTCCCCAAGGAGATCATGACCCTGGTGGACCGGCCGTTGATCCAATACGCGATCGACGAGGCCCGCGCCGCCGGGATCGAGGAGTTCGTCTTCATCACCTCGCGCGGGAAATCGGCGCTGAGCGATTATTTCGACGACAGCCCGATCCTCGAGGCCGAGCTGGAGCGCAAGAATAAGCCCGAACTGCTCGAGGCGTTGCGCCGGACCAACATGGAGAGCGGGCAGATCGCCTATGTCCGCCAGGCCCGCGCCCGGGGCCTGGGCCATGCGGTCGCCTGCGCGCGGCGGCTCGTCCATGACGAACCCTTCGCCGTGATCCTGCCCGACGACGTCATCGCCGCCGACACGCCCTGCTTGCAGCAGATGGTCGAAGCCTATGCCGAAACCGGAGGCAGCATGGTCGCCGCGATGGAGGTAGCGCCCGAGAAGACCTCCTCCTACGGGATCCTGGACGTCGAGGATGCCGGCAAGCAGACGATGAAGGTCCGGGCCATGGTCGAGAAGCCCGCCGCCGAGGACGCGCCGTCGAACCTGGCCGTGATCGGGCGCTACATCCTCAGCCCACGGGTGATGCAGAACCTCAACGGGCTGGATGCCGGTGCGGGCGGCGAGATCCAGCTGACGGACGCCATCGCCGGCGAGATCGACGGCGGCGAGGGCGTACACGGATATCGTTTCGAGGGGCAGCGCTACGATTGCGGGTCCAAGGCCGGGTTCCTGCAAGCCACGGTGGCCTTCGGCCTGGCGCGCCCGGATCTGCGGGACGAACTGGCCGCCTTCATCGCCGAGCTGAACCTCAGCCAGGGTCAGTCCTGACGGCGATGACCGGGGCGGTGGCCGTGCGGACGGCCTACGCGCTGCGTTGGCGACGGCGCCGTCTGCTGGCGCGCGCCTTCGTCAAGCGCCGCCAGCTGATGGCCCGGACCGACCGGACCGGGGCGATCGAGACGGGCGACATCCTCGCCTTTGCCACCATGCGCAACGAGATGGGGCGGCTGCCCGGCTTTCTGGACCACTACCGCCGGCTGGGCGTCGATCACTTTCTGATCGTGGACAACGGTAGCGACGATGGGACCGACACCTGCCTGTCCGAACAGCGCGACGTGTCGGTCTGGACGACGCGTCGCAGCTACAAGGCCGCGCGGTTCGGCATGGACTGGATCACGCGTCTGCTGGCGCGGCACGGGCACGGGCACTGGTGCCTGACGGTCGATGCGGACGAGTTGCTGGTCTATGCCCATCACGACCGGCGCGACCTGCGCGCGCTGACCGACTGGCTGGACCTTACGGGTCGGGCGTCGATGGGCGCCATGATGCTGGACATGTATCCGCGCGGTGCGCTGGACCGACCGGATGCCGCGCCGGACGCCGACCCGCGGACGGTCCTGCCCTGGTTCGATGCCGGCAACTACGTCATGGTCCGGCAGCCCAGGCTCCAGAACCTCTGGCTGCAGGGCGGGGTGCGCGCGCGATGCTTCTTCGCGGCCGACCCGCGCCGGGCGCCGACCCTGTCGAAGGTGCCGCTGGTGCGGTGGAACCGTCGATATGCCTATGTCACATCGACGCATGCGCTGCTGCCGCGGCGGCTGAACCACGTCTATGCCGACGAGGGGGGCGAGGCGCCGACCGGCGTCCTGCTGCACACGAAGTTCCTGCCGCAGATCGTGCAGAAGTCCGCCGAGGAGAAGCGCAGACGGGAACATTTCGAGAATTCCGACCTCTATGAGGCGTATTACGAGGCTCTGACCGAGGCGCCTGTCCTGTGGTGCGAGGCGTCGACACGCTATCAGGGCTGGCGGCAGTTGGAGGGCCTGGGCCTGCTGTCGCGAGGTGGATGGGACTGAGCCTTCAACAGTTGCGAAATGGAATCAGGTGAAACTCTGGCGACGCCCGTCCGTTGCTTCGATGGGACAAATGCTGGTGAAGTCGCGCAGGCACGGTCTATCGGCGCCGGCGCAGGAAGGGACGGAACGACGACATGGGCCTGATCTCGTCCTACAGGATGCGCCTGCGCCGCCGGTACTGGCGTATCCGGGCCCTGCGGCGGCGGCGGCAACTGACCGTCGTTCGCGACCGGACGGGCCGGATCCGACGCGACGCCATCCTGTCCTTCACCACGATGCGCAACGAGCGGCCGCGGATCCCCTACTTTCTCGACTACTACCGCCGCCTCGGCGTCGACCATTTCTTTGTTGTCGACAACGGCAGCGAGGACGGATCGCTCGAATACCTCATGGCCCAGGAGGACGTATCGGTCTGGACCACGCGGGCCAGCTATTCCGCCGCGTCCTACGGCGTCGACTGGCTGAACTGGTTGCAGCGCCAGCATGCTCACCGGCACTGGTGCCTGACCGTCGATGTCGACGAGTTCCTGGTCTATCCGTTCTGCGACACGCGCCCCCTGCGCGCGCTGACCGACTGGCTCGACGCATCCTCGATCCGCAGCTTCGGGGCGATGCTCCTCGACATGTATCCAAAGGGACCGATCGGCGCCCAACCCTATACCGAGGGGCAGGACCCGTTCGAGATCGCGACCTGGTTCGACAGCGGCAACTACGTCCATGAAAGGAACTCGCTCTACGGCAACCTCTGGATCCAGGGCGGCGTCCGCGCGCGCACCTTCTTCGCCGACGACCCGTGGCGGGCACCGGCCCTGAACAAGGTGCCGCTGGTCAAGTGGCATCGCGATTTCGTCTATGTCAGCTCCACCCATGCGCTCCTGCCGCGTGGGCTGAACCTGACCTATGACGCGTCGGGGGGCGAGAAGACGACCGGCGTCCTGATGCATGCCAAGTTCCTGAGCCTCTTCGTGGACCGCGCCGTGGAGGAGTCGAAAAGGGCCGAGCATTTCCGCGCGGGCGACGAATACAAGGTCTATGCCGAGGGATTGGAACGAGACGCCAACCTCTGGTGCAAGTGGTCCGAACGCTACATCAACTGGCGCCAGCTCGAGATCCTGGGACTGATCTCCAAGGGGAACTGGGCGTGACGCTCGGCTTCGTCATGCTGGTCCATACGGGCTTCGACCGCGCCGAACAGGTCGCCCGCTACTTCGCGGCGAACGGTTGCCCGGTGGTGATCCATGTCGACGGCAAGGTGCGCACGCGGAAGTTCCGCGCCTTCCGCCAGCGGTTCGAGGGCGAGCCGATGATCCGGTTTTGCGGGCGGATCCGCGTCGAATGGGGCACCTGGTCGCTGGTGCGGGCGACGCAGAAGGCCGCCACGCGGCTTCTCAAGCAGTTTCCGCAGGTACGGCACGTGTTCCTCGCCTCCGGGTCCTGCCTGCCGCTGCGGCCGGTGGCAGAGCTGCGCGCCTACCTGGATGCCCACCCCGAGACGGATTTCATCGAAAGCGTGACGACGGATCACGTGACCTGGACGGTCGACGGACTGGAGGAGGAGCGGTTCACGCTGCGCTTCCCGTTCTCCTGGCGCAAGCGCCGGCGCCTGTTCGATGCCTATGTCGGCCTGCAACGCTGGCTGGGCCTCAGGCGGCGCATTCCGGACGGCGTTTCGCCGCATCTGGGAAGCCAGTGGTGGTGCCTGACGCGGCGCACGCTGGAATCGATCCTCGAGGCGCCGGACCGAGCCGAAATCGACGCCTATTTCTCCAAGGTCTGGATCCCGGACGAGAGCTATTTCCAGTCTCTCGCGCGGCGCTATGCGACCCGGATCGAAAGCCGCCCCCTGACATTGTCGAAATTCGACATCGAGGGGAAGCCGCATGTCTTCTACGACGACCACCAGCCACTGCTGGAGCGTTCGGACTGTTTCGTCGTGCGCAAGGTCTGGCCGCGGGCGGAGGGGCTCTATCGCAACTTCCTCGACGATGATCGCCCCGCCATTCGCCGGGCGGAGCCGAACCCCGGCAAGATCGACAGGGTGTTCTCCAAGGCGAACGAGCGGCGCGCCAGCGGGCGCGTCGGGCTCTACTCGCAGGCGCGGTTTCCGGCGCCGGGTTACGGCGGGGGGCAGACCTGCACGCGATACAACGTCTTTTCTGGCTTCGACGACCTGTTCCGGGATTTCGACGCCTGGCTTGCCCGGCGCATCGGCGGACGGGTGCATCGGCACCTCTACGCGCCCGAGATGGCCGAGTTCGCGGGCGGCGAGACGGTGATGAACGGTTGCCTCTCGAACTCGGCGTCCCTGCGGGATTATCGGTCGGAGCAGTTCCTGACCAACCTGCTGTGGTCCACGCGGGGCGAGCGGCAGAGCTTCTTCTTCGGGCCGAACGACCGGCAGGCGATCGGTTGGTTCCTGCTGCGCGACCCCAATGCCACGATGGCCATCATCTCGGGCGCCTGGGCCGTGCCGCTGCACCTGTCGGACCGGCCTTTCGCCGAGCTGAAATCCGAGGCCGCGCGCCTGCAGCGGATCGAGATGGACTTTCTTCGCGGTCTGCGGATGCCCGGCGTGGCCGCGCGGGTGCATCACTGGTCACTGACGGATTTCATCCTGCGGCCGGCGGAAAAGCTGCACACCGTGCTGGAGGAGATCACCGGCCCCGGCCCGCGTCGCCTGACCGAGATGCCGCGGATGCAGGACTTATCCGGGCTGCGCGCCTTCCTGATCCGGCTGCGCAACGAGGGGACCAAGCCACAAGTCATGGGCGATTTCGCCGCGCTGCCGGCCGGCGAGGATCCCCAGCCGGAGGAGCGGTCGCGCCTTGTCCGCTAGGTTCCGCGCCTTCGTCCTCTTCGCCGAGATGCGGACGGGCTCGAACCACCTCGAGGATTCGCTCGGTGCCCTCGACGGGGTCGAGGGGTTCGGAGAGATCTTCAATCCGGTGTTCGTCGGCGGACCGCGCAAGACCGAGGTTCTCGGCTTCGACATAGCGGCCCGCAGCGCCGATCCGTTTCCGCTGCTGCAAGCCGTGCTCGACCGCCCCGGCATGACCGGTTTCCGCTTCTTCCACGATCACGACCCGCGCGTGCTGGACGCGATCCTGCAGGATCGCGGGATCGCCAAGATCGTGCTGACGCGCAATCCGCTGGACAGCTACGTCTCGCTCGCCATCGCCGCCGAGACGGGCCAGTGGCGGCTGACCAACCCCAAGATGGCGCGCACCGCCCGCGCCCGGTTCGACACGGCGGAGTTCGACGCCCTCGTATCGCGGCAGCGGGCCTTCCGCGACCGGCTGCAGCGAGCGTTGCAGGTCACGGGGCAGGGCGCGTTCTGGATCGACTACGACCAGATCGGCGATGTCGAGGTCTTGAACGGGCTGGCCGCCTATCTTGGCGTTGCCGCGCGGCTGGACGCCGTACCGGGCCGCCTGAAGCGGCAGAACCCCGGCCCGGTGGAGGACAAGGTCGAGAACCCCGAGGAGATGCGCGCCCATCTGGCCACGCTCGATCCGTTCCTGCTCGAACGCGCCGTTCATTCCGAACCCGTGCGCGGCCCGGCCGTGCCCACGCTGATGGCCGCCGCCGAAAGCCCGCTGATCGCGCTGCCGGTACCGGGCGGGCCCACGCGGCCGGTCCGCGAATGGCTGACGCGGATGGATGGCGCGGCCCCGACCGAGGGGATGACGCAGAGGGCGTTGCGCCCCTGGATGCGCGACCGGCCCGGCTTCGTCAGCTTCGCGATTCTGCGCCATCCGCTGGACCGCGCGCATGACGCCTTCGTCCGGGTCCTGGCCGAGCGGGGCCCGCGGGCGAACACCGTTCGGCGCAAGCTGGCGAACCAGCACGGTGTCGACCTCGACGGCGACCGGGGCGCGGCCTTCGTCGGCTTCCTTCGATTCCTCAAGGCCAATCTGGGGGGGCAGTCGGATCTGCCCGTCGCGCCGGAATGGGCGACCCAGTCCGCCCTTCTGGCCGGCATGGCGCAGGCCGTCCTGCCGCAGCGCCTGATCCGCGAGGACATGGCCGGCGAGGAACTGGACCGGCTCGCGCGCGGGGCCGGCAGGACGCCCGTTCCGTGGTCCCCAGAAGCACCAGACCTGCCGGCAGGGCTGGACCTCGACGCGGCCGAGGCGATCTGCGCCGAAGCCTATCGCCGCGACTACCTGGCCTTCGGCTTCGCCCGCCGGGGCGGGGCCTAAGCGGCGGCCGACGCGTTGTCGTCGGTCAGAACGGTATAGAGAAGCGAGGGGTCGTCATTGGCGCGCAGCTTTGCGCAGAGCGCGGCATCGCGCAGCGTCCGCGAGACCAGCGCGAGCGCCTTGAGATGCGCCACGCCGGCGCCCACCGGCGCGAACAGCGCAAAGACGAGATCGACCGGCTTGCGGTCGGTCGCGTCGAAATCGAGCGGCGTTTCCAGCCGGACGAACACACCGTGGACCTGCTCCAGCCCTGCGATCCGCGCATGCGGCAGCGCGACGCCGTCGCCCACGCCGGTGGTGCCCAGGGCCTCGCGCTCCTGCAGGGCGGAAAAGGCGTCGGAATAGTCCAGATCGTGAAGATCGCGCGCCACTTCCGCCAGGCTGCAGAAGAGACGCTTCTTGCTCGACGCTTTCGGCAATATCCTCACAGCCCCGGGGGCCAGGATCTCGGTCAGCTGCATCCGCTCTGTCCCTCGCTCGAGCCCCGTTTTGGGGTCTTAGCCGCTGGCGGCCGGATCGATCCAACCGACGTTTCCATCGTCGCGTCGGTAGACCACGTTCACGCCCCCGCCCTTTTCGTTCTTGAACACCAGCACGGGCGCGCCGGCCAATTCCATCTGCATGACCGCCTCGCCGACAGACAGAGACGGAATGTTCGTCTGCATCTCAGCCACGATCACCGGCGCCAGAGAGTCGGGTTCGTCCTCCTCCCCTGCTTCGGCGGCGAGGATATAGGTGGAGGCTCCGGAGAGTTCAACCGGCCGCGACCGTTCCTGGTGATGGTTCTTGAGACGTCGCTTGTAGCGGCGCAACTGCTTGTCCATCTTCTCGGCGCAGGCGTCGAAGGCGGCATAGATCTCGGTCGCCTTGGCCTTGGCCGTGGTGGTCAGCCCCGTCGAGAGGTGGACCGTGGATTCGCAGACATGTTCATGCGCCGATTTCGAGAACACCACCTGCGCATCCGTCGGACGTTGCGCGTATTTCTCGATCACGCTTCCCAGTTCGGACTTCACATGGGTCTGCAACGCCTCGCCGATGTCGATCTGCTTGCCGGTGATCTGGTAGCGCATGATGCCTCCTGGATTGGGTGGGTTTCCGCCGGCCCGGGCCCCGTTCGGACCATGATGGCCTTGCCGCGACGTCAGCCAACGCAGCGGTGGCGGCATCCGTTCCGGGGTCGGAAAGCGGGGCTCCATCCCCCGAGTGGGCCTTGGAATGCGCGTCCAAGTCAATGCCCGAATCGGCTCCGGGCTAGCGGGCGAAGTTCTCGCCGAGATAGACGCGGCGGACATTGTCGTTGGCCACCACCTCGTCGGGGCTGCCCGACATCAGGACGCCGCCATCGTGCAGGATGTAGGCGCGGTCGACGATTTCGAGCGTCTCGCGGACGTTGTGATCGGTGATCAGCACGCCGATGCCGCGCGACTTCAGATCGACGACGAGCGTGCGGATATCGCCCACGGCGATCGGATCGACCCCGGCGAATGGCTCGTCCAGCAACAGATAGCGCGGGTTCGCGGCCAGGCAGCGCGCGATCTCGACCCGGCGCCGCTCGCCGCCCGAGAGCGCCAGGGCCGAAGCCCGGCGCAGATGTTCGATGTGGAATTCGCCCAGCAGC
Organism: Jannaschia sp. S6380; assembly: GCF_023015695.1. Classification (NCBI taxonomy): domain Bacteria; kingdom Pseudomonadati; phylum Pseudomonadota; class Alphaproteobacteria; order Rhodobacterales; family Roseobacteraceae; genus Jannaschia; species Jannaschia sp. S6380. The sequence continues at coordinate 60,865 of NZ_JALKAS010000002.1, forward strand.
TCCTCCAGCCGCTCGCGCCGCCGGTGGCGCTTGGGAAGCGAGACCTCGAGGATCGCCATGATGTTCTGCTCGACCGTCAGCCCGCGGAAGATCGACATCTCCTGCGGCAGATAGCCGATGCCGGCCTTGGCGCGCCGATACATCGGCAGCCAGGTCACGTCCTGGCCGTCCAGCGTGACGCGGCCGCCATCGGGCGTGACCAGACCAGCGATGCAATAGAAGGTCGTCGTCTTGCCCGATCCGTTCGGCCCCAGAAGCGCGACGACCTCGCCGCGCGCCAGGTCCATCGACACGTCGCGGATGACGGGACGCTTGCGATACGACTTGCGCAGGTTGCGGATGGTCAGGCCGCCCGCGCCTTCGGTCACCGACAGGGTCATGGCTGCAGCGTGGTCCGCACGCGTCCCGTGACCGTTCCCGACCCCGATTCCAGATTGATGGCCAGCCTGTCGCCGGCCAGGGTTCCACCGGCCTGCGTCACCACGACGTCGCCGGTCATCAGGATGTCCGAGGTGCCCAGCGTGTAGACGGCCTCCTGCCCCTCGGCGGCATCCTCGCCCGCGACGATCAGAACGTCGCCCACGGCGTTCAGCCGCTCGATCCGCCGGCTTCCGCCGGTTTCGCCATAGTCGACCGTCACCGTGTCCGCCGACAGCCGCAGGTCGCCCTGGGCGATCACGACGTTGCCGGTCAGCGTTGCGCGGCCCGTGGCCTGGTCGACCTGCAGGTTGTCGGCCGCCACCTCGACCGGGGCGCTACGGTCGAAATCGCCCTGGCCGAAGCCGACGGCATCCTGCGCGGAGGCCGGCAGGGCGAGCAGGGGAAGAAGGGCCAGGGCGCGAAACGACATCGGATCATCCAAATCAGCTTGGCGGCACGTATAGCAGGTCGACGCCGCCGGTGAACAGGAGGCGACCGGCGCCTTCCGGACCCTCGTCCAGCGTCATCGCGCCGGCGCGCAGCCGGCCCAGCGGGCCGTCGCCCGTCACCTCGCCCGGGGCGACCACCTCCAGCCGCCCGAGCGAACCCTGAAGGCGCCCGGTCTCCAGACGGTATCCGGACGAGGTTTCGATGCGGACATCCCCGTCCAGCATCACGGTCCGCGCGGCGGTGTCCACCTGTCCGCTGTCCGACATCACGGTCGCCGTGCCGCCCAGCCCGTCGTCCAGGATCAGCCGCATCGCGTCGACGGTCATGCGCCGCGGATCGTCGGCATCCGGTCGGGCGGTGCGCGCCGACAGATCGTAGGTCGTCCCGTCGGTCGAGACGCCGGTGAAGCGGGGCATGGTCAGTTGCTGTTCCCGCGCGCGCTCGGACACGTCGACCTCGGCGAAGGGGATCGCGTCGTCGGGGTTCACCTTGCGCGCCAGCAGGAAGATCGTCGACAGCAGGGCCAGGGCGGCGACCGGAAGCAGCAGCTTGGCCAGACGGACCAGCCGCGTGTGCGTCCGGGGCGATCTGTCGGCGCGGGCGGCCATCGCGTCCCCCTTCAGGAATGGGCGAAGATATCGGTTTCGGGGTAGCCGATCAGGTCCAGCTTCGCCCGCGTGGGAAGGAAGTCGAAGCAGGCCTGCGCGATCGCGACCCGGTCCTCCCGGGCGAGGCGGGCGTCCAGTTCCGCCTTCAGCCGGTGCAGGTAGAGGACATCGGAGGCGGCATAGGCCATCTGCGCCTCGCTCAACTCCGGCGCGCCCCAGTCCGAGGTCTGCTGCAGCTTGGAGATATCCTCGCCCAGCAACTCCGACAGGAGCGCCTTGAGGCCATGGCGATCGGTGTAGGTCCGCACGAGACGCGACGCGATCTTGGAGCACCAGACCGGCGCCGCGAGCGCGCCGAAGGCATGGTACATCGCCGCGATGTCGAAGCGCCCGAAATGAAACAGCTTCAGCACCGCCGCATCGGTCAGCAGCCGCTCCAGGTTGGGGGCGCTGTCCTGGCCCCGTTCGATCTGCACCAGATGCACGGTCCCGTCGCCCGATGACAGCTGCACCAGGCACAGCCGGTCCCGATGCGGCGACAGGCCCATCGTCTCGCAGTCGATGGCGACCGATCCGCCCAGGTCGAGCCCGTCCGGCAGGTCGCCCCTGTGCAGCGTGATGGCGGAAAGGGGGATCGTCATTGGGCACCTCGTGGAGACGTTGCCGGGGCTTAGACCGGGCGCGGGTGGTGGCGCAAGGCGGCGCTATTTCACGCCGCTCGCGATGTCGGCGGAGACGAACAGGCGCTGCAGCAGCCCGAACAGCACGATCACCGGCAGGATCGAGATCGCCAGCGCCGCCTGCTGCAGCGCCTTCTGGTCGAGATCCTCGAACGCGCCCTGCAACAGGTAGATGCCGACCGGCAAGGTCTGCAACTCGGGCGCGGTGCGCGTCACGGTCATTGTCCAGATGAACTCGTTCCAGTGATAGACGAAGGCGAACATCGTCAGCGTCGCCAAGGCCGGCTTGACCAGCGGCAGCATGATCGAGCGGAAGATGCGGAACTCGCCCGCGCCGTCGAGCCGCGCCGCCTCGGCCAGGTCGGGCGGGATCGTCAGGAAGAACTGGCGCATCAGGAAGACGCCGTACCAAGTGACCGCGAAGGGCAGGATCAGCGCGGCGTATGTGCCCAGCAGGCCCGAGCCGCCTTGGCCCATGATGTCGTTGCCCCCCATCAGCGGCGCGAAGCGCAGGATGAAGAAGATCGGAATGATGAACAGGAAGAAGGGAAACATCTGCGCACCCACGACCAGCCGGAAGATCGTGCCGTTCCCGGCGAAGCGAAACCGGGCGAGCGCGTAGCCCGCCATGGTTGACGTCACCACCTGCAGGGCGGTGATGGTGACGGTCACGACGACCGAGTTGAACAGCCACGCCCCCATCGGCAATTCGCGGAACACCCGCGCGTAGATCCCCCATTGCGGATCCGACGGCCAGTAACGCGGCGGTGTGGCGAACACGTCCCGGGGCCCGCGCAACGCGCCGATGAACATGTCCGCGAAAGGCAGGATCATCAGCGCTGCCCCGAAGGTCAGGCCCGTGTATTTCAGCACGGCGATCACGTCCGGTCCCGAAGGGCGCGGAACTGCAGCGCCGACAGCGCCGCGATGATCGCGAAAAGGATCAGCGCCGCCGCCGAGGCGCGCCCCATGCGCAAGTCGGCAAAGGCCATCTCGTAGGCATAGAGCGCCGTCACCTCGGTCGCGCCGCGCGGCCCGCCGCCGGTCATCGCCAGCACCAGGGCGAAGAAGCCCATGCCGGTGATGAAGGAGGTGATGGTCACGAACACCAGCGCGGGCCGGATCATCGGCAACGTGATTGAACGGAGCGTCCGCCATCCCTTGGCCCCGTCGAGGGTGGCCGCGTCGTAGATCTCACGGTCGATCCCCTCCATCGCGGCCGAGAAGATCAGCATGTTCTTGCCCGCGTCGTACCAGATCATCACCAGGATGACCGAGATCAGCGCCATCGTCGGATCGGTCAACCAGTCCGGACCACGTAGGCCGACCGCGCCCAGCATCCGGTTGATCACGCCATAGCGGTCGTCCAGCACGAACTGCCACAGATAGGCGATGGCCACGATGTTGGTCAGCTGCGGCAGATAGTAGATCGACCGCCAGACCGCCCGCCCCCGCGCCCGGCTGAACAGGAACGCGAGGCCCAGCGCCAGCGGCACGCCGATGGCGACGAAACCGCCGGCGAAGACGAAGGTGTTGACCAGCGACCGCAGGAAATCCTCGTCCCGCGTCAGCAGGTATTCGAACTGCCGCAGCCCGACCCAGTCGGGCGTGCCCAGGGGGTTCCAGCGGGTAAATCCCAGCCAGACCGAGAAGCCCAGCGGGATGAGCAGGAAGATGACGGCGAAGGCCAGCAGCGGCGCCAGGAAGATCCAGGGCGCCGCGCCGCCGCCGCCGGGGTCGAAGCCCCGGCGCATCGGGTCAATAGAACTCGAAGAGGATGTCCTCGATCTCGGCGTCCAGCGCCTCAAGCGCCGGATCGGTCTCGCGCTCGCCGGCCAGGACCTCCTCGAAGGTCTGCGCCATCATCCGCTCGATCTCAGCGGCCTGCATGACGTTGGGCTGGCTGACGGCACGGTCCCCGGCCAGCGCGTCGACATAGGGCTGGGTGAAGGCGTCGGCCGCGGGCAGGGCGGCCGTGTCGGCGGTCGAGGCCGTCAGCGCACCCAGCCCGTCCAGCATCTGTGCCACGCAGGACGGCGCGTCGCCCTGCGGCGCATTCAGATGCCGCACCAACTCCCACGCCGCCTCCTGGCGGTCCGAGGCCGAGTCGACCCCCATGAAGAACGCGTATTGCAGCGTCTTCCAGTCCTCGCCCATCGGGATCTGGCTGACGACGACGTCCTGGAACCCGTCGCCCAGCCCTTCGCGGATCGCGCTTTCGTACCAGTTGGCCATGATCATCATGCCGATGCCGCCCGCGGGGAAGTCGTAGGCATCGACCGACAGGTCCGCGATCCCGTCGCGAACCAGCCCGGCCATGTTGTCCAGCGCCGTGCGCCCGGCCTCTCCGTCCAGGTTGGCCTCGGTCCGGTCGTCGGAATAGACGTCGCCGCCTTCCGAGAAGAACAGCGCATAGAACGGATGCACCATCCCGGCGCCGGATGACGACTCGGCGAAGGCGAAGCCCGCCGTCTCGGTCCGGCCCTGCTCGTTGGTCGTGGTCACGGCCTCGGCGATCTCGCGCAGCGTCTCCCAGGTGGTGGGCGGGGCGTCGAAGCCGGCCGCGCGCAGCAGCGCCATGTTCGAGACGAGCATGTAGACCGACACTTCGGTCGGCACGCCCCAGAGCGTGCCGTCGATGGTGGCCGCGTCGACCGTCCCGCCGGAATAGCCGTCCCGCACGAAGGACTGGACCGCCTCGGGCGGGGTGGCCAGCACGTCGTTGTCGACCATCTGCGCGGCCCAGATCGAGTAGACGTTGTAGATGTCGGGCGACTGTCCGGCCAGGCGCCCGGTCAGCACCGTCTGCAGATAGTCGCCATAGCTGATCTGCTGGTACTCCGCCGGCACGTCGTAGGCGTCGAGGCAGGCGATCAGCGGGGCCGCCTGTTCCTGGGTGTAGTGCATGGCGACGGTCAGCGGGGCTTCCTGCGCGGCAAGCGGCAGGGCGGGCAGGCCGAGGCACGTTGTCAGAAGGGCGGCGGTGAGACGGGTCATGGTCAGGCTACTCCGATGGGCTTGCGTCGACGCGACGCACATGCCGGTCAACGATTACAGGAGTGTAGGACCCGAAAAGGCGAAATCCAGAACGGTGCCCCGCGCCGTCGGATCGGAATATTCTGGGGGGTAGACCGTGGTGCCCAGGAGAAGACTCGAACTTCCACTCCCTTGCGAGAACTGGCACCTGAAGCCAGCGCGTCTACCAATTCCGCCACCTGGGCATCCACGGTGCGGGGTGCGTATATCCGGCTCGGGGGACTGTCAATCGGTCGGGTGCGAAAATTGGCGCACTTGCCCGGCCCCGCTGCGCCCGGTATCCGGGCCGGGCTATCAGGAGGGCGTTCCATGCAGAAGCTCGTCACCATCTTCGGCGGCTCCGGCTTCGTCGGCCGCTACGTCGCGCGCCGTCTCGCCAAGCGGGGCTGGCGGATCCGCGTCGCCGTGCGCCGCCCGAACGAGGCGCATTTCGTGCGCATGTACGGTAGCGTCGGACAGGTGGAGCCGGTCTTCGCCAACATCCGCGACGATGCCAGCGTCGCCGCCGCGCTCTCGGGGGCGGATGCGGTGGTCAACTGCGTGGGCGTGCTGGCGCCGTCGGGCAAGAACGGGTTCGAGGCCGTCCAGGCCGAGGGCGCGGCGCGGATTGCGCGCCTCGCCGCTGCCGAGGGGATCGGACGCATGGTCCAGATCAGCGCGATCGGCGCCGGCGTCGACAGCGACAGCGAATACGCCCGGACCAAGGCCGCCGGCGAGCGCGGCGTGCTGGAGCATCAGCCCGACGCCGTGATCTTGCGGCCGTCGATCATCTTCGGGCCCGAGGACGCGTTCTTCAATCGGTTCGCCGGCATGGCCCGGATGGCGCCGATACTGCCGCTGGTGGGCGGGCGCACGCGGTTCCAGCCCGTCTTCGTCGACGACGTCGCCGCCGCCGCCGAGATGGCCGTGGAAGGATCGGCCCGGCCCGGCATCTACGAGTTGGGCGGGCCGGACGTGGATACGTTCCGCGAACTCATGCAGGTGATGCTGCGGACGATCCGCCGCCGCGCGCTCCTGCTGCCGGTGCCGTTCTTCGTGGCGCGGATCATGGCCTGGTTACTCGACCTGGGGCAGACAGTCACCGGCGGGCTGTTCCACAACGGCATCCTGACGCGCGATCAGGTCCGCAACCTGGCGCGCGACAACATCGTCACGGGCGAACATCCCGGCTTCGCCGAGCTTGGGATACAGCCCATGGCGATGGAGGCGGTGCTGCCCGACTACCTGTGGCGGTTCCGCCCCTCGGGCCAATATGCCGAGATCAAGGAAAGCGCGCGGAACCTGAAGACCTGACATCGGACCCTGCCGCGCTAGGTCCTGCGCCGTATCAGGGGGACATTCGATGGCCGCGATCCGCCGCGATCTGACCGAGGGGCCGGTCTGGAAGGCCCTCGCCAGTCTGACCGCGCCGATGGTGCTGGGCATCTTCGCCGTGCTTTCGACGGGTCTGATCGACGCCTATTTCCTGGCCAAGGTCTCGTCCGAGGCACTGGCGGCGGTCGGTTTCGTCTACCCGGTCACGATGGCGATCACATCGCTCTCCATCGGCCTGTCCGCGGGGGCGAGCGCGATCATCAGCCAAGCGCTCGGCCGCCGCGACGGCGATGACGACGTGACCCGGCGCGGCCTGCATGCGCTTGGCCTGGGGCTGGTCCTGGCCAGCCTGGCGGCGCTGCTGTTCTGGCTTCTGGACGGGCCGCTGCTGTCGGCCCTCGGGGCGCGGGACGACGTGCTGGATGCCGCGCTGCGCTACACCCCGCTCTGGTGCGTGTCGTTCCCGTTCCTGGTCCTGATGATGCTGATCAACGCGATCTTCCGCGCCCATGGCAGTGGGGTCAGTTCGGCCACGGTCATGGTGGTCTCGGCCGTGGTGAACGTCGCGGCGACGCCGGTCTTCATCCTGGGCCTCGGCCCGTCGCCGGAACTGGGCATCGCGGGCGCCGCGCTCGGGACCCTGGTCGCCATGGTCGCCGGCAGCGGGCTGGCCACCGCGATCGCCCTGCGGTCCGGCATCCTGCAGCCCTGTTCCAGGCCAGTGAAGGACATCTGGCGCAACGCCCGCAACATCGCTGCGGTGGCCGGACCCGCGGCCATGTCGAACGCGATCAACCCGGCCGGCACGGCGCTGGTCACCGCGGCGGTGGCGGTCGTGGGCGCGGCCTATGTCGGCGGCTTCGGTGCCGCGATACGGGTGCAGGCGGTCGTGTCGGTCCCGCTGCTGGCGCTGTCCTCGGGGATCGGGCCGGTGGTGGGCCAGAACTGGGGCGCGGGTCGGCACGACCGGGCGCGCGAGGCGCTGCGGCTCTGCCTGTGGTTCTCGCTGGGCTACGGGTTGCTGGTTGCGATGGCGCTGACGCTCTTCGCTGACCCGATCGCGCGCGCCTTCGGGGCGGGCGAGGACAGCACCGCGGCGGCGGCGTCCTACCTGCGCGTGGTCGGCTGGTCGATCTTCGGGTTCGGGTTCCTCGTGACGGGCAATGCGGCGCTGAACGCGATCTCCAAGGCGCGGCATGCGATGATATTGTCGCTGACGCGGGTGCTCGTGGTCTTCGTGCCGCTGGCCTGGATCGGCGTCTTGCTGTTCGGCTATGCCGGGGTCCTGGCGGCGGCGATCGCGGCGAACCTGTTCGGCGCCTGGGCGGTGCTGGTGTCGGCGCGCGCAACCGGCCTGTCGGAGACCGAGGCCTTTCCCGTCGCCGCACCTGCCCGGGTAATCCCGGCCTAGAGATAGGCCCAGCCCAGCAGCAGGATGCCGAGTGCGACGCGGTAGATCACGTAGGGCGTGAAGCTGACCGAGCGCAGCAACCGCATCATCAGGGCCAGCGCCGCAAGGGCCGCGCCGAAGGAGAGAAGCGCGGCGAGGCCCGCGTCGCGCAGCACCGCCGCATCGGTCGCCCCCGCGGCGTCGATCATCAGCAGGGTGCCTGACGCCAGGATCGTCGGGATCGACATCAGCATGGCCAGGCGGGCGGCGTCATGGCGCTCGTACCCCATGGCCCGGGCCCCGGTGATGCAGATGCCTGAGCGGGACGTCCCGGGGATGAGCGCGACCGCCTGCCAGAGGCCAAGCCTGAACGCCTGGCCCGGCGTCCAGTCGGCGGCGGTCTTCGTCTGCGGCCCGTGGCGGTCGAACCACCACAGGAGCAGGCCGAATCCCAGCATGGCCCAGCCGATCACCGCGACCGAGCGGAGGGCGTCGGTGCCGATCGTCAGCTTGATCGCCAGTCCCGCGACGGCGACGGGCACGGTGGCGATGGCAAGGCCAAGGGCCAGGCGTTCGTCCGGTCCCCATCTCCGACGCAGAAGGCCCGCGATACCGGCCAGGGCGCGGGCGACGTCGGTGCGGAAATAGAGGATGACCGCGCCGAGCGTTCCGATATGGAGCGCGACGTCCAAAAAAAGTCCTTGATCGTCCATTCCGGTCAGGGCCGGCAGCAGGATCAGGTGCCCCGAGGAAGAGACCGGCAGGAACTCGGTCACGCCCTGGATCAGGGCGAGTATGATGAGATGCCAGAGAGCCATGCCCGATTCGTCCTTTTTGGCGCACAATGGTGCAGGGACGTGACGGACGAAAGACGGCTGATAGGTCCGCATCGGATCTTTTATGCTGCAAGATTCCGCACAATGGGCCGATGCGCCGCATCGGAAAGTGGAATTGGGTCAGCGTTGCTGTCTTTATATCCCCCATCCCCTCGGTTATGCGGGCCCGACTGGATGGAGGTATGGATGGCGACCAGCAAGATGCTCCGGTTCGTGACCGTCGAGCGGCAGACGCCCGAGAAGCGCGATGCCGTGGCCCGCAAGGAGGATTTCGGCGAGATCTATCGCGAGTTTGCGGCCGAGCGCGCCGCCGAGCAAGCCGGGCGCTGCAGCCAGTGCGGCGTGCCCTATTGCCAGAGCCATTGCCCGCTGCACAACGACATCCCGGACTGGCTGCGCCTGGTGGCCGAAGGACGCCTGCAGGAAGCTTACGAGGTCAGCCAAGCCACCAACACTTTCCCCGAGATCTGCGGCCGGATCTGCCCGCAGGACCGGCTTTGTGAAGGCAACTGCGTGATCGAGCAGTCGGGGCATGGCACCGTGACCATCGGTGCGGTCGAGAAATACATCACCGACACCGCCTTCGAGGAGGGCTGGGTCCCCAGGATCGCGCCGCATGCCGAACGCGAGGAGAGCGTGGGCATCATCGGCGCGGGGCCGGGCGGTCTGGCCGCGGCGGACCTGCTGCGCCGGGCCGGCGTGCAGGTCACGGTCTATGACCGCTACGACCGTGCGGGCGGGCTGATGACCTACGGCATCCCCGGCTTCAAGCTGGAGAAGGACGTGGTGATGCGCCGCAACGACCAGCTGGCCGAGGGCGGGGTGGAGTTCCGGCTGAACACCGAGGTCGGGCGCGACATCACCTTCGACGAGATCCGCGACACGCATGACGCCGTCATCGTGGCCACGGGCGTCTACAAGTCGCGCGAACTGGATGGCGACAACCACGACGCGGGCGGCATCGTCCGGGCCATCGACTATCTGACGGCCAGCAACCGCAAGAGTTTCGGCGACGACGTGCCCGAGTTCGACAGCGGGGAATTGAACGCCGAGGGCAAGCGCGTCGTCGTGATCGGCGGCGGCGACACGGCGATGGATTGCGTCCGCACCGCCATCCGGCAGGGCGCGACCAGCGTGAAATGCCTTTACCGCCGCGACAAGGCCAACATGCCGGGATCGCAACGCGAGGTGGCAAATGCCGAGGAGGAGGGCGTCGAGTTCGTCTGGCTGACCGCGCCCGCCGGGTTCGAAGCCGGCTCGGCGGCGGCGATGAAGGGCGGCGTGGCGCTGGGACCCGGCGCCGTGGCCGAGGAGGGCGAGGGCATCGCCACAGCGCATCGTGTCGTCAGCGGCGTGACCGTCCAGCGGATGCGTCTGGGCGAGCCGGATGCGACGGGGCGGCAGGCGCCGGAACTGATCGAGGGGGCCGACTACGTCGAAGGGGCGGACCTGGTCATCAAGGCGCTGGGCTTCGAGCCCGAGGAGCTGCCGACGCTGTGGTCCAGACCCGAGCTGGAAGTGACCCGCTGGGGCACGATCAAGGCCGATTTCCGCACTCACGAGACGCCGCTGGACGGGGTCTATGCGGTGGGCGACATCGTGCGCGGCGCGTCGCTGGTGGTCTGGGCCATCCGCGACGGGCGCGAGGCGGCCGAGGCGATCCTGGAGCGGTTCGGCGCGCTGAACCGCGTGATCGCGGCGGAGTGACCCGGCATGGAACGGCGCGCGGGCCAAGCGAATTATTCGAGCCATGCATCCGGCATGCGGCGGCGGGCCGCGGCGCCCCGCGCCGGGGCGGTGCCGGGCGTGCACCCCGCGTGCACCCCCCATGCACCGGAGCACGGTATGCGCGCGGCGCAATCGGTCAGCCCTGCTGACGCGTTCGCTGGTGTCTTGACGTGAACGCCGCGCCGCGACCGGTCGAGACGGTCTACGAGGATGCGGAACTGACGCTGCGCCTGCTGCCCGGGACGGCACATCGGCTGGTCGTGGTCTTCACCGGGCGCAAGGCGGGTTTCGGCGGGCAGCCGCCGGACGAGTTCGCCGGCTCCGCCTCGCACGGGGGCGAGAACAGCGTCCTGTTCGTGACCGACCGGCAGGCCTCCTGGTACGCGGCGCCGGGCCTCTGGCGCAAGATCGTGCGAATGGTGCGCGAGGTCCGTGCGAGCGTCGGTGCGCTGGAGGTCATGACGCTGGGCAATTCGATGGGCGGCTATGGCGCGCTTCTGTTGCCGCGCGACCTACGCGTGGCGCGGGCCATCGCGTTCAGCCCGCAGGTCACGCTGGACCGCGGCCTGCTGGACGATGCGCGCTGGCCCGAGATCGCGGACGAGATGCCCGAACGCTGCGTCGCCGACACCTTTGCCGGCACGCGGACGCAGTATTACCTGACGGCGGGTGCGGGCTGCGCCGAGGACGTGGCCCATCTGGCACTGGTGCCCGAGGGGAAGCGGGTGCATCGCTGGGTGCTGCCGCGGGGGCGGCACAATGTGGCCGGCGCGTTGAAGGAGGCGGGGCTGCTGGCGCGGGTGATCGACGCGATCCTGCGGGGACGGCGGACACGGGTGGACGCGCTCTATGCGCGCTATGGCAGGAGGTTGGCGTGATGGATACGTCGCAGTATCGCGAGACCGGGAAGCTGGAGGGGCGGTGCCTTTGCGGTGCCGTGCGGCTGCAGATCGACGGCGGCTACACGGCTGCGGTCGGCGCATGCCACTGCGCGATGTGCCGGCGCTGGGCCGGGACGGTCTTCGCCGGGTTCGATGCGGATGCCGATGCGGTGACGGTGACGGGCGACGTGTCGCGTTACCGATCTTCGGGCTTCGCGGAGCGGGCCTTCTGCCCGGCCTGCGGCAGCCACCTGTGGTTCCGCGACGACGGCGACGCCGTGCCCTACGAGTTCGCGCCGGGCGCCTTCGCTGGGGCGCGGGAGTTCCCGCTGATCTCGGAGATCTATATCGACCGGGCGCCGGTCTGGGCGCGGCTGGCAGGCGAACACCGTACCGCCACGCGCGCGGAGTACGAGGCCCGGAAACCCTTCGTGGAAGGAGACGACCCGTGAGACATGTCGCGACCCTGATCCTGGCCCTGACGGCCGCGCCGGTGGCGGCGCAGAATATCGGCGAGAGCTTCCGCTGCCCCGGGCCGGAGGGTCTGCCCGACGTGATGGCGACCGTCGGCCGCACCGACCTGCTGAGCGAGCTTGCGGGCGCCGAGGTGACGCCGGAACGTACGATCCTGCACCTGCAATTGCTGGCCGACGGGCCCGACCCGCGCCTGGTGCCCCATGCGCCCTTCGACGAGGTCGCGCTTGCCGGTTGCACGCGCGCGGACGGCGTGGCCTTCGACCGCGCGGCCTTCGCCGACGGGCTGGACGCCTACCGCGAGGCGGTGCGGACGGACGATGCCGGCTTTTTCCAGATTCCCCCCGCCGAGGCCTATTGGCTGACCATCGGCGCGCTTGCCCCGAACGGAGGATGACCATGACCCATTATTTCAGCGAATTCGAACGGGCCGAGGTCGAGCGCCGGGCCGCGATGGGCGAGACGAGCCTGTACCGTGGCGAAGCGGAGCACGCCTCCTGCGGGGTGGGCCTCGTGGTCAACATCGACGGCACCCGGTCGCGCCGCGTGGTCGAGGCCGGGATCGAGGCGCTGAAGGCGGTGTGGCATCGGGGCGCGGTCGATGCCGATGGCAAGACCGGCGACGGCGCGGGCATCCATGTGCAGATCCCGGTCGAGTTCTTCCGCGACCAGATCCGCCGCACCGGGCATGAGCCGCACGAGGGTCTGCGCATCGCCGTGGGCCAGGTCTTTCTGCCGCGCAACGATTTCGGCGCGCAGGAGATGTGCCGCACCATCGTGGAGACCGAGGTCCTGCGGATGGGCTACTACATCTATGGCTGGCGCCACGTGCCGGTGAACATCGAGGTGCTGGGCGAGAAGGCGAACGCGACCCGGCCCGAGATCGAGCAGATCCTGATCTCCAACGTGAAGGGCGTGGACGAAGACACGTTCGAGCGGGAACTCTACGTCATCCGGCGGCGGATCGAGAAGGCGGCGATCGCGGCGCAGATCCCGGGGCTGTATCTGGCGTCGCTGTCCTGTCGGGGCGTGATCTACAAGGGAATGATGCTGGCGCAGGACGTGGCGGAGTTCTATCCCGACCTGCAGGACGCCCGGTTCGAGAGCGCCTTCGCGATCTATCACCAGCGCTATTCGACCAACACCTTCCCGCAATGGTGGCTGGCCCAGCCGTTCCGCATGCTGGCCCATAACGGCGAGATCAACACGCTGAAGGGCAACGTCAACTGGATGCGGAGCCACGAGATCCGCATGGCGTCGTCGACCTTCGGGGACTGGGCCGAGGACATCAAGCCGATCGTGCCCAAGGGCGCATCGGATTCGGCGGCGCTGGATTCGGTGTTCGAGGTGATGGTCCGTGCCGGGCGCAGCGCGCCGATGGCCAAGACGATGCTGGTCCCCGAGAGCTGGTCGCGCCAGGCGGTGGAGCTGCCCGAGGCGTGGCGGGACATGTATTCCTATTGCAACGCGGTGATCGAGCCCTGGGACGGGCCGGCCGCGCTGGCCATGACCGACGGGCGCTGGGTCTGCGCGGGCCTGGACCGGAACGGGCTGCGTCCGATGCGCTATGTCGTGTCGGGCGACGGGATGCTGATCGCGGGGTCCGAGGCCGGCATGGTGCCGGTGGACGAGGCATCGGTGGTCGAGAAGGGTGCGCTCGGCCCTGGGCAGATGATCGCCGTCGACATGGAGACGGGCGGGCTGTTCCACGACCGCGAGATGAAGGACCGGCTCGCCGCCGAGCGCCCCTTCGGCGACTGGGTGGAGCGGATCACCGACCTGGAGGCGGTGACCGCCGGCGTGACCGAGCATGCCGTCCATTCGGGCGCCGAGCTGCGGTCGCGGCAGGTCGCGGCCGGCTATTCGGTGGAGGAGCTGGAGCAGATCCTGGCGCCGATGGCCGAGGACGGAAAGGAGGCGCTGGCCTCGATGGGGGACGACACGCCCAGCGCCGTCCTGTCGGAGAAGTACCGCCCATTGAGCCATTTCTTCCGGCAGTCGTTCAGCCAGGTCACGAACCCGCCCATCGACAGCCTGCGCGAGTTTCGGGTGATGAGCCTGAAGACGCGGTTCGGCAACCTCAAGAACGTGCTGGACGAGGATGGCAGCCAGACCGAGATCCTGATGCTGGAGAGCCCGTTCGTGGGCAACGCCCAGTTCCAGGCGATGTTCGAGCATTTCGAGGACAACGCCGTCACCATCGACTGCACCTTCCCCGCGGGCGGCGAGCTGGGCAGCCTGCGCGCCGGTCTCGACCGGATCCGGGCGGAGGCCGAGGACGCCGTGCGTTCGGGCGCGGGGCATATCGTGCTGACCGACCGGATGCAGGGCCCGGACCGGGTGCCGATGCCGATGATCCTGGCCACCAGCGCGGTGCATTCCTGGCTGACGCGCAAGGGCCTTCGGACGTTCTGTTCGATCAACGTGCGGTCGGCGGAATGCATCGACCCGCATTACTTCGCCGTCCTGATCGGCTGCGGCGCGACGACGGTGAACCCGTACCTGGCGCAGGACAGCCTGGCCGACCGGATCGGGAAGGGTCTGCTCGATTGCAGCCTGGACGAGGCGGTGGCGCGCTACCGCGCGGCGGTGGATGCGGGCCTTCTGAAGATCATGGCCAAGATGGGCATCTCGGTCGTGTCGTCCTATCGCGGCGGCCTCAACTTCGAGGCGGTGGGCCTGAGCCGGGCAATGGTGGCGGAGTTCTTCCCCGGCATGCTCTCGCGGATCTCGGGGATCGGGACGAACGGCATCCAGCGCAAGCTGGAGGCGGTGCATGCGGCGGGCTGGGCCGGCGTGTCGAACGTGCTGCCCATCGGCGGCTTCTACAAGGCCCGGCGCTCGGGCGAGAAGCACGCCTGGGAGGCGCAGACGATGCACATGCTGCAGGCGGCCTGCGACCGGGGCAGCTATGAGCTGTGGAAGCAGTTCTCGGCCGCGATGCAGGCGAACCCGCCGATCCACCTGCGCGATCTGCTGGCGATCAAGCCCAAGGGCGCGCCGATCCCGATCGAGGAGGTCGAGTCGATCACCGCGATCCGAAAGCGATTCGTGACGCCGGGCATGTCGCTGGGCGCGCTGTCGCCGGAGGCGCACAAGCTCCTGAACGTGGCAATGAACCGGATCGGCGCCAAGTCGGATTCCGGCGAGGGCGGCGAGGATCCGGCGCATTTCGTGCCCGAGCCGAACGGCGACAACCCGTCGGCCAAGATCAAGCAGGTGGCGTCGGGGCGCTTCGGCGTCACGGCCGAATACCTGAACCATTGCGAGGAGCTGGAGATCAAGGTCGCGCAGGGCGCCAAGCCCGGCGAGGGCGGGCAGCTGCCGGGGATGAAGGTCACCGACCTGATCGCGCGGCTGCGGCATTCGACCAAGGGCGTGACGCTGATCAGCCCGCCGCCGCATCACGACATCTACTCGATCGAGGATCTGGCGCAGCTGATCTACGACCTCAAGCAGATCAACCCGCGCTGCAAGGTGACGGTGAAGCTGGTGGCGTCGTCCGGCGTCGGCACCATCGCCGCGGGCGTGGCCAAGGCCAAGGCGGACGTCATCCTGATTTCCGGCCACAATGGCGGCACCGGGGCGTCGCCCGCGACGTCGATCAAATACGCGGGCCTGCCTTGGGAGATGGGCCTGACCGAGGCGCATCAGGTCCTGGCGATGAACAACCTGCGCGACCGGGTGACGCTGCGCACCGATGGCGGCCTGCGCACGGGCCGCGACATCGTCATGGCCGCGATGATGGGGGCCGAGGAATACGGCATCGGCACCGCCGCGCTGATCGCGATGGGGTGCATCATGGTGCGGCAGTGCCAGTCGAACACCTGTCCCGTCGGCGTCTGCACGCAGGACCCGCGCCTGCGCCAGAAGTTCACCGGGACGGCGGACAAGGTCGTCAACCTGATCACCTTCTACGCCCAGGAGGTGCGCGAGGTGCTGGCCGAGATCGGCGCGCGCAGCCTCGACGAGGTGGTCGGGCGGGCGGACCTGCTGACGCAGGTGTCGCGCGGATCGGCCCATCTGGACGACCTCGACCTGAACCCGCTGCTGATCACCGTCGATGGCGCGGACCGGATCGTCTATGACCGCGAAAAGCCGCGCAACGCGGTGGCCGACACGCTGGACGCGCAGATCGTGAAGGACGCCGCGCGGTTCCTGAACGACGGCGAGAAGATGCAGCTGTCCTATGCGGTGCAGAACACGCACCGGACGGTCGGCACGCGGATCTCCAGCCATATTGTGTCGAGGTTCGGGATGCGCAACTCGCTGCAACCAGACCACCTGACGGTCAAGTTGCAGGGTTCGGCGGGGCAATCGCTGGGCGCCTTTGCCGCGCCGGGGCTGAAGCTTCAGGTGTCGGGCGACGCCAATGATTATGTCGGCAAGGGCCTGTCGGGCGGCACCATCGTCGTGCGCCCGCCGATGGCGTCGTCGCTGGTGGCGTCGGAGAACACGATCATCGGCAACACGGTCCTCTATGGCGCGACCGACGGGTTCCTGTTCGCCGCCGGCCGCGCGGGCGAGCGGTTCGCGGTGCGCAATTCGGGCGCGTCCGTCGTGATCGAGGGCTGCGGATCCAACGGGTGCGAATACATGACCGGCGGGGTCGCGGTGATCCTGGGCGCGATCGGTGCGAATTTCGGGGCCGGCATGACCGGGGGGATGGCGTATCTCTACGACCCCGATGGCGCCGCGCCCGCCCTGATGAACCAGGAGACGCTGGTGACCTGCCCGGTGACCGTCGACCATTGGGAGGCGCAGCTGCGGATGCTGGTTGAGCGCCATGCCGAGGAGACCGGGTCGAAGAAGGCCCGGCGGATCCTCTCGGACTGGGAGGCGGAGCGCGGGCATTTCCTGCAGGTCTGTCCGAAGGAGATGCTGATCCACCTCCCCGCCCCCCTGTCGCGGGAGGCCGGCGCGATCCCGGCGGAATAGTCGCGGATCGGTGACGGTCCGGCCCCGTCCGCGGCGGCGCGGGCGGGGATCGGCTTGACCCCGGCGGAGCGGACCGTTTGGTGGGCGCGTGGCGAAGAAGCGGACATCCCGGAAGAATGCGGCCAAGCGGCCCGGCCTGCGCGCGCGGTTGCGCGGGGCCGGCCGGCGCGGGCTTCGCTGGCTCTGGCGCGGGGCGCTGGTCGCGGCGGGGGCGCTGGTCCTTTGGGTGCTGGCCTATCGCTGGATCGACCCGCCGACGACGCCCTACATGCTGTCGGAATATCGCCGGTTGGGCACGATCGAGAAGGCGTGGGTCGATCTGGACGATCTGGACCCGGTGATCGCGCGGTCCTTCGTCGCCGCCGAGGACGCCAATTTCTGCCGGCACTGGGGCTTCGACGTCGATGCCATCCGCGAGGCGATCGAGGATGGCGGCAATCGCGGCGCCTCCACCATCAGCCAGCAGGTCGTCAAGAACGCGTTTCTCTGGCAGGGCCGGTCCTGGCCGCGCAAGGCGCTGGAGACGGTGCTGACCCCGCTGATGGAGGCGCTTTGGCCCAAGCGGCGGATCGTCGAAGTCTACCTGAACGTGGCCGAGATGGATGAGGGCGCGTTCGGCGTGGATGCGGCGGCGCGCCGGTATTTCGACCGGGGCGCGGCGGATCTGACGGGGCGGCAGGCGGCCCTGATGGCGGCCGTCCTGCCGGACCCCAAGGGGCGCGACGCCGGCCGGCCGACGGCGTTTCTGGACCGGCGGGCCCGATCCATCGCCGACGGGGCGGCGACCATCCGCGCCGACGGCCGCGCAGCCTGCTTCGAGGATTGAAAAAGCCCGGAGAACAAGGCATCCCGGCCGGCATGATCCAGCTTCATCATTTCGCCCTGTCGCCGTTTTGCCGGAAGGTCCGCCTGGTGCTGGCCGAGAAGAAGCTGGAGGTCGAGCTGATCGACGAGCGCTATTGGGAAGCATCGTCGGAGTTCCTGCGCCGCAATGCCGCCGGAAAGGTCCCGGTGTTGCGGATCGACGGGCATACGCTGGCCGATTCCAATGCGATTTGCGAGTATCTGGAGGAGACGCATCCCGCGCCCGCGCTGATGCCCGACAGCCCCGCCGCGCGGGCCGAGGTGCGCCGCCTGGTGGCCTGGTTCGACGACAAGTTCCACCAGGAGGTGACGTCGAAGCTGGTCTATGAGCGGATCAACAAGAAGCTGACGCGGGCGGGCTACCCGGACGGGGCGAACGTCAAGAACGGGGTCAAGGCGATCAAGTTCCACCTGGATTACATGGGCTGGCTGCTGGACCGGTCGCGCTGGCTGGCGGGGCCGAACCTGACCATGGCGGATTTCGCGGCGGCCGCGCATCTGTCCTGCCTGGACTATTCGTCGGACGTGGACTGGAACCGCAACGCGGCGGTGCGCGACTGGTACGCCAAGATCAAGTCGCGCCCGGCCTTCCGGTCGGTGCTGGCCGACGTCGTGCCGGGGTTCCGGCCGGCCAAGCACTACGCGGACCTGGACTTTTGACCTTTCGCGCCCGGCTGGACGCCGAGGCGCGGGCGGCGGGCTTCGTGGCCACGGGGGTCTGCCGGCCTGACGCGATCCCCGATGCGGGGGTGCGGCTGCGGCAGTATCTCGACGACGGCAATCACGGGCAGATGTCCTGGATGGGCGAGCGGGTGGCCTGGCGCGGCGACCCTTCGGCGCTCTGGCCCGAGGCGCGGTCGGTGGTGATGCTGGCGCATTCCTATTCGCCGCCGCACGATCCGCTGGGCGATCTGGACAGGCCCGAACGCGGGGCGATCAGCGTCTATGCGCAGGGGCGCGACTATCACCACGTGGTCAAGAAGGCGCTGAAGCGGGTGGCGCGCTGGCTGGTGGCCGAGGAGCGATGCGACGTGAAGGTGTTCGTCGACACCGCGCCAGTCATGGAAAAGCCGCTGGCGCAGGCCGCGGGACTCGGCTGGCAGGGCAAGCACACGAACCTGCTGGGCCGGGGGTTCGGCAACTGGGTGTTCCTGGGCGCGATCTTCACGACGCTGAACCTGACCCCCGATGCGCCCGAGGCGGAGCGTTGCGGATCGTGCCGGAAATGCCTGGACGTGTGTCCGACGGACGCGTTCCCGGCGCCGTTCCAGCTCGATGCGCGGCGCTGCATCTCATATCTCACGATCGAGCATCGGGGGCCGGTGGAGGCGGATCTGCGCCCCGGTCTGGGCAACCGGATCTATGGCTGCGACGATTGTCTGGCGGTCTGCCCTTGGAACAAGTTCGCCGTGGCGGCCTCCGACCTGCGCTATCACGGGCCCCACCGGGCGCCGCCCTTGGCGGAGCTGGCGGCGCTGGACGATGCGGGGTTCCGCGCGCGGTTCAGCGGGTCGCCCATCAAGCGGATCGGGCGGGACCGGATGGTGCGGAACGTGTGCTATGCGATCGGGAATTCGGGCGCGAAACGTCTCGAACCGGCGGTGCAGGCACTCTGCGATGACGCGGACGCGGCGGTGGCCGACGCGGCCCGTTGGGCGGTGGCGCGGCTGTGAGCGTCCTGCTGAGCTTCGGGCATGGCTATTCGGCGCGCGCGCTGACGCCGCTCCTGCTGGCACGCGGCTGGACGGTGATCGGCACCACGCGCTCGGCCCAGAAGGCGGCGGCGTTGCGCGGCGAGGGGGTCGAGCCGGTGATCTTCGGCGACGCGCTGCCGTTCGATCGCGTGACGCATGTGCTCTCCTCGGCCGGGCCGGATGCCGATGGCGACCCGGTTTTGCGCGCCTACGGGGATGCGTTGCGGCCGCATCTTGGGCGGATGGCCTGGGTCGGCTACCTTTCGACCACAGGCGTCTACGGCGACCATGGCGGGGCCTGGGTGGACGAGGCGACGCCGCCGGCGCCCAGCACGCGGCGGGGCCGGTGGCGCGAGGCGGCCGAGGCGGCCTGGGCGGAACTGGGCGGGCCGCTGCACGTCTTTCGGCTGGCCGGGATATACGGGCCCGGGCGGGGGCCGTTCGCAAAGGTGCGTGCCGGGACCGCGCGGCGGATCGTCAAGCCGGGCCAGGTGTTCAGCCGCATCCACGTGGACGACATCGCGCAGGTCCTGCTGGCATCGATCGACCGGCCCGATCCGGGGGCGGTCTACAACGTCTGCGACGACGACCCGGCCCCGCCGCAGGACGTGATCGGGCACGCGGCCAAACTGCTGGGCCTGCCGCCGCCGCCCGAAGTCGCATTCGAGACGGCCGAGATGACGCCCATGGCGCGCAGCTTCTATGCCGAATCGAAGCGGGTGCGGAACGACCGCATCAAGCGCGACCTGGGCGTGCGGCTGCGCTACCCCGACTACCGCGTCGGTCTGGCGGACCTGTTGCGACGGGAGCGCGGCGACTGAGGCGATCTGGCGAATGCCTGTTCACGAGCGCGGCTAAATCGGCTATTTTGGCGCCGGACAGTGCAACACAAGAGTGCAGGCAGGCATGACAGACATCACACGACGGGGCGCGCTCGCCCTGGGCGCCGGCGCGGCTGCGACGCTCGCCGGCTGTGGCAGCAAGATCCTCACCTATGACGGCCCCGAGATCACGCGCGTCGTGGTCCAGAAGGCCGAGCGGCGGATGTTCCTGATCAACGGGAGCACCGCGCTCCGCGTGGTTCCGGTGCAACTGGGTTTCACCGCCCACGGCCCCAAGCAGTTCGAGGGCGACGGGCGCACGCCCGAGGGGCGGTATCACATCGACCGGCGCAACCCCAACTCGGCGTTCTACCTGTCGGTCGGGATCGACTATCCCAACATGCGCGACCGGGCCTTTGCCGCAAGCATGGGGCGGCGTCCGGGCGGCGACATCTTCATCCACGGATGGGGCGACAGGAAGCGCGACGCCAGCCATGACTGGACCGCCGGATGCGTGGCCGTCACCAACGACCAGATGCGCGAAGTCTATGCGATGGTGCGCAACGGCACGCCGGTCGACATCTACGCCTGAAACGGGCGTTTTGGGGGGCGTCCCGCCCCCTCAGGTGCCGACGTTCAGGGTATACCAGAGCTTGCCGTTCGATTCCTGATACAGGCCGAACCCCATGCGCCGGGCCTCGGGGTCCAGGAGCACGCGGCGGGGCCCCTCCTCCTGCATCCAGGCGGAGACGGTTTCGATCTCGGTCTCGTAGGTCTCGGAGATGGTCTCGCCCAGCAGGCGGCCGTCGAAGCCCACGCGCTGCGCCCGGTCGATGGGCGACGAGCCGTCCGAGCCGAAATGCCACGGGCGGTTCTGCAGCGACATGTCGCGGGAATGGGTCTCGGCGGCGGCGGAAAGCCTGGAGTCCAGCTCCAGCGCGGGCGCGCCGGCGCCCTGGCGCAGCGCGTTGACGGCGTCGAGCGCGCGGAACGGGATCTGCCGTTTCTCGGCGCCCGAGATGCGGGTGACCCGCGGCAGCGGGTTGCCGTCCGGGCCGATCTGCGGCGGCGGCGGCGTACAGGCGGCGAGGGCGGACGATCCCAGCAGGATCAGGGCGGTGCGACGGTTCATCGGAATCCTCGGGGAATTTCGCGTATCCAGCCGGCACTATAACGGAGCGATGCCGGGTGCAAACCGGCCCGGAACCGAAGGACGCGCGAAACTTTGCCCGATTTCACGGGTTTGATTTGCGGATTGACACATTTCGACCTAGCGAAAGACCAAGCCGTGAAAGACCCGGGACGCGATCCGGGCCCTGACAGGAGATCCCACATGCGCCGTCTCGACCGCCGCGCCTTCCTCGCAACCGGCACCGCCGCCGCCACCGGGCTGGCCCTTCCGGCCCTGGCCCAGGGCGTGCCCGACACCGTCCAGATGGAGGCGTCGTTGTCCTCGACCACGCGCCGGAACACCGCCAGCTTCCATGCGCAGGACTGGCGGCCCTACTTCTCGAACCTGCGCAACGGCGCGATCCTCGTCGATATCGGCAGCCGCGCGCTGCATATGTGGCAGGAAGACGGGCGGCATTACATCTATCCCTCCTCGGTGCCGCAATCCGAGGATCTGACCCGCCGCGGGCGGACGCGCGTCGTGCGCAAGGTGGTCGGCCCGACCTGGCGTCCGACGCCCAACATGCGCCGCCGCAACCCCGAATGGCCCGCCGTGGTCGAGCCCGGGCCCGACAATCCGCTGGGGAGCCACGCGCTCTACCTGTCCTGGACCTACTACCGGATCCACGGGACGCATGACGACCGCAAGATCGGGCGGCGCTCCTCCTCCGGCTGCATCGGTCTCTACAATCGGCATATCGCCCAGGTATTCGCGATGTCGAAGGTCGGAACCCAAGTGTTGCTAATTTGACGAGGCGGACTCCAAAGCTGTGGAAACGCCCCTGATTCGCCTTTGCAAACCCCGGTAGTAGCTGGTTAACGAGTCGCACGAGGTACAGTCTTGGGTGCCATATGGTGTGGCAACTGTCGCCTCACCGATGGCGTATCTTGGAGGATATCCTATGAAGAAACTCGCACTCGCCGCCGTTCTCACGGCCGCTGCCACCACCGCCTTCGCGGGCAACCCCGCTCCGGCTCCGGTGGAGCCTGTCGTGATCGTCGAGGACACGTCGTCCTCCTCGGCCGGCATCATCGTTCCGATCCTGGCGATCATCCTGCTGGCCGCCGCGGCCGCTTCGGACTGATCGAACCCCAGCGTTCGTGGAAAGGGCGTCCCTTCGGGGGCGCCCTTTTCGTATGCCCCGCCCGCCGGCCGCGTTAACGTCCCGTTTACCCTGCTGTCCTAGGCCGGATCCGCAGGCAGGATGCGAGGTGGGCATGGGCAAGCGGTGGGGTGTCGGAAGAACGGGACTGGCGGGATATGTGCGCGACCTGGCGCGCTCCGCCGGATCGCTCGGCAATCGCGGCTTCGATCCGCTTTCCCCGCCACCGCAACGCCGTCACGGCGGCTTCTCCGAAGATGCCGAACGCGGTCTGCTGGAGCTTGAGGCGCGGTCCGTTCCGGTCGGCGTGCAGGCCGAACCCGCCTGGGCGCCGCGATACCGGCCCACCGACCGTCTGTCGCCGCAGGCCAGCGCCGGCGGGGGAATGGTGCGCGGGGCCGATGGCGGCCAGCGCCCGCATTACTGGGGTCACCGCGAACGGCTGCGCACCCGGTTCCTGACCGGCGGGCACAAGGCGATGCCCGAATATGAACTGCTGGAGCTTTTGCTGTTCAACGCGATCCCGCGGATCGACGTCAAACCGCTGGCCAAGCGCCTGCTGGCGGCCTTTGGCGACCTGAACGGCGTGGTTGCGGCGACCGAGCCGCAGATCCTGCGCGTCGAGGGGGCGACCGACAAGGTCTATCTGCAACTGCGCATTGCCGAGGCCTTCGCCCACCGGATGGGGCAGGCGCGGGTGCTGAACCGGCACATCCTGTCGTCCTGGTCGGACGTCATCGCCTATTGCCGTACGACCATGGCGCATCTGAAGACCGAACAGTTCCGCATCCTGTTCCTCGACCGCAAGAACACCGTCATCGCCGACGAGGAACAGGCCTCGGGCACGGTCGACCACGTGCCGGTCTATCCGCGCGAGGTGGCGCGGCGCGCGCTGGAGCTTTCGGCCAGCGCGATCATCCTGGTGCACAACCACCCCTCGGGCGACCCGACGCCCAGCCGCGAGGATATCGAGATGACGCGCCGCATCGTCGCCGCCTGCGGGGCGCTGGACATCGTGATCCACGACCACATGATCATCGGTCGCGACAGCGAGATATCATTCCGGTCCGAAGGGTTGATCGACTGAAAAAAACCCCGTGCCACGAAGGACACGGGGTCAAGTTGCACCCGCCGGACATTGGACAGCGGGCGCGGGCGGTAACACCGGACGGGGGTGGCCTCAGCCGGCCATCTCGTCGCGAATCTGTTGGCGCAGGGTGTCGATCGGGACCGCCTTCCCCTCGCGCTTGAAATGCCAGTAGGTCCATCCGTTGCAGCTGGGCGCACCTTCATAGGCCGCGCCGACCTGATGGATCGACCCGGCGACGCCCTCGCCGGCCAACGTGCCGTCGGCGCGGATCTTGGCCCGGTGGCGGCCGTTGCCCGACAGCAATTCCTCGCCCGGGCGCAGCATGCCGCGCTCGACCAGCTGGCCGAAGGGCACGCGGGGTTCGGCGCGCTTGGAAGTGGTGACCTGCAACGCCTCGGCCGGCAGGGCGCGGACGCGGGCGATGCGTTCGGCGGCGAGCTGGCGGTATTCCTCCTCGCGCTCGATCCCGATGAAGTGGCGGCCCAGCATGGTCGCGACCGCGCCGGTGGTGCCGGTGCCGAAGAACGGATCCAGCACGACGTCGCCGGGATTGGTCGTGCCCACCAGCAGCCGGTGCAGCAATGCCTCGGGCTTCTGGGTCGGATGCGCCTTCTCGCCGCGTTCGTTCTTGAGCCGCTCGTGTCCGGTGCAGATCGGGAAGGTCCAGTCGGAGCGCATCTGCACGCCCTCGTTCAGGGCCTTCATCGCCTCGTAGTTGAAGGTGTATCTCGACCCTTCGGATTTCGACGCCCAGATCATCGTCTCATGCGCGTTGGTCAGGCGCTTGCCGCGGAAGTTCGGCATCGGGTTGGTCTTGCGCCAGACGACATCGTTCAGAAGCCAGAACCCCTGGTCCTGAAGTGCCGTGCCGACGCGGAAGATGTTGTGATAGCTGCCGATCACCCAGATCGCGCCGTCGGGCTTCAGCACGCGGCGGGCGGATTTCATCCAGCCCCGGGAGAAGGCGTCATAGGCGCGCAGGCTCTCAAACTGGTCCCAATGGTCGTCGACGGCGTCGACGCGGGAATTGTCCGGGCGGTGCAGGTCGCCGCGCAGTTGCAGGTTGTAGGGGGGATCCGCGAAGATCAGATCGACCGAGTTCGCGGGAAGGCCATCCATCGCCGCCACGCAGTCTCCGGCCATGATGGTATCGAGCGGAAGCGCGGACGCCTCCGGGGTAGGTCTTGCCATGTCTGTCGCCTCAAGCGGCACCCTCGTCGACGGGGCGCCTTATCGTTGTGAGGTCAGGATGGCGGGGGGGCGGGGGGACGTCCATCGAACGATTGCGGCAAGAATGTGTCAGCCCTCCCGGCACAAGATCTTGCGGATCGGTGCGAAGCTGCGCCGGTGATGTTGTGTCACGCCGAAGTTTCGCAGCCCGTCCTGGTGTGCCTTCGTGCCATAGCCCGCATTCCGCTCCCAGCCATAGCCGGGATGTTGTTGCGCCAGCGCCACCATGCCTTGATCCCGCCGCGTTTTCGCCAGAACCGATGCCGCTGCGATCGACAATGAGACGGCGTCCCCGCCGATGATCGTCCGGTGGGGACAATCGACCCAGGTAGGGCGGTCGTTTCCGTCGATCAGAAGGAAGTCCGGTCGCTGTGGCAGCGCAGCCACGGCGCGCCGCATGGCCAGGTGCGTGGCCTGGCGGATGTTCAGGCGGTCGATCTCGGCCACGTCGGCCGCGCCGAATCCCACCTCGCAGCAGGCCATCAGCCGCGGCACCAGCGCGGCCCGTCGCGCGGCGGTCAGTTTCTTGCTGTCATGCAGGCCCTCGGGGGCGGGGCCGATCAGACGCGCGGCGCAAGCCACGACCGGGCCGGCCCAGGGGCCGCGGCCGACCTCGTCGATGCCCGCGATCACGCGGGCGCCGCCGGCGCGGGCGGCGTCTTCGTAGGAAAGGTTCGGGAGCAGGGCCGGCATGCGCGGACCCTGCCCCCCTCCCGGCGGAGCGTCAACGCGAAGGCGTCAGCGCAAGGCGGTGCGGGGAGACCAGCCCGCGGTGCGCATGCAGCCGGGGTCGTAGATGTTGCGTCGTCCCCGATCGGTCTCGACGCGGCGGATGCATTCCGGGGGCAGCAGGCCGGGCCGGGCGACCGCGTTCTGCATGCAGCGCGCGCCGTATCCGGCGACACGGCCCCATGCGGTCCGGTGCGTCACGTGGCAGCTGTCGGGCAGCAGGCGGACGTCGTCGCGCGGCAGCGGATAAGGGCGCTGCTGCGGTCGGGGGCTCGTCGGGTTCTGGCGGGGACGCGCCGGTGCGACATCGCGCGGGCGGATCGGGGCCGCCTGTCGGCGCTGCACCGGGGCGGCCCGGCTTTCGCGCCGGTGGTCCAGCGCCTCCTTCAGGGCATAGAGCGCGATCAGACCGCCGATCACCTTTGCGACGTCACGGGAATCGGCCCGGGCCGGCGCGGCGGGCGCGAACGCCAGCATGGCGGCGAGGACGAGCGCGAGGGCTGCGCGGAACATGACGGACCTCCGGTTGGATTCGGGTGGCCGATCCATGCGCCCCGGGGCGCGCGCCGTTCAATGACACGGGCCTGTCATGCCATATCCATCGATGCGTCATTGCCTGTCGCGCCCGGGTGACGCATCAAGGGCGGCATGACACAGCCGCTCACCATAGCCCTGCCCCTGATGGCCGCCCTGCTTCTGGCCGGGCCCGCCTCGGCGGCCTGCTACGCCGACTACAAGGCCAAGCGCGACGATCCGCTGCGGCTCCACTATGGCGTCATCGAGATCCCGGAGGATGACTGCACCGTCGCCGCCGCGACGGCCGCGCTGCGGGCGCGGCTGGGCGACGGCTGGCAGCTGCTGCAGGTGCAGTCGGTCTTCGGGCCCGAGGCGCTGGACGAGAGGAGGGCCGGTGCCGGCGAATACTTCCTCCGTTACTGAGACGCGCGCGGCTTCGGCCAAGGTCGTCGGACTGGGCATCGCCGCCATCGTCGTCATCCTCGGGGTGGCGGCGATCTTCCTGTTCGCGACGCTGCCCGATGCGAACGCCTTCAACGCGCGGGTGGAGCGGCTGTTCGTCGAATCGGACCTGACCCGGCCCGCCGAGATCGGCCTGCTCGAGGTGCTGGCGCAATCGGGCACGGCGTTCTCGGACGTGCTGGCGAGCTACCGCGTCATCATCTTCGTCCTGATGGTCTTCGCGACCGCGCTGCTGATCGCGTGCATGGTGCTGCTCCTGGCGATCGTGACGCTGAACCGGCGCATGGGCGAGATCGAACGCTCGGGCATCCAGGTCACGTCGCTGGTACTGGCGCGGGCCGAAAACGCGGTGATGCTGAACGATATCGAGCTGAAGCTGACCGATGCGGCGATGGAGACGCTGGCCGTCCTGGCCGAGGCGCGGCTGGACGGCGACATGCTGACAGGCGCGCAGATCGAGGCGGTGATCACCGGCAAGCCCGAGACCGATTGCGAGGAGGCCGCGGGCGCGACCCGGATCAAGCGCCTGCGCGACGCGCTGGGCAACCAGATCGTGACGCATCTGCTGATCCGCAACATCACGCGGCAGGGCTACGTGCTGGCGCTGGACCCGAAGGTGATCCGGATGATGTGACGCGCTATGTCGCGCGTCATGTCCGATTATCCCGTGACCCCCGATGGCCGCTATTTCGTGGCGAAGGCCCGGCTGTGGCGCCGGACCGACCCGTCCTTGCCCGAGGACGAGCGGCAGGACGCTGTGCGCGAATTGATGGCGGCGCGGCGGGCGGTGCGGGATGCAGCCGATGCCGACGCGACCCGCGCCGCGCGCGACCGGGTGCAGGCAGCCAAGGTCCGTCTGGGCGAACGCGGGCCGGTCTGGTGGGGCGACGAGGCGCCGGACGTGACGCGCCGCGCGCCCTGGAACACGGAATACGCCGATTGGTGGGCCGGGCTGGATGCCGATGCGCGCGACAGGGGGACGGGCTAGCCGGGGTCGTGCAGTCGATGGACGGTCGCGGCCCGCGTGTCGGGTGGCGTGCCGATCACGACCTCCGTGCCCCAGTCCCGCGCGCGTGTCGCCAGGTCGGGCGGCAGCGCGACATCGGTGAAAAGCGCCGTTACATCCGCGAGGGAGCAGATCGTGACCGGCGCGTTGCGGTCCAGCTTGGAGTGGTCGGCCGCGACGAAGACCTGCCGCGCCCGCGCGATCGCGGTCTGGCTGACGAGGATCTCCTGCGCGTCGAAATCCAGAAGGTCGCCGTCGCCGTCGAGGGCCGAACAGCCCAGGATCGCGATGTCGAACTTGAAGTGCCGGACCAGTTCCGCCGTGAAGCCGCCGACCAGCCCACCGTCGCTGTGGCGCAGCTGGCCGCCGGCCAGGACGATCTCGCAGCCGCGATTGGCCGACAGGATGTTGGCGATGTTGATGTTGTTGGTGACCACCAGCAGGTTGTCGCGGTCCAGAAGCTCGCGGGCCACGGCCTCGGTCGTTGTGCCGATATTCATGAACACCGACGCCCCGTCGGGCACCCGTTCGGCACAGGCCCGCGCGAGCGCGGCCTTGCCCTTGGCGTTCAGGCGGCGACGTTCCTCGTAGACGATGTTGATGACGCCGGACGGGATGACCGCGCCGCCATGCACGCGTTCCAGCTTGCCCGTCTCGGCCAGTTCGGCCAGATCGCGGCGGATCGTCTGGACGGTCACATCGAATTGCCGCGCCAGGCCGTCCACCGTCACCCGGCCGTCGCGGCGCGCCTGGTCCAGAATCTCCGTCTGGCGAAAGTTCGACACCATCGGTTCGGCCCTCGTTTACGTTCGCCACCCTAGGCAATTCCGCAAAAAAGAAAAAGAACGAACATTCTCGGTTGACAGTTCTGGTGCCGGGATGTTCGGTCAACGGGCGGCAGGCTTGGGGAGGCGCATGTGTCCGACGATCATCCTATCACGCGTCGAAAGGTCTAGCGCGATGTCGCTGGAACTGCGCGGCGTGTCCAAGGCGGTCGGCGGTCAGGTGCATATCCATCCGACGGATCTGACGCTGGAATCGGGGACGATGAACGTGCTCCTGGGCCCGACGCTGGCCGGGAAGACGTCGCTGATGCGGTTGATGGCGGGGCTCGACGCGCCGACCTCGGGGCGCCTGTTCTGGAACGGGACGGACGTGACCGGGATGCGGGTGCAGGACCGGGCCGTGGCGATGGTGTACCAGCAGTTCATCAACTACCCCTCGATGACCGTCTACGACAACATCGCCAGCCCGATGCGCCTGCTGGGCAAGTCGAGGGAGGAGATCGACCGTGCCGTGCGCGGCGCCGCCGACCTGATGCAGCTTTCGCCGCTTCTGGATCGCAAGCCGCTGGAATTGTCGGGCGGGCAGCAGCAGCGTTGCGCGCTGGCCCGCGCGCTGGTCAAGGATGCCGGGCTGGTCCTGCTGGACGAGCCGCTGGCGAACCTCGACTACAAGCTGCGCGAGGAATTGCGCGCCGAGATCCCGAAGATCTTCGAGGAGGCCGGCTCGATCTTCGTCTACGCCACCACCGAGCCGGAGGAGGCGCTGCTGCTGGGCGGAAACACCGCGACGTTGTGGCAGGGGCGCGTGACGCAGTTCGGGCCGACGCCGCAAGTCTATCGCCGGCCGGTCGACGCGACCACGGCGCGGGTCTTCTCGGACCCGCCGATGAACTTCCTGCCCTTCACCAAGGCCGGCGACGCCGTGACCTTCGGCGACGGCCAATCGGCCCCCGCCCATGGCCCGTTGGCCGGCCTGGCCGACGGTGCCTACACCGCCGGGTTCCGGCCCAACCACCTGGAGCTGTCGGCGCCGGGACCGGATGCGCTCAGCTTCGACGCGACGCTGGCGGTGACCGAGATCACGGGGTCCGAGACGTTCATCCATGTCGACCACCACGGCGAACGCTGGGTCGGACTGGTGCACGGGATCCGCAACCTGCGGTCCGGTGCGCCGCTTCAGGTCCATCTCGACCCGCGCCACGTCTATGTTTTCGCCGAAGACGGCCCGCTGGTCGCCGCCGCCCCCTATGCGGAGGCCGCCTGATGGCCAAGATCACCCTCGACAACCTGGCGCATTCCTATCTGCCGAACCCGTCGGGCGAGGAGGACTACGCCCTGAAGGAGTTGAACCATGACTGGGCAGATGGCGAGGCCTACGCGCTTCTGGGGGCGTCGGGATGCGGCAAGTCGACCCTGCTCAACATCATCTCGGGGCTGGTCCATCCCAGCCGGGGGCGCATCCTGTTCGACGGGCGCGATGTGACGCAGGCCCCCACGGCGGACCGCAACATCGCGCAGGTGTTCCAGTTCCCCGTCGTCTACGACACGATGAGCGTGCGCGACAACCTGGCCTTCCCGCTGCGCAATCGCGGCGACGATCCGGCCTATGTCGCCGAGCGGGTGCAGCAGATCGCCGCGATGATCGGGATGGAGGACATGCTGGATCGCAAGGCCCGCGGCCTGACCGCGGATGCCAAGCAGAAGATCAGCCTCGGGCGTGGTATGGTGCGCGAGGACGTCAACGCGCTTCTGTTCGACGAGCCGCTGACGGTGATCGACCCGCACATGAAGTGGGAGCTTCGGACCCAGCTCAAGCAACTGCACCAGGATTTCGGGCACACGATGATCTATGTGACCCACGACCAGACCGAGGCGCTGACCTTCGCCGACAAGGTGGTGGTCATGCATGACGGCCGCGTCGTCCAGATCGGCACGCCGGAGGAACTGTTCGAGCGGCCGGAGCATACGTTCGTCGGCTATTTCATCGGCTCGCCCGGCATGAACCTGCTCGACGCGGAGGTGCGGGGCGACCGGGCGACTGTCGGCGGCCACGACGTGTCGCTGGGTCGGGGCTACGGCACGCCCTCGGGCCGGGTGCAGCTGGGCGTGCGGCCGGAATACGCGCGGCTGGTGTCGGGCGAGGCGGGCCTGCCGGTGACCGTGAAGCGGGTCGAGGATGTCGGCCGGCACAAGATCGTGCGGACCGATTTCCAAGGCACCCAGGTCAACGTCGTCCTGTCGGAGGACGCGGCGGTGACGCCCGACATGACCCGCCTGACCTTCGACGCGGCAGGCGTGAACGTCTATGCCGACGATTGGCGCGTCTCGCCGGAGGGTGCGGCATGAACAAGACCGTAAACCAGAAGGCGTGGTTCCTCGTCCTGCCGGTGCTGGTGCTGGTGGCCTTCTCGGCGGTGATCCCGCTGATGACGGTGGTCAACTATTCGGTGCAGGACACGTTCGGGAACAACCAGTTCTTCTGGGCCGGCCTCGAATGGTTCGAGGAGATGCTGGAATCCGACCGCATGTGGGATGCGCTGGGTCGGCAGATCGTGTTCTCGGCCATCATCCTCGCGATCGAGATCCCGCTGGGCATCTTCGTCGCACTCAACATGCCCAAGAAGGGATTCTGGGCCTCGTTCTGCCTGGTCCTGATGTCGCTGCCGCTGCTGATCCCATGGAACGTCGTCGGCACCATCTGGCAGATTTTCGGCCGCGTCGATATCGGGCTGCTGGGCTACACGCTCGACGCGATCGGCATCGATTACAACTATACGCAGGGTTTCTATGCCGCCTGGGCCACGGTCATCGTGATGGATGTCTGGCACTGGACGTCGCTGGTGGCGCTTCTGGCCTATGCCGGGCTGCAGAGCATTCCCGACGCCTATTACCAGGCCGCCAAGATCGACCAGGCGAGCCGCTGGGCCGTGTTCCGCTATATCGAACTGCCCAAGATGGCGGGCGTGCTGATGATCGCGATCCTGCTGCGCTTCATGGACAGCTTCATGATCTATACCGAACCGTTCGTGGTCACCGGCGGCGGGCCCGGCAACTCCACCACCTTCCTGTCGATCGACCTGGTGAAGATGGCGCTCGGGCAGTTCGACCTGGGCCCCGCGGCGGCGTTCTCGATCATGTACTTCCTGGTGATCCTGCTGATCTCCTGGGTGTTCTATACGGTCATGACCAATCTCGACAAAAGGGACGGCGCATGAGCGACGCGACCGCCTCCGCCCCCGGGGCCGCAACGATCCCCGGCGACGTCACCGCATCGCGGCCCGACGCGCGCACCCGCCGCCGGTTCCGGCCGAACGGGTCGGCCATCGTCATGGGCCTCTATCTGCTGTTCCTGCTGCTGCCGATCTACTGGCTGCTGAACATGTCGTTCAAGACGAACACCGAGATCCTGAACACCTTCACGCTCTGGCCCGCGCGGCCCACGCTCGACAACTACCGGACTATCCTGACGGATGCGTCCTGGTATACCGGCTATCTGAACTCGATGGCCTATGTGGCGATGAACATGGCGATCACGCTGACCGTGGCGCTGCCGGCGGCCTATGCCTTTTCGCGCTACAGCTTCATGGGCGACAAGCACCTGTTCTTCTGGCTGCTGACCAACCGCATGTCGCCGCCGGCGGTTTTCGCCCTGCCGTTCTTCCAGCTCTACTCCTCGGTCGGCCTCTTCGACACGCATATCGCGGTTGCCCTGGCGCATTGCCTCTTCAACGTGCCGCTCGCGGTGTGGATCCTCGAGGGGTTCATGCGCGGCGTCCCGAAGGAGATCGACGAGACGGCCTATATCGACGGCTACTCCTTCCCGCGCTTCTTCATCCGCATCTTCATGCCGCTGATCGCGTCCGGCATCGGCGTGGCCGCGTTCTTCATCTTCATGTTCTCCTGGGTGGAGCTTCTGCTGTCGCGCACGCTCACGGCGGTGGACGCCAAGCCCATCGCGGCGACCATGACACGGACCGTCGGCGCCTCGGGGGTCGATTGGGGCGTGCTGGCGGCCGCCGGCGTGCTGACCATCGTTCCGGGCGCCTTGGTGATCTGGTTCGTGCGCAACTACATCGCCAAGGGCTTCGCGTTGGGGAGGGTGTGATGGAACCGAAGAGGTCGAGCCAATGCCGATAGTGCGAATTCCGAAACGTCGTATGCCGGGCGCTGACAGCGATCTTCTGATCAACACCGACAATGCTACGAGCATATTTGCTGACACGAACCCCAACGAGGTCGTGATCTATTTCGTAGGCGGTGAACGCCGTAAGTTCCGTGTGGGACATATCAGCGGCGTCCTGGATCTTCTTGAGGGCAAGAGCTGATGCTTGACTGGATGGCCTGGACCTGGCCCACGGCGGCCTTCTTCGCGGTCATTGCCGCGCTGCTTCTCACCTTCACCTTCCTCGCGATCCGCTATCCCGAGACGCCGCGCACCGGCATCCTGCGGATCGAGACGACGCGGGGGGATCGTCTGTTCATCACGCTTCTGGGTTCGGCCTTCATCAACCTGGCCTGGCTCGGTCTGACCGACCTGCCCCAATGGGGCGCGCTGGTCGTCTGCGCGATCTATGCCGCGGCGGTGTTCCGCTGGGTCTAGATCCGTCCACAACGTTCACTTCCAGGGAGGAATGACATGAACAAGTTGCTTACCACCACCACGGCGATCGCGATCGGGCTGACGGCCCTTCCCGCCTTCGCCGACATGGAGGCCGCGCAGGCCTTCCTCGACGAGGAGATCGGCGACCTCTCGACCCTGACCCGCGAGGAGCAGGAGGCCGAGATGCAGTGGTTCGTCGACGCCGCCGAGCCGTATCAGGGGATGGAGATCAACGTCGTCTCCGAGACGATCACCACGCATGAATACGAAAGCCAGGTCCTGGCCCCCGCCTTCGAGGCGATCACCGGCATCAAGGTCAATCACGACCTGATCGGCGAGGGCGACGTCGTCGAGAAGCTGCAGACCCAGATGCAGTCGGGCGAGAACATCTACGACGCCTATGTCAACGATTCCGACCTGATCGGCACGCATTGGCGCTATCAGCAGGTGCGCAACCTGACCGACTGGATGGCGGGCGACGGCGCCGAGGTCACCAGCCCGACGCTGGACGTGGACGACTTCATCGGCACCAGCTTCACCACCGGGCCGGACGGCAAGCTCTATCAGTTGCCGACGCAGCAATTCGCGAACCTCTACTGGTTCCGCTACGACTGGTTCAACGACGAGAAGAACAAGGCCGATTTCCAGGAAGCCTATGGCTACGAGCTGGGCGTGCCGGTGAACTGGTCCGCCTACGAGGACATCGCCGAGTTCTTCACCGGCCGCGACCTCAGCCATCTGGGCGTCGAGGGCGAGGTCTTCGGCAACATGGATTACGGCAAGAAGGACCCATCGCTCGGCTGGCGCTACACCGATGCCTGGATGTCGATGGCCGGCATGGGCGACGTGGGCGAGCCGAACGGCCTGCCGGTCGACGAATGGGGCATTCGCGTGAACGAGAATTCGCAGCCCGTCGGCTCCTGCGTGGCGCGGGGCGGGGCGACGAACTCGCCCGCGGCGGTCTATGCGGTGACCAAGGCGATCGAATGGCTCGACAAGTACGCCCCGCCCACCGCCGCCGGCATGACCTTCGGCGAGGCCGGCCCGATCCCCGCGCAGGGCAACGTGGCCCAGCAGATGTTCTGGTACACGGCCTTCACCGCCGACACGGTCAAGCCCGACCTGCCGGTGATGAACGAGGACGGCACCCCCAAGTGGCGCATGGCCCCCTCGCCGCACGGCGTCTACTGGGAGGAGGGCATGAAGGTCGGCTATCAGGATGCCGGATCCTGGACGCTGATGGAATCGACGCCGCTCGACCGCGCGCAGGCCGCCTGGCTCTATGCGCAGTTCGTGACGTCGAAGACGGTCGACGTGAAGAAATCGCATGAGGGCCTGACCTTCATCCGCGAGTCGACCATCCAGGACGAGAGCTTCACCGAACGCGCCGACAAGCTGGGCGGCCTGGTCGAGTTCTACCGCTCGCCCGCCCGCGTCCAGTGGTCCCCGACGGGGACGAACGTGCCGGACTATCCCAAGCTGGCGCAGCTCTGGTGGCAGAACATCGGCGACGCGATGTCGGGGGCGAAGACCCCGCAGGAGGCGCTCGACAGCCTCTGCGCCGATCAGGAGCGGGTGCTGGAGCGTCTGGAACGCGCCGGCGTGCAGGGCGATCTGGGCCCCGTCCTGAACGAGGAGCAGGATCCGTCCTACTGGCTTGAACAGCCGGGCGCGCCCAAGGCCAAGATCGAGAACGAGGACGAGGAGCCTCAGACGATCGCCTATGACGAGCTGATCCAGTCTTGGGAACAGTGACCTGAACTTCGCGGGGCCGGTTCGATCCGGCCCCGCGACCCCGACCCGCCGGCCAGCGACGCCGGTTTCCCCGCAGATCCCGTCGAACATGCCGCCCGGTTGCGTCCGGGCGCCGCGCTCTGCATCGTCGCGCGCGGACGGGGCGGAGGGCCGGGCATGACGATCGACGCAGTGATCACCTGGGTGGATGGCGAAGACCCCGCCCACCGGGCCCGGCGCGCGGCGCATGGCGACGCGGCCGCGCATCCCGACGCCGCGGCGGCCACGCGCTTCGCCAGTTCGGGCGAGCTGCGCTTCGCCGTCCTGTCGCTTCTGCGGTTCTGCCCGTTCGTCCGGCGCATCCATGTGGTGACCGATTCCCAGCATCCCGTGCCGCTGGATCCGGTGCTGGCCGATCCGGCGCGTGCGGCCCGGATCCGGGTCGTCGACCATGCCGAGGCCTTCGGCGCCCATGCCGACCTGCTGCCGGTCTTCTCCTCCCGCTCCATCGAGACGATGATCCACCGGATCCCCGACCTGGCCGAACGGTTCCTCTATCTCAACGACGACATCTTCGTCGGGCGGCCGATGTCCGAGGCGGATTATTTCGATGGCGACCGACCCGTGTTGCGCGGGCATCTGCGGCGCTTTCCGAACCCGTGGCTGGCCCGGCTGAAACGGGTCGTGCGCGGCGAGCGTCCCGGCTATGCGGCGGCACAGCGGGCGGCCGCGCGCCGCGTCGGGCGCCGCGACACCTATCTGCTGGCGGAACATCAACCGCATCCGATGCGCCGTTCGACCTTGGCGGAGTTCTTCGCCGACGACGCGCAGGGGCTGCGTGCGCAGGCCGGGCACCGGTTCCGCTCGGTCGCGCAGGTCTCTCCGATGGGGCTGGCGAGCCATCTGGAATTGGCCGCCGGCGCGCGCGTGACGCCGCCGCTCGACATCGGCTACGTGCGGCCCGGGCGGCCGGCGGGCGCGGCGCTTGACGCGGTGCTGGCGCGGTTCCTGGACGGAGCCTACGCCTCCTTCTGCGTGCAGAGCCTCGATGCCATGTCCGACCGCGACCGCAGCGCGATCCTGGCCGCACTCGAGGCGCGCTACGTCTGACCGGCGCCCGATCCCGGTGCGGGTGCTGGACCGGGGGTGCCAAACCCGCTAGGTCGCCGGGTGCATCCGGCGAACGAGGCGCCCCTTGGCGAAGACTGGCAAGCCCGACTTGCGCTCCATGAGCGACCGCGCGATCTTCGCGCGGCTCTGGCGCGACTATCTGCGCGCGCATGCCCCCATGATCGGGGTCGCCGCGCTTCTGATGGTGATCGAGGGCAGCACGCTGGGAATCCTGGCCTGGATGCTTAAGCCGATGTTCGACCTGGTTTTCGTGGCCGGGCAGTCCGACGCGATCTGGTGGGTCGGCCTGGGCATCTTCGGGCTGTTCGCCATGCGCGGGGTGACCGGCGTGCTGCAACGCGTGGTGATGACCCGCATCTCAAATGCGACCGGGGCGGCGATGCAGGTGGACCTGCTGCGGCACGTCCTGACGCTGGACAACAGCTTTTTCCAGACGATGTCGCCGGGCACGCTGATCTCGCGCGTGTCGTCGGACGCGCAGGCGACGCAGGGCATCTGGTCGGCGCTGATCCTGGGCGCGGGGCGCGACGTCGTGGCGCTGATCTCGCTTTCGGTCGTGGCCATCAGCGTCGATCCCGTCTGGGCGCTTGTGGCGGTGATCGGCACGCCGCTCCTGATCCTGCCGACGCTGGTCCTGCAACGCTACATCCGCCGCAAGAGCGCGATGCTCCGCGACATCACCGCCGCCCGCACCACGCGGCTGGACGAGATCTTCCACGGCGTCACGCCGGTCAAGCTGAACGCGCTGGAGGAATATCAGAACGGCCGCTTCGCGACGCTGACCGACGCCTTCGTCACCGCCAAGGTCAAGGCCGCCGGCGGGTCGGCCATGGTGCCCGGTTTCATCGATTTCGCCGTCGGGCTGGGGTTCTTCTGCGTGCTGCTCTACGGCGGGCAGGAGATCATCGCCGGCGAGAAGACGGTGGGCGATTTCATGGCCTTCTTCACCGCGATGGCACTGGCGTTCCAGCCGCTGCGCCGGCTGGGCGGCATCGCCGGAACCTGGCAGACGGCGGCGGCCAGCCTGGAGCGTGTCTATGAGCTGTTCGACATGCGCCCGTCGATGCCCGCCCCGCGCCGCGCGGCGAAGATCCCGGACCTGCCCGATACCACGATCCGGTTCGAGGGGGTGGAACTGTCCTACGGTTCCGCCGAGGTGCTGCGCGGTCTGGATTTCGTGGCGGAAGCCAAGCAGACCACGGCGCTGGTCGGACCGTCCGGCGGTGGCAAGAGCACCGTCTTCAACGTCCTGACCCGACTGGTCGAGCCGTCGGCCGGCCGGGTCACGATCGGCGGCCGCGACATCGCCGAGATGGAGGTGGGCAGCCTGCGGGCGCTGTTTTCGGTCGTCAGCCAGGACGCCCTGCTCTTCGACGAGACGATCCGCGAGAACATCCTGCTGGGACAGAAGGACGTGTCCGAGGAACGGCTGCAGGCGGCGCTGGAGGCCGCGCATGTCGCGGATTTTCTGGCCGACATGCCGCAGGGCCTGCAGACGCCCGCGGGGCCGCGCGGCTCCAACCTGTCGGGCGGCCAGCGGCAGCGGGTGGCCATCGCGCGCGCCCTGCTGCGCGACACGCCGATCCTGCTGCTGGACGAGGCGACCTCGGCGCTGGATGCGGCGGTCGAGGCCAAGGTGCAGGACGCGATCAACACGTTGGCGCGGGGCCGGACCGTCCTGGTCATCGCGCACCGCCTGGCCACGGTCATCGACGCGGACGCGATCCTGGTCATGGACCGGGGCCGCGTGGTGGAACGCGGGCGTCATTCCGACCTTCTGGCCGGCGGGGGCCTCTTCGCGGATCTGCACGCGCTTCAGTTCGATCGATGACGCAACGGCAACCGGTCTGTGCGGCGACATTCCGCCGGAACGCTGCGTCTTGGGACACCGCGGCCCCGCATCGGCGCTATCCCCTGTGATCAAACTGAGCCAGACTTCGCCCACTCCATTCGCGAACTCTGCCAACCAGACAGGTGATCCATGGCCCTTTTCCGCAACATCCGCTTCGGCACGTTCCACGACGACCTTCTGACCGGCACGCGGGGACGGGATCTGCTGTTCGGCCTGTGGGGCGACGACACGATCACCGCGGGTGGCGGGAACGACATCGTCTTCGCCGGCTGGGGCGACGACATTCTGCGCGGCGGGGCGGGGCGCGATCGTCTGTATGGCGGTCGCGGCGACGACACGCTGGAGGGCGGCGCCGGCCGCGACCGGCTGGACGGCGGCCGGGGAACCGACACCGCGATCTATGCGGGCGGCGTCGCGGATTACGCCGTCATCCAAGGGCGCGGCGATCGTTTCAAGGTCGAGAACCTGAACGATGCCGGCGATGTCGACAGCCTGCGCGGGATCGAGCGGTTGTATTTCGCGGCCGACGACTACACCGCCGATCTGACGGGCGGGAACAACGCCGTCCTGGCGCGCGACGACACGGCCGACGTATCGGCGGACGCGCCCCTCGTGCTGGATGGCCTGACCGAGAACGATTTCGACTTCGACGGCGATGCGCTCTCGATCACCGGCCTGGACACGGCGGGGCTGACCGGCATGGCTACGCTGAATGCCGACGGGACGGTCAGCTATGACGCGCAGGGTGCGTTCGACGCGCTGGCCGAAGGCGAGACGGCGCAGACGTCGTTTCTCTACACCGTCGCCGATGGGCGCGGCGGGTCGGACACGGCGCGCGTGACGGTGACGGTGACGGGGGCGAACGACGCGCCGGTCATCGATGTCGCCACCTCCTTCACCGTGGCCGAGAACGGTGTCGAGGTCGGCCGGGCCACGGCCACGGATGTCGACGGCGACGCGGTGACCTTCTCGCTGGACGGGGCCGATGCCGCGCGCTTCTCCATCGCACCGGACGGCACGCTGCGCTTCGACGAGGCGCCGGATTTCGAGACGCCGGGCGATGCCGATGGCGACAACGTCTATGACGTGACGGTCGTCGCGACCGATGCCGGCGGCCTGAGCGATGCGCGCGACGTGCAGGTGACCGTGACCGACGAGGACGAGACGCCCGCCGGACCGGCGCTGCGCATCAACGAATTCCACTACGACAACGCCGGCGCCGATGTCGGCGAGTTCATCGAGGTCGCGGGCACGGCCGGCACGGACATCTCGGGCTGGACGCTCGTGCTATACAACGGCAGCAACGGAACGCCCTATCGGACCGTCGCGCTGTCCGGGTCGCTCTCGGGCGAGGACGGCACGGGTTACGCCTCGGTCGACGTGGCGGGCCTGCAGAACGGGTCGCCGGACGGGATCGCGCTCGTCGCGCCCGACGGCACGGTGGCGGAGTTCCTGTCCTACGAGGGGTCGCTGACGGCCGTGGGTGGCCCGGCGGACGGGCTGACATCGACCGATATCGGCGTGGCCGAAGGCTCGGACACGGCGATCGGCCAGTCGCTGCAACTGCAGGAGGACGGCACCTGGGCCGGCCCGCAGGAGG
This sequence comes from Jannaschia sp. S6380, assembly GCF_023015695.1. Lineage (NCBI taxonomy): Bacteria > Pseudomonadati > Pseudomonadota > Alphaproteobacteria > Rhodobacterales > Roseobacteraceae > Jannaschia > Jannaschia sp. S6380. The sequence goes on from NZ_JALKAS010000002.1 coordinate 100,007, forward strand.
CGACCCGCGACGGCGCCAACGACGGCAGCGGCGGGGGCGGCGGCAACCCTCCGGTGGCCGAGACGCTCTCGCTGAACGAATTCCACTACGACAACGCGGGCTCGGACGAGGGCGAATTCATCGAGGTCGCGGGCGACGCGGGCGCCGGCCTCGAGGGGTGGAGCATCGCGCTCTACAACGGGAACGGCGGCGTGGTCTATCGGACGATCCCGCTATCGGGGTCGCTCTCGGATGACGGGTTCGCCTCGGTCGACGCGACCGGCCTGCAAAACGGCCCGGACGCCATCGCGCTGGTCACCCCCGACGGGACCGTGGCCGAGTTCATCGCCTACGAGGGCGACGTCACCGCCACCGACGGCCCGGCCGCGGGCATGACCGCCACCGATATCGGCGTGGCCGAAGGCAGCGACACCGCGGTCGGGCAGTCGTTGCAGAAGCAGGCCGACGGTAGTTGGGCCGGCCCGGCCGACGCCACGCGCGACGCCGCCAACGACGATGGCGGCCCGGTCGATCCGGGCGAGAGCGAGGCCGTCCTGATCAGCACGATCCAGGGCAGCGGCGAAAGCTCCACCCTGGTGGACCGCTTCGTGAACGTGACGGCGGTGGTCACGGCAACGCTGTCCAACGGCTTCTACCTGCAGGAGGAGGACGCGGATGCCGATGGCGATGCGGCGACCTCCGAGGGCATCTTCGTGTTCACCGGCGGCGCCCCCACCGTGACGCCGGGCGAGATCGTCTTCGCCGAGGGGATCGTGGGCGAGGCATTCGGCCAGACGCAGCTGACCCCCTCGACCATTACGGGCGTCGGCAACGGCGATTTGCCGACGGCGGCCAACCTGACGCTGCCGTTCACGCTGGAGGCCGATCTGGAATCGGTCGAGGGGATGCGCGTCTCGGTGACGTCGGCCGACGATGCCGCGCCGCTGACGGTGATTGAGAACTTCAACTTCGACCGTTTCGGCGAGATCGTCGTCAGCGCGGGCGAGCAGATCCAGCCCACGCAGATCTTCGACGCGCAGACCCAGGCCGACGAGATCGACGCGCTGCAGGCGCAGAACGCCGCCAACCGCCTGCGGATCGACGACGGATCGAGCAGCCAGAACCCGACCTCCTTCGCCTATATCGCCAACGACACGGCCGGCGACGATGGCGATGGCATCTTGTCCGCCGGGGACGACTTCGCCCTGGGCAACCCCGCGCCGCGCATCGGCGCCGAGATGGACGGCCCCATCGAGGGGGTGCTGGGTTTCGGCTTCGGCAGCTACCGCCTGTTCCCGACCGAGACGCTGCCGATCGACCCGGCCACCAACGACGGCGCGCGCGATGCCGAGGCGCCCGAGGTGGGCGGCGACCTGAAGGTCGTGAGCTTCAACGCCCTGAACTACTTCACCACCCTGGGCGAGCGCGGCGCGGATTCGGCCTTCGACCTGGCGCGCCAGACCGAAAAGCTGGTCAACGCCATGGTGGAGCTGGACGGCGATGTGGTCGGATTGCAGGAGATCGAGAACAACGGCTTCGGCGACGACTCGGCGATCGCGACCCTGGTGGCCGCACTGAACGACCGGCTGGGCGCCGAGGTCTATGACTTCGTGGACCCGACCGAGGATGGTGGCCCGATCGGGACCGACGCGATCGCCACGGGCCTGATCTACAAGACCGAGGCCGTCGGCGTCACCGGATCCGGCTTCCTGGAGTTCGACGACGGCGGCCAGCAGCGTAACCGCCCCGCCGTGGCCGCCACCTTCGAGGACGAGGATGGCGGGACGGTCACCATCGCCGTCAACCACTTCAAATCGAAGGGGCCGAGCGGTCTGGACGCGGGCGATGCCTCGAACCCCGACAGCGATCAGGGCGACGGCCAGGGCTTCTGGAACGCGACCCGGACCGATGCGGCGAACCAGCTGACGGCGTGGCTGGCCGGCGATCCGTTCGACTCGGGCGATCCGGACTACCTGATCATCGGCGACCTGAACGCCTATTCGCAGGAGGACCCGGTCCAGGCCATCGAAGAGGCCGGCTATGCCAACCTGCTGGAGCAGTTCGTGGGGGCCGAGAATGCGTATAGCTTCGTGTTCAACGGCCAGCAGGGCGCGCTCGACCATGCGATGGCCAGCAACTCGCTGGCCGGCCAGGTCACCGGCGTCGCGGAATGGCACATCAATGCCAACGAACCGGACCTGATGGGCTACAGCAGCGAGTTCACCGATCCGGGCTTCTACAACGGTGACGATCCGTTCGCGGCCTCGGACCACGATCCGCTGATCGTGGGCCTGACCCTGACCACGCCGCAGGAAGACGGCTTCGTCTTCGCGTGACGGATTTGCCCGGCCTCTTGACGGGGCCGGGTCCATCGGCGCGCCAGGGAAAATGCCCGAAACGGGCTGGCCATACGGCCGCCGACGGGGCAAGAGATGCGGGCGCCGGACGCGCCGGACGGGCCCATAGCTCAGCTGGATAGAGCAGCCGACTTCTAATCGGCAGGTCGAGGGTTCGAATCCTTCTGGGCCCGCCACGCGCCGGTGACGCGATCGCGACGGGGCGGACCGTTCCGCCCCGGATGCGTTTCTGCCGGCGCCGTCAGCCCGCCGCGCGCGACTGCCGCTTGCGTTCGTGCGGGTCGAGGAACCGCTTGCGCAGGCGGATGGCGTTCGGCGTCACCTCGACCAGTTCGTCGTTGTCGATATAGGCGATCGCCTGTTCCAGCGTCAGCGTGACGGGCGTCGTCAGGCGCACCGCCTCGTCGGTGCCCGACGCGCGCACGTTGGTCAGCTGCTTGCCCTTCAGCGGGTTCACTTCCAAGTCGTTGTCGCGGCTGTGCTCGCCGATGATCATGCCCTGATATACCTGCTCCTGCGCGCCGATGAAGAACTTGCCGCGGTCCTCCAGCTTCCAGAGCGCATAGGCGACCGACACCCCCGATTCCATCGAGATCAGGACGCCCGCACGGCGGCCCGGGATCGTGCCTTTGTAGGGCGCCCATTCCTGGAACACGCGGTTCATCACGCCGGTGCCGCGCGTGTCGGTCAGGAACTCGCCGTGATAGCCGATCAGCCCGCGCGACGGGACATGCGCGATGATCCGCGTCTTGCCGGCACCGGCGGGCTTCATTTCGACCAGGTCGCCCTTGCGCGCGCCGGTGATCTTCTCGATCACCGCGCCGGAATATTCGTCGTCGACGTCGATGGTGACTTCCTCGACCGGCTCCATCCGCTGGCCGTCCACGTCGCGGAACAGGACCTGCGGGCGGCTGACGGACAGCTCGAATCCTTCGCGGCGCATGTTCTCAATCAGCACGCCCATCTGCAATTCGCCCCGGCCCGCGACCTCGAAAGCCTCGCCACCGGGGGTGTCGCTGACCTTGATGGCGACGTTGGTCTCCGCCTCCTTCATCAGGCGCTCGCGGATGACGCGGGACTGCACTTTCTTGCCGTCGCGGCCGGCTAGCGGGCTGTCGTTGATGCCGAAGGTCACGGTGATGGTGGGCGGGTCGATGGGCTGCGCCGGCAGGGGCACGTCGATCGAGGTGTCGCAGATCGTGTCGGCCACGGTGGCCTTCGACATGCCGGCGATGGTGACGATGTCGCCCGCCTCGGCCAGGTCGATGGGCTGCTGCTGCAAGCCGCGGAAGGCGAGGATCTTGGTGGCGCGGAACTGTTCGATCCGGTCGCCGGTGCGTGACAGGGCGTGCACGGTCTGGCCCGCCTTCAGGGTGCCCGACTCGACCCGGCCGGTCAGGATGCGGCCGATGAACGGATCGGCGCCCAGCGTGGTGGCCAGCATGCGGAACGGTTTGTCGCGGTCGGCGACCTGCTTCGGTGCGGGGACGTGGCTGACGACGAGGTCGAACAGCGCGTCGAGATCCTTGCGCGGCCCGTCCAGCTCCATATCGGCCCAGCCGTTTCGACCGCTCGCATACATGGCGGGGAAATCGAGCTGATCGTCATCGGCCCCGAGAGAGGCAAAGAGGTCGAAGCATTCGTCGAGCGCGCGGTCCGGCTCGGCATCGGGCTTGTCGACCTTGTTGAGCACGACGATCGGCCGCAACCCCAGGGCCAGCGCCTTGGAGGTGACGAACTTCGTCTGCGGCATCGGCCCTTCGGCCGCGTCGACCAGCAGGACGACGCCGTCGACCATCGACAGGATCCGCTCCACCTCGCCGCCGAAATCGGCGTGGCCGGGCGTGTCGACGATGTTGATGCGCGTGTTCTTCCACTCGACGCTGGTGCATTTCGCCAGGATCGTGATCCCCCGCTCCCGCTCCAGGTCGTTGCTGTCCATGGCGCGCTCGGCCACGGCCTCGTTGGCGCGGAAGTTGCCGGATTGCTTGAGCAGCTCGTCCACCAGCGTCGTCTTGCCGTGGTCCACGTGCGCGATGATCGCGATATTGCGAAGGTCCATTGGAATCGTCCTGAAATCGGGGGTTGCGGGCGCGTTATCGCCAAACCGGGCGAAAGGCCAGCGAATAACCCGCGGGCCCGGCTTCCACGCGCCCGATGGCTGTGGTTACGTCCCGGCCATGTTGCGCGCGCTTTTCATCCTGCTGGCCCTGCCCGCCGCAGCCATGGAGTTTCCCGACCCCGTGGATGACGGTTCCTATCGCCCGACCGATCCCGCGCAGGTGGAGATGGGGCGCCTGCTCTTCTGGGATCCGATCCTGTCGGGCAACCGCAACATCAGCTGCGGGACATGCCATCATCCGCGCTTCGGCACCGGCGACGGGTTGGCACTTGGGCTGGGCGAAGGCGGTCGGGGCCTGGGCCCGGACCGCGTTCCCGACCCGTCCAACCCGCCCGAGGCGCGCATCCCCCGCAACGCGCCCGGCCTCTGGAACCTCGGCGCGCGCGAATTTGCCGTGCTGTTCCACGATGGCCGGATCGAGGAGAGGGGCGGCGCGCTGCGCACACCGATGGGGCCGGACATGGTCGTGGGGTTCGACACGCTGCTGTCGGCCCAGACGATGTTTCCCGTCCTGTCCCCCGACGAGATGGCGGGCCACTATTCCGAGAACGAGGTCAGCCGTGCCGTCCGCCAGGGCCTGATCACCGGCGAGGGTGGCGCCTGGGACCTGATTGCCGGCCGGGTGCGCGACATCCCCGCCTATGTCCGGATGTGGCGGGCGGCCTTTCCCGGGGACGATACGCTCGACTTCACCGACATATCGGACGCCATCGCCGCCTTCGTGGAACATGAATGGCGCTCGGACACCGCGCCTTTCGATGCGTGGCTGCGGAGTTCCGGGGACCTGCCACGCCCGGCGTTGGAGGGTGCGGAGCTGTTCTACGGCGCGGCCGGCTGCGCGGCGTGTCATTCCGGGCCGTTCCAGACCGATCACGGCTTTCACGCCATGGGCCAGCCGCAGGTCGGCCCCGGCAAGCGCGCCCGGTTCGAGACGCATGCCCGCGACGACGGGCGGATGCGCGTCACCGGCGATCCGGCCGACCGCTTCGCCTTTCGCACGCCCAGCCTTCGCAACGTGACCGAAACCGGTCCCTGGGGTCATGCCGGTGCCTATGACGACCTGCGCGCCTTCCTGCGCGACCACGCCGCCCCGCGTCGCGCCCTGCGCGACCCCCATCGTCACGTGACGCTTCCGCCGATCGCGCCCGAGGCGGCGGCGGACGACCTGCGGTTGATGAACGATCCGGTCGAGGTGGCCGCCCTTGCCGCCGCCATCCGCGGGCCCGACATCGTGCTGGATGCGGCGGAGCTGGACGCGCTGATGGCCTTCCTCGGCAGCCTGCGGGACGAGACGGCCCTGCGGGGACGGCTGGGCATTCCCGACGCGGTGCCCTCCGGTCTGCCCATCGACCGCTAGCGCGCGATCAGATGCGACCCGGGGCGGATGCGGCGCCAGCCACCGACGGTTCCGTCCGGCCAGGTCACGCGGAGGTCGACCGTCGATGCGGCGCCAATCCCGAAATGCAGCGGCCGGACGGCCCCGCCCGCATGGCCGCCGCCCAGCGTCCTTTCCTGCAGCTGCACTCCGGATTTCCCCCGGACCTCGACCCAGGCGCCCACGGCGTCGCGGTTGCCGCCCGGCTGCGCCAGTTCGATCGAAACGGCGTTCCCCGCCTCGGACATGTTGCGCCAGACCTCCAATGGCGCGCGTCGGTTCGCCACGGCCAGGTCCAGCCGACCATCGGCGTCCAGATCGACCAGCGCCGCGCCGCGTGCGCGGTGGGTCGAGGCCACCCCCGCGCCGACGGCAACCTCGCGAAAGCGGCCCCCCTCGTTCAGCAGCAGGTTGTTCGGGTCCAGCATTGCCATGCCCGGCATCTGGTCGACATTGCCCTTGGCGATGAACAGGTCGGCATCGCCGTCGTTGTCGATATCGCCCCATTCCGCGTGCCAGCCCGTGCTGGGCCGCCCGTCGTCGCCGACATGCGGGCGCTGCGCGAAACTGCCGATGTCGAAGGGCGCCATCGCGTGGCCGTCGGGCGTCGACAGCAATGTCAGCTGATCCCCCATCGAGGTCAGCATCAGGTCGGGCCGTCCGTCGCCGGTGATGTCGCGGCTGGCTATGCCCATGCCCCAGATCGACGGCGCGTCGAACCCATCCGCGGGGCCGAGGAAGCGGCCCTCGTCCAGCGACCACATCTGCTCGGCTCCGCCACGCACGTAGTAGTGCCGGTCGTTCGACAGGCGCAGGGTCGGCAGGCCGTCGCGATCCTCGTCCGAGAACAGGATCGACAGCGCGCAGAAACCGGGGGTGAGCGGGATGGTTTCGTATTCCTCGTTGCCGATCGGTCGCGCGATCCAGTTGTCATCGCAGGCTTCGAACGGGCCGTCGGGATCGTCGCGGTCGACATAGTTCCCGAAGGCGACCGTCGGGCGATCCTGTTCCCCATCCCATGTGGCCGAAAAACCCGTCGTCCAGGCGTCGCCGCCATCGGGAATGCCGAAATCATGCGGCGCGAAGCCGCAGGCCCCGTCGCCCTTCAGCGTGGCGTTCGGCCCGACCCGCAGCACGATGAGATCCCGCGCCCCATCGCCGTCGAGGTCGAGCGCATAGACCCCGGTCGCGCCGGTGATTTCGGGCATCTCCCCCACCTCCAGGCGCAGGTCGCCGCGATTGCGCAGCAGCGTCATCGGTGCGGTCCCGCCGGCCGCGACCAACTCGGGCAGCGCGTCGCCGTCGCAGTCGAACGCGGCCAGGCCGCCGCCCACGAAATGCTCCCACCCGCCGGTATAGGCATGCGCGGGCACGGTGACGGGGGCGAAGGCAGGGTCGGCTGTGGCCGGCGCGGCCAGCAGCAGCAACAGCCACCTCATGCCAGCAGGCGGGGCGTGGCATCCGACAGCGCGAGCGCCGCCGCGCCGCGGGCCCAGACCAGGTCGTCCCACGCGTTGACCTCGATCGGAGGCGGGGTGTTGAGCGTCAGACCCGGCACTTCGGCCAGCATCTCCTCGGCGTAGAGGAAGTCATAGCGCATGCGGCTGCCCGACAGGATGATCCGGCGCGGGTCGAACAGGTTGGCCACGTTGGCAAGCCCCACGGCCAGGTAGCGTCCGGCCCGGTCGAAGATCGCGCGTGCGGCTTCGTTTCCGTCCTTGGCCTGGGCGAACAGGGCCTCCAGCACCTGTCCCCGGGGCGGAAGCTCTCCGTCCAGCGCCACGGCCGCCTCGCGCACCAGGGCGAAATCGGCGACATAGGCCTCGAGGCAGCCCCGCTGGCCGCAACGGCAGAGCGCGCCGTCGAGCTGCACCTTGGTGTGGCCCAGCTCCATCCCGTAGCCATGGGCGCCGCGATAGGGTGCGTGATCGACGACCAGCCCGAGGCCCACGCCGTATTCGATGGTCACGACCGCGAAATCGGACAGCGACCGGCCACGGCCGAACCACAGCTCGGCCATGGTCAGAAGGTTCGCATCGTTGTCGACCGACACCGGCAGACCCAGGCGGTCCGATACCGCCCCCGCCAGATCGAGGTCGCGGCCCGACAGGATGGGGGACCAGCGCAGCCAGCCGGTGGCGTGGTCGATCATGCCGGGCATGCCCAGCCCCGCGGCCAGCACGGGCGGCGCGCCGGGGCCGCAGGCGTCCAGCAGGCGGACATAAAGCGTGTCGATCTCCTCCAGCAGGCCGTCGACGGTGCGGATTTCTGCGCGCCGGGGCAGGGCGGCCTGGGCCACGGGCTGTCCGGCCAGATCGACCAGCAGGGCCGAATACTCATGATCGCTGACCTTGAGGCCGGCGACCAACCCGCGGGACGGGTTGACGCCCAGCGTGACCGGGGGGCGTCCGCGGCCGACCGGCTGGCTGTCATCCTCCAGTTCGCGCAGCAGGTCCGAGGTCAGCAGATCCGACACCAGCGGCGTGACCGAGCCGGGCGAGACCTCCAGTTCCTTCGCCAAGGCGGCGCGGCTGATGCGCCCGGCGGACCGGACCGATTCGTAGATCAGCTGTTTCAGGGGCAGGCTGCCCGACTGCCGCGCGCCCCGCTGTGGCCCGCAGCCGGGCCCGGCGCCATCGGCAAGCTGAGTCGCGGCGGTTTGCGTGGCGTCAAGCCCCATTTGTTCGAACCTGCAATTAATACTCTCAATCATGGCCGCCGGGTCTAGCCTCACGATCCTTTCGGGCGGGCCTTCATGGGTTGGAGTGAACGATTCTTCCGGTGCGAGGTCAAATTAATTTTGACAACCGAAGATAAACTTGCTTCCTTGTCCCGCATCGGCCCCGGCCAACGGTCCGGCCGCCTGATCCAATGGGAGGATAAGATGAAGAAGTTTCTGACGGCGGCCGCGGCCGCCTCCATGACGTTCGCGGGTGCCGCTGCCCATGCGGACGCCCACGCGCCCGTCGTCGGGGTGTCGTGGTCCAACTTCCAGGAGGAGCGCTGGAAGACCGACGAGGCCGCCATCAAGGAGGCTCTGGAGGCGGCCGGCGCGTCCTACATCTCTGCCGATGCGCAATCGTCCGCGTCCAAGCAGTTGTCGGACGTCGAAAGCCTGATCGCGCAGGGCGCCGACGCCCTGATCATCCTGGCGCAGGACAGCCAGGCCATCGGCCCCGCCATCACCGCCGCCCAGAACGAGGGCATTCCGGTCGTGGGCTATGACCGCCTGATCGAGGATCCGTACGCGTTCTATCTGACCTTCGACAATGTCGAGGTCGGCCGGATGCAGGCCCGCGCCGTGCTCGAGGCCGCGCCCGAGGGCAACTACGTGATGATCAAGGGCTCGCCCACCGATCCGAACGCCGACTTCCTGCGCGGCGGCCAGCAGGAAGTGTTGCAGGAAGCGATCGACAGCGGCGCCATCACCATCGTGGGCGAGGCCTACACCGATGGCTGGCTGCCCGCCAACGCCCAGCGCAACATGGAGCAGATCCTGACCGCGCAGGACAACCAGGTCGACGCGGTCGTGGCATCGAACGATGGCACCGCCGGCGGCGCGGTGGCCGCGCTGACGGCGCAGGGCATGGACGGCATTCCGGTCTCGGGCCAAGACGGCGATCACGCCGCGCTGAACCGTGTGGCCAGCGGCACGCAGACCGTGTCCGTCTGGAAGGACGCCCGCGAACTGGGCCGCGAGGCCGGCGAGATCGCCGTTGCGCTGGCCGGCGGCACCGACATGGCCGAGGTCGAGGGCGCGGAGGAATGGACCTCGCCCGGCGGCACCACGCTGACGGCCAAGTTCCTCGACCCGATCCCGGTGACGGCGGACAATCTGACCACCGTAACGGATGCCGGCTGGATCACCGTCGAGGCGCTCTGCCAGGGCGTCGAGAACGGCCCCGCGCCCTGCAACTGACGCAACCCGGGCCCGCCCCCTCTCGTTGAAGGGGGCGGGCCCCATGACACCCGTGTATCCGCGCGCGGGGATCCGCGCCCACCGTCGCCGGTACGGGAGGGCGCATGCCGACCGGAGGCCCCTGGAATGACCGACAGTTCGACCACCGCGCCGGCCGCGCCTGCCCCGCGCAAGGGACTTGCCGCGCTGGAGCTGGACACCCGCCTGCTGGGCATGATCGGCGCCTTCGTCCTGATCGCGCTGGCGTTTCACCTCGCCTCGGACGGGCGCTTCATCACGCCGCGCAACCTGTTCAACCTGACGATCCAGACCGCAAGCGTCGCCATCATGGCCACCGGCATGGTCTTCATCATCGTCATGCGGCACATCGACCTGTCGGTGGGCTCGGTCCTGGCGACCTGTTCGGCGGTCATGGCGATGACGCAGACGGCGTTCGTGCCCGATTGGATGGGCCTCGGGCTGGGCCATCCGGCGACGGCCTGGCTGGCCATCGCGGCGGGCGTCGTTGCCGGCGCGATCATCGGCGCATTCCACGGCTGGCTGATCGGCTATCTGACCATCCCCGCCTTCATCGTGACGCTGGGCGGCCTTCTGGTCTGGCGAAACGTGGCCTGGTACCTGACGAGCGGTCAGACCATCGGGCCGCTGGACGAGACTTTCCAGCTTTTCGGCGGCATCAACGGGACGCTGGGCGAGACGACCAGCTGGATCGTCGGCGCGCTCGCCGCCGCGGCGGCACTCTGGGGGCTTCTCGCGGCCCGTCGCGCGAAGATCGCGCATGAGTTTCCCGTCAAGCCGGTCTGGGCCGAGGCGGTCGTGGCCGCGATCGTGGTCGCCGGCATCCTGGGTTTCGTGGCGCTGATGAACGCCTATTCGGTGCCCACGCGCCTGCTGGAGCGGCAATTCGCGGCCCGCGGCGAGGTCATGCCCGAGGGGTTCACCCAGGGCTACGGCATCCCGATCTCGATCGTGCTGCTGATCGCGGTGGCCATCGTGATGACCGTCATCGCCCGGCGCACACGGTTCGGGCGCTACATCTTCGCCACCGGCGGCAACCCCGACGCGGCCGAGCTGTCGGGCATCGACACGCGCATGCTGACGGTCAAGGTCTTCGCGCTGATGGGCGTGCTCTGCGCCATCTCGGCGGTGGTGGCCTCGGCGCGGCTGACGAACCATTCCAACGATATCGGCATCCTGGACGAATTGCGCGTGATCGCCGCCGCAGTGATCGGGGGGACCGCGCTAAAGGGCGGGGTCGGCACGATTTACGGCGCGATCATCGGCGCGCTCATCATGCAGTCGCTGCAATCGGGAATGGCGATGGTGGGCGTGGACGCGCCCTTGCAGAACATCGTCGTCGGCGCGGTGCTGGTGGCCGCGGTCCTGATCGACATCTGGTATCGCAAGCGCACGGGGGCGAGGGATTGACCATGGATCGCACGGGCACGCCGCTTGTCGAACTTCGCAACATCTCGATCGCGTTCGGGGGGGTGCAGGCCGTCGACGACGTCTCGCTGGACCTTCACGCGGGCGAGGTCGTGGGCCTGCTGGGCCATAACGGCGCGGGCAAGTCGACGCTGATCAAGTGCCTCTCGGGGGCCTATAGCCGCGACTCGGGCGAGATCCGGATCGACGGCAAGCCGGTCGACATCCGCAGCCCCGCCGATGCCCGGCGCCACAATATCGAGACGATCTATCAGACGCTGGCCCTGGCCGACAATCTGGACGCGCCCGCGAACCTGTTCCTGGGGCGCGAATTGACGACCGGGCTGGGCCTCGTGGACGACGCCGCGATGGAGGCGGAGACGCGCAAGATCATGGCGCGGCTGAACCCCAACTTCCGCAAGATAAATGAACCGGTCAGCGCGCTGTCGGGCGGGCAGCGGCAATCGGTGGCGATCGCCCGCGCGGTCTATTTCAACGCCCGCATCCTGATCATGGACGAGCCGACGGCGGCGCTGGGCGTGCACGAGACCAAGATGGTCGCGGACCTGATCCAGGAGCTGAAGGCGCAGGGGCTCGGTATCTTCCTGATCTCCCACGACACGCGTGAGATGATGGAACTGTGCGACCGCGTGAGCGTGATGAAGAACGGACGCATGGTCGGCACCGAGCGGGTCGAGGACGTGACCGAGGACGACATCCTGTCGATGATCATCCTGGGCAAGAACCCCCGCGTGGCGGCGTGATGCGGGTGCATGCGCCGCGTATTGCGGACCTGTCATCCGCATGATGCGCGCGGCAGCCGTTCGCACGGGTCGGGCGGGCTGAACCAGAAGGGAGCGGACGCGATGTATCTGGGCCTCGATCTGGGGACGTCCTCGCTCAAGGCGATACTCGTCGACGACGAGGAGCGGCTGCTGGCGGAACATGCCGTCCCGCTTTCGGTCGAGCGGCCGCGAGATGGCTGGTCGGAGCAGTCGCCCGAGAGCTGGTGCGCCGCCACGCGGCAGGCGCTGGCCGCGCTGGCGGGGGGGCATGACCTGTCGGGGCTGCAGGGGATCGGCCTGGCCGGGCACATGCACGGCGCGACTATGGTTGGGGCCGATGGGCACGCGCTGCGCCCCTGCCTGCTGTGGAACGACACGCGCGCGGCGGACGAGGCCGCCAAGATGGACGGCGACGCGCGGTTTCGCGACGTCACCGGCAACATCGTCTTTCCGGGGTTCACCGCGCCCAAGGTCGAGTGGGTCCGCCGGAACGAGCCGGATATCTTCGACCGGACGGCGAAGGTGCTCTTGCCCAAGGACTACCTGCGGCTGTGGCTGACGGGGGAGTATGCGAGCGAGATGTCGGATGCCGCCGGCACGGCCTGGCTCGACACCGGCGCGCGGGACTGGTCGGACGACCTTCTGGCGGCCTGTCACCTGACGCGCGATCACATGCCGCGCCTCGTCGAGGGGTCGGAGGTCTCGGGCCGCCTGCGCGCCGATCTGGCGGCGGAGTTCGGGCTGCCGCGCGTGCCGGTCGCCGGCGGCGCGGGCGACAATGCGGCGGCGGCGATCGGGGCGGGGGTCGTACGCGACGGCACGGCGTTCCTGAGCCTCGGCACGTCGGGGGTGCTGTTCGCGGCGAACGACCGCTATCGCCCCGATCCGGGCACGGCGGTCCACACGTTCTGTCACGCGGTACCCGGGACATGGCACCAGATGGGCGTGATCCTGGCGGCGACGGATGCACTGGAATGGCTGTCGCGGCTGACGGGGCAATCGGCGGCGCATCTGACGCATGACCTCGAGCCGTTGCGCGCGCCGGGCCGTGCGCTGTTCCTGCCCTATCTGGGCGGGGAGCGGACGCCGCATAACGATGCACGGATCCGGGGGCAGTTCCTGCATCTGGACCACGCGACCGATGCCCGCGCCGCCGCGCGCGCGGTGATGGAGGGCGTGGCCTTCGCCTTCGCCGATTGCCGCGACGCGCTGGGCGCGACCGGCACGAAGATCGACGGGGCGCTGGCGCTGGGGGGCGGGTCGCGGTCGCGCTATTGGCTGGAGGTGCTGGCCACGGCGCTGGGCGTTCCGCTCCGCGTGCCGGAGGCGGGGGCGTTCGGCGCGGCGCTGGGGGCCGCGCGGCTGGCGCGGATGGCCGCGACCGGCGCGGGCGCCGAGATCGCGACGCCCCCCGCCATCGCCCGCGAGATCGTGCCGGACACCCGGCTTCAACCGGCCATGGCCGAAGCGCATGACCGCTACCGCCAAGCCTACCGTGCGCTCAAGGACCTAGCATGACCGACTTCTTCGCCGATATTTCCCCGATCCGCTTCGCCCCCGAGGCCGAGGACGACCTGAGCTTCCGCCACTACGACCCGGACGAGGTCGTCGTGGGCAAGCGGCTGGAGGATCACCTGCGGTTCTCGGTCGCGTGGTGGCATGGCTTCGCCTGGCCCGGCGGCGACCCGTTCGGCGGGCAGACCTTCGACCGGCCGTGGTTTCCCGACCGGGCAGGCGGCGACACGATGGCGGCGGCGAAGCTGAAGGCCGATGCCGCGTTCGAGATGTTCGCCATCCTTGGGCAGCCGTTCTTTTGTTTCCACGACGCCGATATCCGGCCCGAGGGAGACGGGTTCGCCGGGAACACCGCGAACCTGGAGGAGATGGTCGATTACATCGGCGCGAAGATGGAGGCGGGGGGGCCGAGGCTTCTGTGGGGGACGGCGAACCTGTTCTCGCACCGCCGCTACATGGCCGGGGCGGCAACGAACCCGGACCCGGACGTGTTCGCCTTCGCCGCGGCGACGGTGAAGACCTGCATCGACGCGACGCACCGGCTGGGGGGGGCAAACTATGTCCTGTGGGGCGGGCGCGAGGGGTACGAAACGCTGCTCAACACCGACCTCGCACGCGAGCGGCAGCAGGCCGGGCGGTTCCTGTGCATGGCGGTCGAATACGCCCGCAAGATCGGTTTCGAGGGTGCGATCCTGATCGAGCCGAAGCCGCAGGAGCCGACCAAGCACCAATACGATTACGACGTGGCCACGGTGTATGGGTTCCTGAAGGATTTCGGTCTGGAGGGAGAGGTGTGCGTGAATGTCGAGCAGGGGCACGCGATCCTGGCCGGGCATTCCTTCGAGCACGAACTGGCGCTGGCCGCGTCGCTGGGCATCTTCGGGTCGATCGACATGAACCGGAACGATTACCAGTCGGGCTGGGACACGGACCAGTTCCCCAACGACGTGCCCGAGGTGGCGCGGGCCTACTACGAGGTGCTGCGCGCCGGGGGGTTCACGACCGGGGGCACGAATTTCGACGCGAAGCTCAGGCGGCAATCGCTGGACCCGGTCGATTTGATCGCGGCGCATGTGGGCGCGATGGATGTCTGCGCGCGCGGGCTGAAGGCGGCGGCGCGGATGCTGGAGGACGGGGCGCTGGAGGCGGCGCGGGCGGCGCGGTATGCGGGCTGGGACGGGTCGGACCTGCTGGACCTGGACCTGGCGGCGATCGCCGAACGGGTCGAGGAACAGGGCCTGAACCCCGCCCCTGTGTCTGGCCGTCAGGAGCGGCTAGAGAACATCGTCAACCGCTATGTCTGAGGTGTCAGGCGACGGCGTCCGCCAGGCGGCGCCGGCGGCGCATCAGCCCCAGCCCGCCCAGCGCGGCCAGGAGCAGCAGGCCCGGCGCGGGCAGCGGCACCACGGCCGCAGTGCCGTTCACGGTCAGCCGCGCAGAGAAGAGGCGGAACGTGTCCAGGCCGACGAAGCCGATCTCGTCGAAGGTGAAGCCCACCGACATGTTCGCCAGCGACGTGGCGAAGGCATCGACCGATCCGGTGTCGGTCGCCGCCGTCAGCGTCAGCGTCAGCGGTGACGCCGTGTCGACCAGCGTGTCGGTGAAGTCGTCGGCGAAGGAGTTCTGGTTCGACCCCTGCACGTCGACCAGCCATTCCTCGAACGGGAAGCCGGCGGGGCCGGCGCGGTCGTAGGTCAGCGTCAGTTCGAGACTGTCGATGGTGGCGCCCGCAAGGTCGGCGAAGCTGATCGAGTCGGAGAAGGAGTTGGGCCGGTTTTCCTGGACCTCGACATGATTGCCGCGCACGCGGTCGTCGCCCGGCGGATCGATGCGTCCGTTCCGGTTGCCGTAGTCATGCGTATAGACCCCGAGCGTTGCGGCGGAAGCGACGGGCGCTGAGGTCAGGCCGATACAGGCGGCGATCAGGAAAGCGGCGAACTGTTTCATGCCGGCATGTCTGACCAATGATTCGGCCGGATTTGCGGCAAATGGATGGTGAATGCCGTCTATATCACGGCGAGTTCGGGGAAGGGTTCGCCGCGCAAGATGCGGTCGGGGCCGAAGGGCGCAAGGTCCAGCGTCCGGTAGGTGCCATGCGTGATCCATTCGGCGAGGCCGCGGCCCATGGCGGGCGATTGCTGCAGCCCGTGGCCGGAGAAGCCGTTGAGGATCAGGAAGCCCGGCAGGTCGGGATGCGGGCCAACGATAGCATTGGCGTCGAACACGTTGAGGTCGTAATGCCCGACCCAGGACCGGGTGACGCGGATCTGTTCGAAGGCGGGGATGCGTGCGGCGAGGGCGGGCCAGACGGTGTCTTCCCAGATGGCCCAGTCGCCGGCGAAATCCTCGGGGTCGACGGCCGGATCGTGGGCGGGCGTGGCGCCGGCCATGTAAAATGTGCCGTCGGTGCGGACGTGGATGCCGGATGGGTCGATGGTCAGCGGCAGGTCCGTCGGCAGCGGATGCTTCGCCTCGAATATCCAGGTGTAGCGCTTGCGCGGCTCGACCGGCAGATCTAGCCCGGCCATCCGCGCCACCTGCGCCCCGCGCGTACCGGCGGCGTCGACGACGATATCGGCGCCGAGGCAGGTGCCGCAGGCGAGCGTCACGCCGCGCGCCTGCCCGCCCGTCGTGTCGATCGCGGTCACGGTCCCGTCCAGATAGGTCACGCCGCGTTCGCGGGCGATCCGGCGCCACCAGTCGAACATGGTGGTCCCGTCGAAATACCCCTCGTCCCGCGCCCCGTGCGAGCCGAGGCGGACGCCGTCTAGGTCGTAGAACGGCCATTCCGCCGCCATCTGCTCGGGCGTCATCAGGCGGGTGGCGGCGCCGGCCGCGATCTGGATGGCATGCGCCTGCGTCAGGCGATCGACCATGGCGTCGTCGGCGGCGAGGTACAGGTATCCGAACGGGTGGAAATGCACCGGTGGCACGCGGTCGTCGGCCATGTGCGCCTGGAACGCCTTGAGGTATTCCACGCCGAACCGGCTGATCGCGACGTTGAGCGGGTTGCCGAATTGCTGGCGGATGCAGGAATTGGTGAAGGCGGTGCCGCAGGCGGCGTAGCTCGGGTCGCGTTCGACCACGGTGATGTCGCCGGGCGGATGCCCCATCTCGGTCAGCCACCAGGCCAGGGACGATCCCATGATGGCGCCGCCGATGATGATGATCCGTTTCGCCATGTCCCCTCCGCCCGTCAGCCGACGCTACAGCTTGCGTCCGCCCGATCAAGCCGTCATCGCATGCGGTCATGTCGCGACCGCTCGCCACCCTTGCCGGATTCGGCGCCGTCATGCTCTGGGCCCTCCTCGCGCTGTTCACCGCGCTGACGGGCGACGTGCCTCCGCTGCAACTTCTGGCGATGTGCTTCGCCATCGGCGGCGGGCTTGGCCTCCTCGCGGGGGTCCGCCGGCGCGGATGGCGTGCCTGGCGGCAACCCTGGCCGGTCTGGGCGGTGGGGGTCGGCGGGCTGTTCGGCTATCACCTGCTCTATGTGCTTGCACTGCGGGCGGCGCCGCCGGTCGAGGCGAGCCTGATCGCCTATCTCTGGCCGCTGCTGATCGTGCTCTTCGCGACGATGGCGACCGGCGAGCGGCTGCGCGCGCATCATGTCGCGGGCGCCGTTCTGGGCCTGCTGGGGGCGGGGCTGATCGTGACGGGCGGGCGGGTGCCCGATCTGTCTGCGGATCACGCGGCGGGATATGCCATCGCGCTGGCGGCGGCCTTCGTCTGGGCGGGTTACTCGGTCCTGTCGCGCCGACTCCAGCGGGTGCGGACGGATGCGGTGACCGGTTTCTGCCTGGCCACATCCCTTTTGGCGACCATCGCCCACCTGGCGCTGGAGCCGACGGTCGCGCCCCGTGGGACGGAATGGCTGGCGATCCTGGGGCTGGGGCTCGGGCCGGTGGGGCTCGCGTTCTTTCTGTGGGATGTCGGGGTGAAGCGCGGCGACCTGCCGGTGCTGGGCGCGGCCAGCTATGCCGCGCCGCTCCTGTCGACGCTGGTTCTGATCGGCGCGGGACAGGCGGAGGCGAGCTGGGTCGTGGGCGCGGCCTGCATCCTGATCACGGGCGGGGCCGTTCTGGCAGCGAAGGACCTGATGCGGCGGCGGTGATCGGGATTCATCCGCCGAGCGCGGCCAGCACGGCGACGTAACGCCCCGTCTTGGCGATGGCGACGAGGGCCACGAAGCTCCAGACCGGTTCGCGCATCAGGCCCGCCGCCACCGTGATCGGGTCTCCGATGATCGGGACCCAGGACAGCAGAAGCGACCAGCGGCCCCAGCGGCGATAGCGGGTTTCGGCGCGGGCGAGGGCCGCGGGGCTTGCCGGAAACCACGGACGGTCGGCGAAGCGCGTCGCAACCCGGCCGAGCGCGTAGCTGACGCAGGACCCGAGGACGTTGCCGGTGCTGGCCACGAGAAGCAGCGCCGCGACGGAACGGTCGCCGGCGGCGAAAAGGGCCAGAAGCGCCACTTCGGACCCGGCGGGGATAAGCGTCGCGGCGACGAAGGCCGACAGGAACAGGGTGGCATAGGCGGCGAGGTCGGTCACGCGGGATGCGGCAACCCCGGCGCGCGGCCCCGGTCAGCCATCATGCGTGAGGTAGACGAAGACGTCCTCGAGATCCGCCTCCTCCGTCCGGACGTCGCGGATGGAGACGCCGGCGGCGTTCACCGCGGCCAAGAGCTCTGCCGCCGAGACCTTGCCGCGACTGTAGGTCAGCGCCAGCGATCCGTCGGGCCGCGTCTCGCGCTCGACGCCCGGGGGCAGGTCGATGTCGCCCACGGGATCCTCGGGCGTGATGACGAGGGTCTTGCCGTCGAGGCGGTTCAGGAGGTTCTCGGTCCGGTCGCGGATGACGAGTTCGCCGTGGTTGACGATGGCGATCTCGTCGCACATCTCCTGCGCCTCCTCGAGGTAGTGGGTGGTCAGGATGATGGTCATGCCGCGCTCGGCGTTCAGGCGGCGGACGTTGCGCCAGAGCATCTGGCGCAGCTCGATGTCGACGCCGGCCGTGGGCTCGTCGAGGACGAGGACCTGCGGGTGATGCACAAGCGCCTTGGCCAGCAAGAGCCGCCGCCGCATGCCCCCCGAGAGCGTGCGCGCATAGGCGTCGGCCTTGTCCGAAAGGCCCACGAGATCGAGGATGCCCCTGGTGTCGCGCTGCGCCTTCGGAACGCCGTAGAGGCCGGCCTGGACCTCCAGCGCGTCGGCGGGACTGAAGAATGGGTCGAGGTTGAGTTCCTGCGGCATGACGCCGATGGCGGCGCGGGACTGGCGGGGGTTCACGTCCTGGTCGAAACCCCAGATGCGCACGCGCCCGGCCGACTTGCGGACGAGGCCGGCCATGATGTTGATCATCGTCGACTTGCCTGCGCCGTTCGGGCCCAGCAGGCCGAAGATCGACCCGGTGGGGATGGTCAGGTCGATGCCCTTCAGGGCCTCCTTCGGGGGGGTCTTGCCGTCGCCGCCATAGGTCTTGCGCAGGCCCGCGATCTCGATGGCGTGCCCGGTCGCGGCCCGGGTCGCGTCCTCCGGGGCGTTGGCTGCGTCGGTCATGGATGCCTCCGGGCGGTTGCGCGTCCCCCGGCCGCTGGCGCATAAGCCGGTGACGCCCCACCTATTGCGACGGGGCCGCTGCGACAACCCAGCCGAATGCCGAGGCCCAGATGACCACCGGAACCCCGCGCTATCCCAGCCGCCAGAACGACCTTCCCCCGCCCGAGGTCGAGACCATCACCACCCTGCGCGTGGCCTGCGACGGCGGCGGTGGCGATGGCCATCCCCGCGTCTGGCTGACCATCGACCCGAAGGTCGGCCATGTCGAATGCGGCTATTGCGACAAGCGCTTCGTCCTGGAGGGGGACGGCCACTAGCGCCGTCACGTACCTTCGGAGGGCTCGTCGCCGCACGGCCGTAGCCCTAGGATGCGGCGGGCCTGAGCGGGGGTCGCCACGGGGCGGTCGTGTTCGTCGCAGAGCCGGACCACGCGACGCACGAGGGCCGCGTTGGAAGGGGCCAGTTCGGTCTTCGACAGGCGCACGTTGTCTTCCAGCCCCGTGCGCGCGTGGCCGCCCGCGGCCACGGACCATTCGTTGAGCGTCAGTTGCGCCGCGCCGATGCCGGCCGCGCACCATTGCGCGGCAGGGCCGAACAGCCGCTCGACCGTGTGGACGTAGAAGTCGAAGACGGCCCGGTCGGCGGGCATCGCGTTCTTCACGCCCATGACGAACTGCACGTAGGGCGTGCCTTCGATCTGGCCCGCCGCGTGCATCTGAGCCGCCTTGAAGATGTGGCTAAGGTCGAAGGCCTCCACCTCGGGCTTGATGCCGTGGGTCCGCATCTCGGCCGCCAGCCAGTCGACCAGTTCGGGCGGGTTTTCGTAGACGCGGAGGGGGAAGTTGTTCGACCCCACCGACAGCGACGCCATGTCCGGCCCAAGCGACAGCATCGCGCCGCGTTCCCTGCCGGCACCGGACCGTCCGCCGGTCGAGAACTGGACGATCATGCCGGGGCAATGCCGCGCGAGCCCCTCCTTCAGGGCGGCGAACTTCTCGGGGTCGCTCGACGGGCTCTCGTCATCGTTGCGGACATGGGCATGGCAGATCGTGGCGCCGGCCTCGAAGGCTTCGTGGGTGCTCTCGATCTGTTCGGCCACGGTGATCGGCACGGCGGAATTGTCCGCCTTCCGCGGCAGGGACCCGGTGATCGCGACGCAGATGATGCAAGGATCGCTCATCGCACCCGGTCCGCAGGGCGAAGCTGCGCGCCCGTCAAGGACACGCGCGCGGTCCCCTTCGCGTCGACGGCCGCGCCCGCCCGTTCATGTAGGTCGGCGGAATGGAAGATGTGCGGGGTCATCGTCTCTCTCTGTGCGATGTAGTGCAACTGCGCGGACCGTTGGGGAGACACCGGGATCCCGGCCGACCCGTAGCACGTATCGGTTGGATGCCATGGGCTCAATCGATGCCCGTCCTGGAACAGCACGCCCGGCAAACGAAGATCGCCTATTCGTGCCATTTGGCGCAGAGGTCATGTGCCACGGTTGCCGTAGTTGTGATGGATGTTCGGAGAGGAGTATTAAGCGCCGCAGTGTCCCGAAGCTACCGCGGCGCCCAATGGTTACGTCGTACAGGTGGTTGGCGCGCCTTCCCGAACGACATTCTGCCAATCAGCTCCGAGTGTTTGCCTGGCCGAGAGGGCGTTGCTCGCTTCCGGTGAATTGGCATCTATCAGCTGGACGACCATTCCTTGTTCGCTGACGCCGGACCAGCCGTCGTAGCCGGTCGTGTCGCCCTCGATGATGAATAGATCATGGCCGCGACGAATGACTTCCACGGCAGCGGTGCGGAACGCCACGTTCCGGGTCCCGGCCGAACCGCAGGCTGGAGCTCCTCGCGTCGAAACCTTGAAGCTGGTCTGCGTCAGTTGCTGGACGTCGGTCGTTGCACAGGCCGAAACGATTAAGGCGAGAGCTGTCATCGCGAAAAAACGAAGTGTCAATTGGGCACCTTTTGCCGAGTTGGAAGTTCCGGCAAAATACCCGCCGCGACAAAGCGCCACAACTCGCGAGGGCGTGCTTGCTCAGCCGCAGCGTCGGTGTTGCGTTCGGGGCACGTCGCTGCCCGGCGCGCGCGGGACTTCGAATTTCCATCTCCTGCAGCTATTGCGAATGGTCGGTTCGGGCCCGGAACCGCCCTCCGCTGCAGGACCGTGAAGGTCCCTTTCCAGGTACGATATTCGCGGGATTGATCACTCGACCCGGGTGATCTGGTCCATCAGGGCCGCCCGGTCGGTCATCTGCCAGCTCTCCGCGATCGCGCCGTCCTCGATCCGGTGCACTGCGATCGCGCCGACGGAGACGTCCCGGCCTGTCGCCGGCACGCCGAACAGCGTGCCCTCGTGACGGCCGCGCACCGTTCCGCGTACGGTCACCATATCCTCGGCGACGATGACGTCCTCGACCTCGAAGCGCACGTTCACCAGGCCCTCCGCCACTTCGGTAAGCCGGTCGACGACCGCCGCCGCATCGCGGTCGGGTTCGGAGGGTGAGACGCCGTGCGCGATCCATTCCGCCGACAGCACTTCGCCGAGCGAAGCGATATCGCCCGTGTTCAGCGCGCCGTAATACCGGTCCACCATGTCGAGCGCCTTATCCTCCACCAGCAATGGCGAGGCCAAGGCGTCGGCGAAGTGCCCGACGTCGGGTTTGGCCGACTTCAGGCGGACGTAGCCCAGGACCTGGTTGTCCCGATCGGGGTCGAGGACCAGGATCTCGCCTTCCAGGACCCTGAACTGCGTAAGCTCCTCGATGTTGGTGTAATGCGTGACGATTAGCAGCGGGCCGGACCTGTCCGGGTCGCCGTCCCAGGCCGACACGCGTTCGCGCAAAACGGTGGTGTCCCGCGCGCCCTGCAGGGACAGCAGCAGGTTGAGTTCGGCCTCCGTCTCGACCGGCATGTCGCGCGCGGCCTGCGGATCGACCCGGGCGATGCCGGCGAGGAGGCTCTCCGTGGTTTGCTGGTTGCGACACCACCGACTGGTCACGATCCGCGAAGGCAGGATGTCGTTCGCCGCCATCAGCATGCCGAGATCGCGCATCGCGGCCATGCCCTCCTCGATCATCACGCGCTGGTTGGCGCAGTCGGTGGGTGCGACGTCCTTCGTGTCGAGCTTGGACCAATCGGTCGGGCCGTGCCGCATCAGGAAGACCACGTCGTCGCGGAGGAACATCTCCTCGAGTTGCTGGTAGGGCTCGAAGCGCAGCGCGTCGTCGACGTCGCCCGCGCCGATCGCGGACTCCATGGTCATCTCGCCCATGTGCGCCGAGATCTGCCGCATGTTGTCCGATCTCGACTCGGCAGAACTCTCTTGGGCGGTCGCGGCGTAGGCCCCGAGTAGAATTGATACGATCAGACAAGCCAAAGGGTTCGTGGCGGTTCTCATAAGCTGTTCCTCGGGCTGGATCTCACGGCATGTAGGACGTTTGGCGGGCTTGTCGCGCGGGTTGTTCGGTTCCGCTGGGACCGAGCCTGTTTGGCGGGACATTCCTCGGGAATTGCTCGGCCTAGCGGACCATCTCCGCGACCATCCATTCGGCAACCTTGCGGGCCGCCGCTTTGAGGCGGGCTTGCCGTGGCCATACGAGCCAGTAGGCGCGCCCCGTCGCGACGGCATCAGGAAACGGCTGGACGAGACTGCCGGACGCAAGCGCATCGCATGCCAGCGCCTTCCAGGCGAGGTAGACACCTTGTCCGGTGATCGCCGCGTCGAGGCATAGGCCCGCATTCGAGAAGACCGTGCCCCCTTCGACCGCAGCCTCCTCAAGACCGTGCGCGTCGCGCCAGATGCGCCACCCTTCGGGGTCGCCGTCGTCGTGAAGGATGGAGACGCTCTTCAGGTCGGCCGGGATCCGCAGCGTGCCGGCAAGCGCCGGAGCGCAGACGGGGAAGACCGGCTGGTCGCAGAGCCTGGTACAGTCCAACCCCGGCCATTCTCCGGTTCCGGCCCGCAGGCATAGATCGACATCGGCCGTCCAGGGATCGACCAGATCGAAGCTCGCGTCGATCCGGAGGCGGATGTCGGGGTGGACGTCCCGGAGACGACCCAGCCGGGGCACGAGCCACCGGCTCGCGAAGACGGGCGCGACGGAAATCGTCACCAGACCCGCATCGTTCTGGTGCGCGAGGCGGATCGCCCGCGACAGCTCCGCCATGCCACGGGTGAGCGCCCGGCAGACCTCCGCTCCGGCGTCGGTCGGTCGCATACCCTTGGGGCGGCGCTCGAACAGCGTTCGGCCAAGCCGTGCCTCGGCCTTGATGATGGCCTGGCTGACTGCTCCTTCGCTGACCCCCATCTCGCCGGCCGCGGCGCGCAGTCCACCCAAGCGACCGACCGCCTCGACGGCGCGCAGCGCGGACAGGGGTAAAAGGTTCAACTCGCGCATGGTCGCTGGCTCTTCCGGGGTATAGTCCAGCTATAGGACGGTAGAGAACATATCCATGCCGAATTTGGTTTGGGGGCATTAACGGTGACGCTCAGGTTGAGCAACCGCACTTGGTCAGCCCATAGATCGGATTGTAGTCACCATGCATGCCGCCCCACGTATCCCTCTCCTCGTCCTGGAGATCGCCTTCGTCCTTTGCTGGAGCAGCGGCTACGTCACCGCGGAGTTCGCCTTGGCCGGATCGGCCCCCTTCACGGTCCTGTTCGTCCGCTACATCGCGGCGGCGGGTTTGCTGCTGGGATGGATCGCCCTGCGGCGGCAAAGGGTCCCGCGCGACCTGCGTCTCCTGGGGCGGATCGCCATCTCCGGCATCTTGTCGAACGCCGTCTGGCCGGCTGCGCTCTACATCGCGCTCTATCTCGGCGTGACCTCGGGAACCGGCGCGCTGCTGACATCGCTTCAACCGATGGGGACTGCCCTGCTCGGCCTCGCGCTCTTCGGGCGACGTCTGGCCATTCGTCAGGCGATCGGTCTCGGTCTCGGCCTCGTTGGCGTCTATCTCGTAGTTGCCGAGGACGTGGCGCTGCTATCCGCGCCGCCTTGGGCCTACGCCCTCCCGATCGTATCGGTGACGGCCATCGCGTGGTCCTATGTTCTGGAGGAGCGCGGGCCGCACGACCCTGCGGAGCGCAAGCCGCTCGCGGTCCTCCTGCTGGTCCAGTTCGCCGCCTCCGCCGTCGTGCTGACACCCTTCGCCGTGGCGGAGGGCTTTCCGCTGGATCCCGACCCGGTCGTCCTTCTCGCCTTCGGATGGCAGATCGTCGGCCTGTCCATCGCGTCTTAGGGTCTGATGTGGGCGATCCTCGACCGGTCGGACGCGATGCGAACGTCCGCGCTCATGCCGCTGATGCCGCCCGCCACCTTGGCCATGAGCGCGCTGTTCATCGGAGAGCCGCTCGGCGCGGTCAAACTTGCCGGGTTCGCGACCGCCGTCGTCGGAGTCGCGCTGATGAGAGCGAAGCAGGCCAGGCCGGGCGCTCGAAGGGATGCGGGAACGGCACGCTCGGGATCATGACCGGACACGCTTCTCCGAATACGTCCATCGGGCACGCGCCGGGCCGTCCCGGACGGAATTCGTCGGGTGAGGCGGCCTCGAACGATCTTCGCAAAACGATTCCGGGCCCTGGCCGGCCTATGGCTGGGGGCATTGGCCATGGACCGGCTGACCGACGGCGCGCCTTGCGGCGATAAGCGTTCCGCCAAGCCGTTCGACGATCCGGGTTCGTTGCCGGGTCGCCGTCCCGACCTTGCCCGGTCGACCGGCCGGCTCATCCCCCGATCCACACTTGGAACAGCAGCCCGCTCGCCAGCGACCCGGACAGCGCGAGCGTCACATAGAGAACGAAGACCGGTCGTTTCGCGAGCGCCCAGACCGCGATGGCGGCGGGCAGCGAGGTCACCCCACCTGCGACGAGGAAAGCCAAACCCGCGCCGGGGGCCATGCCCTGCTCGACCAGGCCCGAGACCAGCGGCAGCGCCGCGTAGCCGTTGAGATAGGCCGGCACGCCCACCAGCGTCGCCGTCAGGATCGCGCCGATCCCCTCGCCGCCGAGCGCGCGCCCCACGAGTTCGGCAGGGACGAGGGCGATCATCAGGCTCTCCAGCACGAAGGCCAGCGTCAGCCACCTGGCCAGGAACATCGTTGTGCTCGCGGCGTTTCGCGCGAACCTGGCGCGGCGGTCCTCGTCACGCCAGAACGCCCAGACCGGGGGCGTGAAGTTGCGGACGCTGGAAACGCCGCATCCGCCGTTGCCCACCCCCTCGCGCAACGGGTCGGCGAAGGCGCCCCCGCGGGTAAGGGCCAAGGTGATGTAGCCGCCCGCCACGCCGAGCCCGATGGCGGCGAGCGTCTTGGCAACGGCGAACTCCATCCCCAGCACGCCGATGGTCAGGACGAACATCGACGGGTCGATCACCGGCGAGGCCAGCCAGAAGGCCATCACGGCAGAAAGCGGCACCCCCATAGCCAGAAGCGCCGCAATAAGCGGGATCACCCCGCAGGAGCAGAACGGCGACAGCCCCCCGAAGGCCGCGGCGACGAGGATCATCACCACCGGCGCGCCCGTGAAGACCCGCGCGATCAGGCCGTCCGCCCCGGTCGCGCCCGCATAGGCCGCCACACCGATGGAGAGCAGCAGGTAGGGCGCCGTCCCCAGCAGGGCGCGCGCGGTGAATCCGATGCTGTCCGCACCCTGTGCGGGATCGAGGACCGCTACGACCGCGAGGATGGCGACGGTGAGGAGCCAGACGCGATGATCGGACCAGAGACGGCGGGCGAAGGCCAAGCCGCGGTCGAGAGGAGGATGGGCGCTGTCAGTCATGCCAACATATCCAGTTTAGTAGTTTCTTTAGGCCGAAAAAAGGCTGGGTTGCCCGTCATGCCGCGTCCTCCCGGACAAGGGCGACGCCTTGGCAGCATTCGGCGGTGAGAAAAGAGAGCGCCGCGTCCATGGCGGCGAAGTCGGCACGGTTGACGACCTCGCGACCCCGCCGTTCCTGCATGACCAACCCCGCCGCGACCAGCGTGCGGAGATGGTGCGCCAGCGTCGAGAGCGGCAGCTTCGTATGGCTCGCGATGTCGCCGACGATCAGCCCTTCCTCGCCCGCCCGCACCAGAAGACGATAGACGTCGAGGCGTGCCTCATGGCCGAGTGCGGCGAGCGCGCGGGCAGTGGCGGCGGTCCTGTCCATGCTCTCCATATAATTAGATTATTGGTTATGTGCAATCGAATTTGGATGGTTCCGGGCCAACGGGGCGCTTGGCGTCGTACCGGTAGGGTCTCGTCAGCCGACGCCGCCCAACAGGCCCTTCCAAGAACGGACCTCACCGTCTCGAAGGATGCACCTGAGACCGTCCGCGGCCGCCACTGCGCGGTCGACCCGCTCGGTTGGAAAGCGTCCGGATCGGCCTGCGCGGACAGGCGCGTCGAGCGGTCGAACTCCGGATGATGGAGAAGGACGAAACAGCCAACGGCGAGCGCGGCGATAATGGGCGAGGGTCGGACCGTCCGGATCGCGCACGGCCCAACCATGTCCCGCGGCCGGAAGACGTTCACGATCGGGGCAGCCTCATTCTGTCGGAGGCATCCAATAAATGCCATTGGAGAAAAACCAAGGCGGCAATTTCCTCAGTAAATTGTGGCACTGGAACCCGCGTTTAAAAACCAAAATGCCATTGAGGGCAGAGGTTACATGCCATTTAGATTTCCAAAGAAAAACCCGCCATTTGCCGGGTATTTCTCTAGTCGTTGGGGCCGAACGTGCGCGTCTCTACCTGGCTTTCCGGCGCTTTTCCCATGCATCGCGCATCTTCTTGTCCGGATCGATGCGCACCCAGTCATCAACAAGGAATGGATTGTCCTCGGTGTCCCCACCTTCCTGCATCGACCAAGCATCGGCGAAATGATGAAGGTCCACTGACTCGGCGCCATCCCAAAGGGCCCTTTCAATCCCGTTTTCCAACATCTCGATCGCATGCCCTAACCTGTACCGACTGGCGAGCAGGACTCGGGATGCAATGGACGGATCATCCAAAGGCTTTACCGGTGAACGCTTACACATCTCCTCGAACACTCCCATGATCCACGCGCCGTCCCGCTCAAGATCCAGAGGCTCGGGTTTGATGATGGAAAATCGACGGCGGACCTGATCATCCTGGGAGAGCAAGACCTCCAGGTCCTGCGTCCCCGACATGATGACGATCACCGAGTTTGGGCCCTGCATCAGAGACTTCGTTGCTCGCAGAATCTTGTCCCGGCCTTCGTCATCAGATCGTGAGCCTCATCGATCCTAAGTACGATCTGACCATTTCTCTGCATCAGATCGCGGAGGTGGTCGAACAGCTGAGATGTCGTGCGCCGGGTTCGTTCGAAATTGTATCCCGCGACCTCGAGAAGCCTGGTCGCCATGCTCTTCAATGTCGGATCCGTCGGTCTGAACCGCCCCGGGTTTGCCGGTGGCTCCAACTCTTGAGTAGATGGAGTCATCATGAGCAAGACGACGAGCAAGTTTTCCCCTGAAGTGCGTGAGCGCGCCGTTTGCATGGTCCTCGACAATCCGGGTCAGCATGGATCGCGCTGGCAGGCGATCGCCTCGGTGGCCGCGAAGATCGGATGCTCCGCGAACACATTGAACAGCTGGGTCAGGACGGCCGAGGTGGACAGCGGGCGGCGCGTTGGCATCCCAAGCGACTTGGCTGAGAAGATGAAGGCGCTCGAGCGGGAGAACCGGGAGCTGCGCCAGGCGAACGAGATCCTCAGGAAGGCGTCGGCGTATTTTGCCATGGCGGAGCTCGACCGCCGGTCGAAATGATGGTGAATTTCATTGACGCGCATAGGAGCGCACACGGGGTCGAGCCGATCTGCAAGGTGCTGCCGATCGCCCCGTCCACTTACTGCGATCGCCTGCCAGAACAGCCGGCGATCCTCCCGCTTCGCCACGCCGGGCCGGCCAGGTGACCGAAGCGGCGCCCTCAATCTCCGGCCCAAGGCCTTCTTCCGTCCCACCATCGCAAACCCTCCATCATCGAAGCGTTGCGACGACCGGTTGAGACCGTCCGATACCTGTCCATCAAGTATACGGAGCGGCTCGGCGAGGCTGGCATCGAGCCATCCGTCGGCAGTGTGGGCGACAGCTACGACAACGCACTGGCCGAGACAATCAACGGCCTGTTCAAAGCCGAGGTCATACACCGACGCGGCCCGTGGCGCAGCTTTGAGGCCGTGGAATACGCAACCCTCGAATGGGTGGACCGGTTCAACAAACGCCGTCTGCTCGAGCCCATCGGCAACATCCCACCCGCAGAAGCCGAAACCAACTTCTACGCAGCTCCGGATACCGAAGCCGAGGCTGCGTAGCTAACGAAACTCAGCCTCCGGCAAACCCGGGGCGGTTCAGACCGCCAGAATGCTTGCCAATCCAGCAGCGCTGGCCGCCCCGAGGGCACCCCCCAACATTTGCAGGAAACCCTGCATCGCGGCCGCCGCACCCGCCTTTTGCGGGAACCGCTGAAGGGCGGCCGCGATGGATGCGGGCAACAGTATCCCCAACCCCGTGACATGCACCACCATCGCGCCGTTGATCAGGAACTTGTTCAACATCCCAAACGCAGGCGGCGCGAAAAGCAGGACAGCCCCTGCCAGCATGATGCTCACCCCGAGCAAAGACATCGACCGAGGTTCAGCGGTGGCGGCGACTTTCCTTGTTATGATCCCACCGATGACAAAGCCTGAAACAGCGATGGGCGGATAGAGGCCAAACTCAATCGGAGAAATCCCCAAGGTCCCGATCAAAACCGCCGGGGCGCCCGAAAAGAAAGCTGACATCGAAGCAAAAGCGCAGGCGACGGCCAATGCGTTTGGCCAGAAGACCGGATCGCGCAGGATGGCGGCGTATTCCGCAACTTCCGAGCGCGGTGCCACATGCCGACGGGTCGCCAAGGTTTCCGGCAGCGCCCGCGCGACGATCACCACAAGAGCCAGACCCAGCGCGCCGGTGATCGAGAACGCTGCCCGCCATCCGAGCATCTGTTCGACCACATCGCCTATCAGCGGCGTGAGCCCGGGAACCAGCGCGAAAGCAATCGTGACAGCCGCTAGGACACGGGCCAGTTCGACCCCTTCGAAACTGTCGCGCGTTGTGGCCCGGGACACCACGATCCCCGCGGCGGCACCAGATCCCTGCACGATCCTGCCAATGAGCAGGTTCGAGTAGTCGACCGCAGTACTGCACAGGAAGGTTCCGAGCAAAAAAAGGTCAGGCCAATCATCAAAATGGGCTTGCGCCCGTATCGGTCCGACAGCGGACCGATCACAAGCTGCATAATGGCAAATGCGCAAAGGAACACCGTGAGCGTCGCCTGACTTGCGCCATGCGACACCCCGAGGTCATGGGCCACGCTGGGCAAAGATGGCGTATAGATGTTGGATGCAAACTGCCCGACTGCGGCCATCCCCGCCAAAAGCAGGATGGTCGATGTCGTGGCCACAAGCTTGCGCTGGTGGAATTGTCCGAAAATATGGTCGAAGGACATCTGAGCCTCCTGCTTGTTCAACTTGAAGAATGTCACCGGCTGGCAGGTGCCCGCGTTTGCGCGCACCTGCGTTTTCGGCCTGATGGTCCTGCCCTCCTCAGGTCAGGATACCTGTGAGGCCAAAGTCATCCGTTCGGACCGCCGCTCCGCCCGGAGTTTGCTGATCGAAAGGAAGTGGAACCCAAGAAAGATCGGGACAAAGAACGCCGGGAACAGCGCCAGCGGATGGTCGTTGACGATGTTCGGCGCATCATGGGACAGCAGATGGGCGAAGCCTTCCGAGGTCATGATCCCAAGCGCCACGGCGAAGACGAAGTCCAATATCCCGATGATGTTAGCCCGCATCAGCAGTTTTCTGGCGTTCGGTGCGTCGTTCGCCAAGGCTTTGCTGGCCTGCCATCCCGCGATGCCGGCCCATATGTCGCCTAGCCCTGCGGGCAGCGCGAATTCTGCCGGAATGCTTCCCCCGAGCCACCCGATCAGAAAGACGCCGCCCATGATGCGGGGGATTTGAAAGGCGGCGATCGCGGCCATCGGCGTGGCCATCGTAATGCGTCGTCCCAGCGGTGTGATCCAAGCGAGCCCCCAGACAATCACAGCGCCACCGAACAGGAACGCAAGCACGATTGGCGGGTCCTGAAGGGTCGGCGGTACGTTCAGCACGTTGGATTCAGAGGGCGGCACCACGATGGCGAACCAAAGCCCGAACAGGAACGCCGCCACTGTGACCGTCACACCGGTCTGCCCGGCCGTGAGGTTTGCCCGGCTTACGCCGATCATCATGATTGCGAGTGCAATCAGCGGCAGTGCGACAGCAAAGGTGCGCACGTAGAAAATTAGAAAGTCTGTCATGTCTCTTCTCTCAGGTTGTGGTGGATGAATTCGAAGTTTTGACGTCGAAGTTGGAACCGCTGTTGAGGGGATGTTGGGATGCCCAGGAAACGCCCGACGCGTTTGTGTGGAACTGTCAGGACCCCTGACACCGCCCCCTACGGTGGTCCAAGGCCGCACGCTTTTTCTTGAAGATCGGCGCGCTGCGTCTCTGTCATCCTCATATTTTAGCGTATGATTGTACTCTAAATCTATAGATGTTATACAACCTCTATAATGTCAATCCCCGGGAGGCAGGTGCATGCCGAGAATGTCGGAAGCCGACAAACAAAAGAGCCATGAACGGATCATAGATGCGGCAGCGCGGCTGTTTCGGGAGAACGGCATCAGCGCCACCAGCGTATCGGACGTAATGCAAGCAGCGGGACTTACGCAGGGCGGGTTCTATCGCCACTTCGCTTCGAAGGAAGACCTTGTCGCCGCAGCGTTTGAGCGGTCTGCCGATGAGCTTTTGTACAAGGCGGAAGGGGGGACCGCAGGTGAAAAGCGCGCAGACTACATCGCAAAATATCTCTCAACCGGTCATGTGGCAGACCCCGGGCAAGGCTGCCCGTTCGCCGCGAACGGATCAGAGGTGACACGGCTCGGAGATTGTGTTCGGTCGGAAGCATCAGATGCGATCAAGCGGATCTCTGCCATGCTCAACAGTACAGAGGACAAGACCGCAGATGATGGCGTTGCAACCCTGGCGCTTTTGGTGGGGACGATAACACTTGCCCGGCTGGCTCAGTCCGACGCAGAAGCGACGCAGATTGTCGAGGCCGGCAAAGTCGCAATCAATCGACTGAACGAGGCCCCCCTAGGGTAAAATCTTGCCGCCCGTCGTGGCAACACCACAAACAGCAGGAACCGGGTCGAACGAGACGCCCTTGAACTCTATTCTCGGCAAAGAACGGAGGACTTCGATGCGCTACCAGTTCGAAGCAATGCCATCGTCGGTGGCAGATTGGCACCGCCAAAACCGGCAAGATGAGATGGGAAACAGAATCCTGCTTTTTCAGGATGGTGGTACGTATCCCTGCCGCCACTGCCTCAAGGAAGCGAGTAAAGAGGATGGTGCCTTGCTCTTTTCCTACCGGCTCCACCTGCCCGACAGCGTCTATGCCCAGCCAACGGCTGTGTTCCTGTGCAAGAGCGATTGCACGCGTCACGTCGGCGGGAAAAGCGTGCCCGAAATAGTAAGAAACAGGTTCGTAGCCCTGCGCGCCTTTCACGAGAACGGGCTTATGGACTACGCGATGAACACCTTGTCCAAAGGGGAGGACGTCGGCGTCGAAATCGAGCGCATTCTGGCGAACAACGAGATTGCATACATCAATATCCATACAGCACTGGCCGGGTGCATGTTATGCGCGGTACGCCGAAACTAATTCTCGACGATGCGGGTCGCTAATTCAACGAGAAGTAGGCTTTTGAAAGCAGGCTGATCATCCTTTGCCCAAAAAGGCGTGTGCGTCAAAAGAGGCTACGTGAGTAGCGCTTCGCAAGCAAATCACTGGCGAGCTACTATTGTAAGCCAATACCTCATGTTTGCTTCAGAATTGCTCGTAGTCGTTTTCCTATCTCAAGTGGCTGTTGCTGTTTTAACCATTCTACACGAGTTTTTTCACGGCCCTGGGCCGACCTTCGCGTTACGTTCAAGGTGCTGCAATCGCAGCTTGCTTTCCCGACATTAGCTGTGTGCGCGAAATCCAGTAAGGCTCGATTTTACGGATCGCCGACCTCGCTGCCAATCATAGCGAACCAATACACAAATGTTATTTGAGCCTCGCGGCAACGGTATCGAATGCTTCAATTTCATCGACAAGGAACTCTATGTCTTGCAGTTCATCATCAAATGGATCACGAACCTTTGGCAGAGATACTTGGGAGTTCTGGTGGACATGGTCGCCACGTCTTTCTCCAAGATTCTTGAGCTGGATCAAAAGTGCCTCATCGAAATGATCGGGTGGCATACCGATCGGAAGATACAACCCGGATAAATTTTTCGGTTTTATTCCATGGTTGCCTTTTATGGCTGACCGCTGGGCCGAGATCGCACTTCCGACAAGTGATTCAAATCTTTTTTAGTCCCTTGTGACCTGCTCCCCTAAAATGTCCCCGCTTTGAGGTTAGCCTGTTCTCCGAACGAGGAGACAGACGATGAAGAGATCACGGTTTAGCGAAGCGCAGATCATTGGCATCCTGAAGGAGCACCAGGCGGGCATGAGCGCGCCAGATTTGTGCCGCAAGCACGGGATCAGCGATGCGACCTTCTACAACTGGCGCCGTAAGTATGGTGGCATGGAAGTCGCCGATGCGAAGCGGCTGAAGGCGCTGGAGGCCGAGAACGCGAAGCTGAAGAAGATGCTGGCCGAGCAGATGATGGATGTGGCGACGCTGAAAGAGATGCTCGGAAAAAACTTCTGAGGATGAGCCATGTCGCGCCATTGGTCCGAGCGACAATGGCGAATGTTCGAGGAGGAAGGCCGTGGACTGGGCCATGACAGAGAAGAGCTACTCGCAGCGGCGGGCCTGCAGGCTCGCTGGGATCGACCCGCGTGTCTTTCGGCGCAGATCGAAGCGCCCGAAAGACAACGATCTACGCGCCCGGATGAAGGAACTGGCATCGGAGCGGCGCCGCTTCGGCTATCGGCGGCTGCACATCCTGCTGAAGCGCGAGGGCTGGGAAGTGAACTGGAAGAAGCTCTACCGGCTCTACAGGGAGGAAGGGTTGACGGTCCGTAAACGGGGCGGACGCAGGCGCGCCATCGGCACGAGAGCCCCCAATGGCGATCCCGCAGGGCCCGAACCAGCGCTGGTCGCTGGACTTCGTGTCGGACGCGCTGGCGGACGGCCGCAGGTTCCGCATTCTTTGCGTGATCGATGACTTCAACTGGGAATGCCTGGCGACGGTCGTGGACACGTCGATATTGGGAACCCGCGTCGCCCGCGAACTGGACCGGATCGCCGAGATGCGCGGCTTCCCCTGCATGGTGGTCAGCGACAATGGCAGCGAGCTGACATCGAACGCCATGCTCAAATGGCAGGAGGAACGCCAGGTCGAATGGCACTACATCGCGCCGGGCAAGCCGATGCAGAACGGCCTGGTCGAGAGCTTCAATGGCCGCCTGCGGGACGAATGTCTCAACGAGCACCTGTTCCCAACTCTGCACCATGCCCGCCAATTAATTGCGGCATGGCGCGATGACTACAACCATCACCGCCCGCACTCGAGCCTCGACGGGCTCACCCCGCGGGAGTATCACCAACGGTCAAGAGAGGACCAAACCCTGAACAGAGCTAACATATAAACGCGGACTCCTCGGGGAGCAGGTCATTAAGGTCAAACTTGCTGGGCCCGACGACGGCCAATTCGAGCGACTGCAGGCGCATCCGGGTGTTGACGAGGCGCCATGCATCCTCTGCCGCAAGCACCCATTCGAGCGGCAGGACGTATCCCGCGCTCCCGATCCGGAACGGTTCGATCTTTGGGGCCACCTCCAGGATCAGCGTCATCAGATCGGGGGCGATGTCGTCCCATCGGACAAGCGTTCCGTCGTCAAAACCATCGACCCACACAGGCCCGACCGACTTCAGTTTGTCGAGCAGCGCGTGGTCCGCATCATTCGGATCCATGACGGCTCTCCCAGATGCAGGCCTCGCGCAGATAGGATGTGGACGCGCGCGCCAATTCCTCGGCGTAGCCGATCGAGACGTTGCGGATGTCCGTTTGACTGACCTTGGCGCGGAGCCGTCTGTGGGAATGCCCGAAGAACCAGGCGTCCGGCTGATAGCCTGCGATCAGATTGCTCAGGTCTGAATGAAACGACGCTGTGAGAGCATCGATAGCGCCAGCGACATCGGGGTGCGGCCCGTGATGCGTCACGACGACGGTCTGCCCCGCGCTACCCGCATCGTGCGGCACCGATAGTGCCTTGACGATCCAATCACGATGATCCCGGTGAACACGCAGGACATCTTCCGCCTTGATCCAGGGCTGCGGAATCCATCCGCCGTGGTTGTCATCCAGTGCCAGACTGCTCGGCGCAGGTCTCGCAATCCTGGAATAGTCTCGCATCAATTGCTGAGCGACGCTCATCGCCCTCGGCTGATCCTCCAGCAGATCGAAGTCGGTCCAGAGCGTGCAGCACAGAAAGGGGGTCGTTCCGTATTGCAGAACCCGCTTCTGCACGAACTGCGCGCCGGCTTTCGCCGCCGCGCGTTCCAGCAGGGGGTCATCGCCAAGGCTGCCAGTGTAATAATCGTGATTGCCCGGGAACGCGCAGACCTTCTCCGGCAGGACATGCTGCGACAGATAGTCGAAGACCCGCGCCCAGTTCCTTGCAGGCCCGTTGATCAGGTCGCCCGCGAGGATGAGCGCGTCTGCTGTTTGCAGCGCGTATTCAAGGCTCAGAAGTGCGATCGGGTCGACGGCCAGCCGTTCGTAGCTGTCCAGATGAAGGTCTCCGAGGATCACGACGCGACCGGTGTCGAAGGGGATGGTAAGCGTGTCCATCGTCATTTCCTCAATTTAACATCGGTAGTTGGGCAAGCATCTCGGCCCGGTCCAGCATCCGGCTGACCATCCGCAGGCTGAGGCGGGCGTTGGCGACCGCATCGCCCTCGAAGATGTCGAGCACAGCCGCCAATGCCGGTTCCGGCAAGCCACGTCGCCTGCCTTCGCTGCAGGCAAAGCCGCGTAACTGCTCTAAGGTCAGATCGGGCAGATCCAGCACTATGCACCGGCTCTGAAGTGGCTCCGGCAATCCTTGCCTGCTGTTTGCGGTCATGACCCAGTTGATCCAGGACATGTCGAACTTGATTTGGAAGAACGGGCACTCCCAGCTCGCCGCCGTCATCCGCTCCAGCAGCGGAAGGAGTGCGTCGGTCAAGGTATGCCGGCTACCCCGCGTGGAATATGTTTCTCTCGCCTTCTCGACCTCATCCAGAATGACGAGCGGTCCGCCGTGTCGTTCTTGGAGAATCGTCTTCATTACTTTGCCGGGATGCGCGCTGCTCCAGCCGCGTTGGGAGCCGACAAGCGCAAAGGTTGCGGGCTCACCAGTCGCGTCGATCTTGGTCGTAGGGACGGACAGGTGATGGGCGAGCCGTCTTGCCCAGTAACTCTTCCCGATGCCCGGCGAGCCAACCAGGATCAGCGGAGCGAACCGTGCGCCCGGCAGCCCATCTCTGGCGGAGGCTCGTAGGCCATGCTAGACCACTTCTGTGGCGGGCCCCATCCACGGCATCTCTTCATGAAGCGCGGCGGCAATCTCGTCTGCCTCATGCTCGGTGGCGACCTGGGAAACGGGAAGACCATCCCGCAGCGGCGTCAGCCGCGCGCGGTTCTCTTCTGTCAGATGGTACATGCCGGTCGAGGAATGAACCCGTTCCAGTACCCGCATCGCGCGCCGCTTGATCCGACGCATGTCCGCGTCCGCGACCAGTTCGTAGTCGTAGAGGCAATCGTCCTCGGTCATCCGCCCCTCGGCGACGGCCCGCTCCTGGGCGGCCTTGCGGGTCCTCTCCAGGAACTTCCGAAACCGCTCTTTGACGCTTCGGAGCGAGGGGACATCATCGAGGAATTTGAGATCGTGGAATGGGATCGTGGAGTACGAACGAGACATGGCGGAATCCTTTCATGGCGCAGCCGTGCTTCTGCGCGCTTCGCCCGGCCAAAAGTCGGCGGGCTGACTGATATGAAAGGTTCCGGAACCTATGCCGTACCAAGATCGAACAAAGCGCGAACTGTCAAATCAGAGGCGGCTGAGGACTTTGGGAGACCCTCAGCAGCATCGCGACGTTCCCGGCGTAATCTCTATAAATCAATAGTTTACCCTGAGATTGACACAGCTGCCAAACCGCTACCAAATCGATTTGCGCGCACTTATTGTTTCTTTTGCGCGCGCTTCCGGTTTTTCTGGCATCGGCACCCGTGGCGATCCCGGCAGGACTCGAACCTGCAACCTATCCCTTAGGAGGGGATTGCTCTATCCAGTTGAGCCACGGGACCGCTGTCGTCAGATAGACCCGGCCGCCGCCGCTTGTCCACCGGGCGCAAGGCACGGTATCAGCGGGCGAACTGTCCGCCGGAGGTCGACTTGACGCGTCGCAACACCCGCCATCAGCACCTGACCCTGCG
This sequence comes from Jannaschia sp. S6380, assembly GCF_023015695.1. Classification (NCBI taxonomy): domain Bacteria; kingdom Pseudomonadati; phylum Pseudomonadota; class Alphaproteobacteria; order Rhodobacterales; family Roseobacteraceae; genus Jannaschia; species Jannaschia sp. S6380. Next base: position 136,538 of record NZ_JALKAS010000002.1, read on the forward strand.
CGACGTCTCGGAGGCGTCGGGCGTCAGCGAGATGACCGTGAGCCGGGTGCTGCGCAATCGCGGCGATGTCAGCGACAAGACCCGCGCCCGCGTCCTGGAGGCGGCGCGGCGGCTTGGCTACGTGCCCAACAAGATCGCCGGGGCGCTGGCGTCGAACCGGGTCAACCTGGTCGCGGTGATCGTGCCCAGCCTGTCGAACCTGGTCTTTCCCGAGATGCTGGCTGGCGTCGACGAGGTGTTGGCAGATACCGCGTTGCAGCCCGTCGTCGGCACCACCAGCTACGACCCCGACAAGGAGGAGCGGGTGCTTTTCGAGATGCTGTCCTGGCGTCCGTCCGGTGTGGTCATCGCGGGGCTGGAACATACCGACGCCAGCCGGGCGATGCTGGCCAATTCCGGCGTGCCCGTGGTCGAGGTGATGGATGTTGACGGCGACCCGGTCGACGCCGCCGTGGGCATCAGCCACTGGCGCGCGGGCTATCAGGTCGGGACCGAGATCGCGGCGCGGGGATATCGGCGGGTCGGCCTGCTGGGCACCAAGATGGATGGCGACCACCGCGCCCGCAAGCGGATCGAGGGGTTGGAGCGCGCGTTGCACGAGGCCGGGATCGCGGTGGCCGACCAGATGGCCTATTCCGGCTGGTCCGGCTTCGCCAAGGGCCGCGAGATGACGGCCGACATGCTGTCGCGCACGCCGGACCTGGATTTCCTGTTCTACACCAACGACCTGACCGGGGCGGGCGGGCTGCTCTATGTGTTGGAGAAGGGGTTGGACGTGGGCGGCGCGCTGGGATTGGCGGGGTTCAACGCGTTCACCCTGCTCGACGGGCTGCCGCGCAAGCTGGCCACGGTCGACAGCCGCAGGCGCGAGGCCGGGCAGGTCGCCGCGCGGATCATCACCGGCACCCATGTCTTCGATGGCGAGGACCGGCGCGTCGAGCTGGCACCCACATTCCTGCCGGGCGAAACCATGCGACCCAAGCCATAATATGAACGCAAACCCGCTTTACCCCCGCGGCAAAAAGGGGCGGACCGCGCCGGGACGCGGATCGCGGACCACGAGGAGACGGTGATGGCGATACCCGACAAGATGCAGGCCCGCTACTTCCGTGGCTACGGGTTCGAGGCGCCGACGATCATCGATGTCGGTGTGCTGAACGGCACACCGTTCCTCTACGACGCGTTCCCCGATCGCGAATTCATCCTGGTCGACCCGCTGGAGGAGAGCCGCGCGGCGGTGGCCGATCTCTGGGGCGGGCTGAACTACAGCTTCCACGTCGTGGCGCTGGGTGCGCGCAAGGGCCGGATCGAGATGGAGATCGACCCCCGCCGCCTGGCCCGAACGTCGGGCAGCCGGCGGCTGGATGGGGACGCGGTGCTGACCCGGCGCGAGGTCGACGTCGTTCGCCTGGACAGCCTGACCGAGGGTCTGCCCGGGCCGTTCGGCCTGAAGATCGACACCGAGGGGCAGGAGCTGGCCGTGCTGGCCGGTGCCACGCGCACGTTGAAGCGATGCGAGTTCGTGATCGCCGAGACCTCGATCAAGAAGCGTTTCGACGGCGGCTATCGCTTCTCGGAGATGATCGCCTTCATGGCGGCGCAGGGCTTCGAGGTGCACAGCTTCCTGAGCGGGCTGACCCGTGCGCCGCGCATGTCGGACGTGCTGTTCGTTCCGGCCGACAGCCCGCGTTTCGACATGGCCCCGAAGGAGGTCTGAGAGATGAACAAGCCGTCGGCCACCACCTTCAACTTTCAGCACACCCGGCAGGAAAGCGTGTTCCGCACCTGGTTCCGGGGCGAGCACACCAACTTCAACCCCGATTTCGCCCGCATGGCCGAGGCGGATGCGGCGCTGAAATGGGTCACGCAGGGATGGGAACCGTCGGCCCGCACGGTCACGCCCGAGACCCGGATCACGGCCTTCGGGTCCTGTTTCGCGGCCAATATCTCCAACTGGCTGGCGAGGCGGAACTACAACATCCTGACCCGCGACGAGGGGTCGAACGCCTATGTCGTGAAATGCGGCGAGGGGATGGTGAACAGCTTCGTCATCCGCCAGCAGTTCGAATGGGCCTTCGAGGGGCGCCGCTTCGAGGAGGCGCTCTGGCATGGCTACGACGCCGAGAGCTATGGCTATGACGAGGAGGTCCGCCGGCAGACGCTGGAGATCTTCTCGAAGACGGACCTGTTTATCCTGACCTTCGGCCTTAGCGAGGTCTGGTACGACAAGGTGACGGGCGGCGTCTTCTGGCGGTCCATCCCGCAGGAGGCCTACGACCCGTCGCGCCACAAGTTCCGCGTCACGACCGTCGAGGAGAACAAGGACAACATCCGCGCGATCCACGACCTGATCCGCAAGCACCGGCCCGACGCCAAGATCATCTGCACGCTGTCGCCCGTGCCCCTGATCGCGACGTTTCGGCCGGTCAGCTGCATCAGCGCGAACTCGGTATCGAAGGCCGTGCTGCGCGTCGCCCTGGACGAGCTGATGCGCGAGCTGGGCGATGAGGGCCATCTGCACTACTGGCCCAGCTACGAGATCGTGACGGATGTCTTCCATTCGCCCTTCAAGCAGGATCGCCGCCACCTGCCGCGCGCGGTGCTCGACTTCATCATGATGCTGTTCGAACAGGTCTGGTGCGAACGGCAGCCCACCGACGCCGAGATGCTGCGCCACTGGATCGCCGCGCTGTCGGCGTCGGGCCTCGTCTCGGACCGGTTGGAGGGCGCGATCAAGGAGGACAGCCTGACCGCGCTGCGCCGGATCATGGCCAAGCGCAAACTCGCCCGCCACCCGGAGGCGGAGGCGGCGATCCGCGCGCAGCTGGAACGCCTCGAAGGAATGCTGAAGGCGTGAAACCCGTGCGCGAGAACGCCACCGCCATGGTCGCGCGCCTGCCCAAGGGCGGGCGGGGCGCCGAGATCGGCACCCACGAGGGCCGTTGGACCCGCGCGCTGGTCGACATCGCGCAGCCTGCCGCCCTGACGCTGATCGATCCCTGGGCCGAGGATCCCGAGCAGGACGCGCGGCCCCATGCCTATGTCGCCCCCCAGGTGGAACGCGACGCGCAGCACGACGCGGTCCGGGCGGCCTTTCCCCAGGCCATGGTCCTGCGGGCCCCTTCGACGGAGGCGCTGACCGTGATGCCGGACGCATCGCTGGACTGGATCTTCCTCGACGGCAACAAGCAGTACGACTTCGTCCTGGCCGACCTGGAACAGGCCGCCCGCATCGTCCGCCCCGGCGGCTCGATCGCCGGCTGCGGATGGCATTGGGGCGCGGAACTGGGCCGCCCGGTGCGGGCCGCCTTGGGCGACGTGGCCGCCCGGCTGGGCGGGGCCGAGGTGGAACGGCTGGGACAGTTCTGGCGCATCGTTCGGCCCTGGACCGGAACTTTGGCGCCCCGCCCGGCCGAGGAGCGGTTCCTGATCGTCTCGACCATGAAGAACGAGGCGCCCTACATCCTCGAATGGGTCGCACATCATCAGGCCATCGGCTTCACCGATTTCCTCGTCTTCACCAACGATTGCGACGATACGACCGATCCATTGCTGGATCGGCTGGAGGCGCGGGGCGTGCTGACGCATCAGGTCAACACCGTCCTGCGGCGTGGCCCGCACAAGTCGGCGCTGAAATGGGCCAAGGACCATGTCCTGCGCCACAAGGCGACCTGGATCCTGATCGCCGATGTCGACGAGTTCATCAATGTCCGCGCAGGTGACGGCACCGTCCCGGGCCTGATGCGCGACCTGGGCCCCGAGACCGACGTGGTGAGCTTTCCCTGGAAGGTCTTCGGCAATGGCGGCGTCGAGGCCTTCGCCGACGCGCCGCTGACGGCCCAGTTCACCGCCTGCGAGCCGCTGCCCCGCCGGGGCGGGCGCCGGTTCCGCGACGTCAAGACGATGTTCCGCCGGCCCGAGGCGATGTACCATTTCGGCCTGCACCGCCCCCGCATCCGCGAGGAATGGCGCGACCGGATCGTCTGGAAGACGCCTGCGGGCGACGACATCAGCGCGCGCATGAACGCGGGCCAGGCCTGGATGATGCCCTGGGGTGCCAGCCAGGACGCGGCCTACATGCACCACTATCCGCTGCGCTCGCTCGAGGCGTATATCCTCAAGAAGAACCGCGGGCGGGCCAACCATGTCGGCGAGGATCTGGGGCGCGACTACTGGGACAAGTGGAACATGTCGGGCGGCCGCGACGCCACGCTGGTGCAGGGTGCGCCGGGCTTCGCTGACGCACTGGCCGGACTGCGCGCCGACCGCGCCACGCGGCAGCTGCACAAGCAGGGCGTCGCCTGGCACCGGGCGCAATTCGCGGACCTGATGCGGGAGCCGCGCTATCGCGCACTCTGGGACGAACTCAAGACGGGCACGGCGGCGGATCAATCCGCCTGAAGGGAAGATCATGGCAGGAAAACGCGACGAGACGAGACGCCGGATGCTGGAGACGTTGCCCAGGGGCGGCGTGGGCGCCGAGGTCGGGGTCTGGGAAGGCCGGTTCAGCGAAACCATCCTGGAGGTCTGCGCGCCTGCGCGCCTGCACCTGATCGACCCCTGGGAATACGACCCCCGGTTCAACAACACCGGCTTCGGGCGCAAGAAGAACGCCGAGCGGATGCCGCAGATGCACGAGATGGTCGCCGCGAAATTCGCCGGCGACGACCGCGTCGTCCTGCACCGCGCCACCTCGCAGGAGGCACTGCTGGAGATGGAGGACCACAGCCTCGACTGGGTCTATATCGACGGCAATCACAACGAACCCTTCGTGGGGATGGATCTGGCGCTGGCCTGCAAGAAGGTCCGCCCGGGCGGCGTCATCGCGGGTGACGACTATCACTGGAACGACGGCGAGGGCACGCCCGTCCGCGACGCCGTTGCGCGCATCATGGAAAAGCTGGGCGATGCCGCCACTCTGGAGACGATGGGCCAGCAATACATCATCCGCCTGGCCGGCTGACCTCCCGCTTCCTCTGGCGGGAAATACCTCGGGGTCCGGGGCAGGGCCCCGGCGCCCTCAGCACTCGGGCAGGTTGACGGCCAGCCCGCCCTGCGACGTCTCCTTGTACTTCTCGGACATGTCGCGCCCGGTCTGGCGCATGGCCTCGATGCAATTGTCGAGCGGCATGAAATGCGTCCCGTCGCCGCGCAGCGACAGCGACGCGGCCGACACCGCCTTGATCGCGCCCAGGCCGTTGCGCTCGATGCACGGCACCTGCACCAGACCGGCGGCCGGATCGCAGGTCATGCCCAGGTGATGCTCCAAGGCGATCTCGGCGGCGTTCTCGACCTGTTCGGGCGTGCCGCCCAGTGCGGCGCAGAACCCCGCCGCCGCCATGGCCGAGGCCGACCCCACCTCGCCCTGGCAACCGACCTCGGCCCCCGAGATCGAGGCGTTGTGCTTGATGAGGCCGCCGATCGCCGCCGCCGTCAGCAGGAACGTCCGGATGCCCTCGGGCGAGGCGCCGACACAATGGTCGCGGTAGTAACGGATCACGCTGGGCACGACGCCCGCTGCACCGTTGGTGGGCGAGGTGACGACCGCGCCGCCGGCGGCGTTCTCCTCGTTTACGGCCATGGCATAGACCGACAGCCAGTCGTTCACGACATGCGGCTGCGCCAGGTTCAGGCCCGCCTCGGCGCGCAGCTGTTCGTGGATGGCCCGCGCGCGGCGCCGCACCGACAGCCCGCCCGGCAGGATGCCGTCCTGCGCCAGCCCGCGGTCGATGCAACCGTCCATGGCGCGCCAGATCGCGTCGATCCGGGCGCCCAGCTCGCCCTCGGGCGTCAGCACGGCCTCGTTCTGCCATTTCATCCGGGCGATGCTTTGCCCCGTGGCCTGCGCCATCGCCAGCATCTCGGCGGCGGATCCGAACGGATGGGGAAAGCCCGCCTCGGCCTTGGCGGCATGCAGGTCGGGCGGATCAGAAAGCTCTCGTTCGGTCACGACGAACCCGCCGCCGACAGAATAATACGTCTCCTGCATATGCAGGTGCCCCGCCGCGTCGAAGGCGCGCAGCACCAGCCCGTTGGCATGGCCGGGCAGGGGCGGGCCCCAGTCGAAGGCCAGATCCGCCTCGGGGTCGAAACGCAGGTCCGGCAGACCCTCGGGGGCCAGGGTCCCGGTCTCGCTCAGCCGGGCCAGGTCGGCCTCGGCGCGATCCATGTCGACGCGGGCGGGGGAATGGCCCAGCAGCCCCAGCATCACTGCCCGGTCGGTCGCGTGGCCCTTGCCCGTCCAGGCCAGCGACCCGTGCAGCGTGGCGGTCAGATGCGCCGCGGCGCCCGATCCGGGCTCGGGCTCGGCGCCGCCGCGCAAGGCGTCGAGGAACCGTTCGGCCGCCACCATCGGCCCCATCGTGTGTGAGGAGGACGGCCCGATGCCCGGTTTGAAGATGTCGAAGATGCTCAGGAACATCGGATCCTATCCTTGATCGGCACGCGCACGGGCCTTTCGCCCACCCTTGGCCTTCCAGCGCAGGTGCAGCCAGTGCCATTGCGACGGATGGCGCGTCACCCACGACGACAGGCGGTCGTTGAAGTCGCGCATCATCGTCTCGGCGTCGGAATGGGGGATCGCCGCCTCGAACACGATCCGTATGCGGCCGTCCACTTCGGGCGCGAAGGCAGGCACCAGCGGCAGGTCGTAGCGCAGCGCCAGTTCGGCGGCGGCCAGCGACGTACGCGCCGGATGGCCCAGGAACGGGATCAGCGGCGCGCCCTTGACGAACTGGTCGGGCAGCAGGGCCACGAACCCGCCCGCCCGCAGGTGGCGCAGCAGGTCGCGGTTGCCGGCCCGGCCCTTGGCGATGATCGGCTGGCCGCCCTGTTCGATCCCCTCGCGGAAGATGGGTTCGTAATAGGGGTTGTTGTTGGGGCGATAGATCGCGCCGGTCTCCATCCCCTCGCGCCGAAGGACGTGGCGGATCGCCTCCCACTGGCCGAAATGGCCCGAGACGACGATCGCGCCCCGACCCTCGGCATGCGCCGCGCGCAGCGTGTCGAGGCCGGGCCCCCCGGCGGGCAGGTCTGCGACCTCGCGGGCGAAATCGGCGTTGTACCAGATGCCGGTCAGCGTGCGGCCGATGTTGCGGGTGGCGTCGCGCAGGATGCGCCGCCGCGTGTCCTCGGCCATGTCCGGCCAGACCAGGCGCAGGTTGGCCCGTGCCCGACGGCGCAGGGGCGTCAGACGCACGGCCCATTCGGTCACCCATGCCATGACCCGCCGCCGCCACCGCAGCGGCAGCACCGAGATGCAGGCCAGCAGCAGGCGCAGGCCGGCGGCCTGAAGACGGTAGGACAGGTCTCTCATGCCCCAAGGGGGTGACGCATGGCGCGCGACCTTTCAAGCGCGGAGCTTCGCCAACGCGCGCACGGGGGGACTCCCGCATCGCGGGCCGATCCGATATGGCGCGCGGAAAGTCCGAGGAGGTCCGTGCCCGTGTTCCGTTTCATCCTGCCGCTTCTGATCGCGCTTGCCGCCTGTGCCCCCGCGCCCACCGACCCAGATCCGGCCGTGCGCGAGGCCCTGCCGCTCCATCCCGGCGAGACGCCGGCGGTGCGCGCTTTGGTCAACAAGTGGGCCGATCACTACGACGTGCCGCGCAGTCTCGTGCACCGCGTCATCCAGCGCGAGAGCGACTATCGCGCCGCCGCACGCAACGGGCCGTATTACGGCATGATGCAGATCCTGCCGGCCACGGCGCGGAACATGAACTTCGCGGGCACACCGCGGCAGCTGTTGGATGCGGATACGGCGCTGAAATACTCGATCCGCTACCTGCGCGGGGCCTGGATGGTGTCGGATGGCGACGAGTACGAGGCGATGATGTGGTATGCCAAGGGGTTCTACTTCGAGGCCAAGCGCCGGGGCCTGCTGCAGGAGACGGGTCTGCGCGGCACGCTCTGGCGCGACTACGACGCGGGGCGGCGTCCGCTGCCGTCGATCGACGATACCGGCCGCCTGGTCGCCGAGCCGCCCGTGCCCGACTGCGCGCCCGCCAGCGGCTTTGCGGGGCTTCTGGGCGCCGAGACCTGCGCCTGACGCGAACGGCGCGGGTTGACCTGCGCCCGTCGCTCCATGCCCATGGCGGGGCCGATGGTCGAAAGGGGAGAGGTGACATGAAACGGTCCGATATCAATCGTATCCTGTCGGAGGCCGACGCCTTCATCCGCGCGCATGGCCATATCCTGCCGCCTTTCGCCTATTGGACGCCCGACCGCATGCGCGCGCCCGACGCGACGGGTCTGCGGGACCGGGGCCTGGGCTGGGACATCACCGACTACGGCCAAGGCCGGTGGGCGGAGATGGGGCTGTTTCTTTTCACCACCCGCAACGGCAGCGTCGCGGATCTGGGGGCGGGGCGCGGGATGCTCTATGCCGAGAAGATCATGATCTCGCGCGAGGGGCAGCTCTCGCCCATGCACCGCCACAACGTGAAGGCGGAGGACATCATCAACCGCGGCGGCGGCACGCTGGTGCTGGAGCTGTTCGCCCCGGACGCGGATGGCGGCATCGACCGGCGCGCGGACGTCACCGTGCCCTGCGACGGGCTGGACCGCACCCTGCCGGCGGGTGGGCATCTGCGCCTGGCCCCGGGCGAGAGCGTCACGCTGATGCCGGGCATCTGGCACGCGTTCTGGGCCGAAGGGGGCGACTGTCTGATCGGCGAAGTCTCGACCGTCAACGACGACCGCACCGACAACGTCTTCGCCGAACCGATCGGCCGTTTCGCCGAGGTCGAGGAGGACGAGCCACCGCGCCATCTTCTGGTGTCGGATTACTAAGCCGCGCCCGCGGAGACGGCCGCGCCGCGGCGCAGGCAGGTCACCGTCTCGCGGCCGGGGCGGAAATGTGCCCGCAGCACCGGCAGCGCCGCCATCGGGTCGCAGGCGCCGCACATGAAGATGTCCAGCACGGCCAACCCATGCTCGGGCCAAGTGTGGATCGAGATGTGGGATTCGGCCAGCAGCGCCACGCCGGTGTAGCCCGCCCGGTGGCCGAAATCGCGCAGCGCGACATCCAGCACGGTCGCGCCCGCCGCTTCCGCCGCGCGGCGCAACACCGGCACGCAGGATGCGGCATCGCACAAATGCGCGGCCTCGTGGAAATCGACCAGGACATGCCGCCCCAGGCCGGGTCTGTCGCAATGCGGATCCATCGCCCCCTCATGCGCGAAAATCCCCGCCACGCTAGGCTGCGACGGGCGCGCGTTCAACGTGGGGGACGACGTTCGGTGATCCGGACCTGGGCGGAGATATGGTGAGCCGACAGGGGCTCGAACCCTGGACCTACTGATTAAAAGTCAGTTGCTCTACCAACTGAGCTATCGGCTCACTCCGGGCGGCTCCTACCGAGGCGCCCTGCCGTCGTCAAGCCGGGGGTCTTTCAAAAGTTCCCCGCCGCGCGTATCTGGCCGCCATGACCGATTTCGGCACAGACGGCCTGCCGTTCATGAAGATGCACGGGCTGGGCAACGACTTCGTCGTGGTGGACGAGCGGGCGACCGGCCCGCGCGTCGACGCCGGGCTCGCGCGGGCCGTGGGCGACCGGCATCGCGGCGTGGGGTTCGACCAGCTCGCCGTGATCCGCGACGCCGGCGATGCCGATCTGGCGCTTGCCTTCTGGAACGCCGACGGCAGCACCTCCGATGCCTGCGGCAACGCCACGCGCTGCATTGCCGCCTGGGAGATGGCCCGGCTGGGCGCCGATCGCCTGACGCTACGCACGGAACGCGGGGTGCTTGTGGCCGAAGCGCGCGAAGACGGGACGACCGCGGTGAACATGGGGCCGCCGGTTCTCGACTGGCGCGCGATCCCCCTGGCACGCGAGGTTTGCACCCTGCACCTGCCCATCGATGGCGATCCGGTCGCGACCGGCATGGGCAACCCCCATTGCAGCTTTTTCGTCGCCGATGCCGAGGCCGTCGACCTGCCCAGCTTCGGTCCGATGCACGAGCATTACGCGCTGTTTCCCGAACGCACCAACGTGCAGGTCGCGCATGTCGTTGCGCCCGACCACCTGCGGATGCGGGTGTGGGAACGGGGCGTCGGCATCACCCAAGCCAGCGGGACGTCCTCCTGCGCCGTGGCCGTGGCCGCCGCGCGGCGGGGGATCACCGGGCGCCGGGTGCGCATCGACCTCGACGGCGGAACGCTGCATGTCGACTGGCGTGACGACGGGGTGTGGATGGCCGGTCCGACGGCGCATGTCTTCGACGGGGTGCTACGATGAATGCGCCGCGCCTGACGGGGCCGATCCTGTCCAATCACGGCTGCCGGCTGAACGCCTACGAGGCGGAGGCGATGCGCGAACTGGCCGGACAGGCGGGGCTCGACGACGCGATCATCGTCAACACCTGCGTGGTGACGGCCGAAGCCGTGCGCAAGGCCCGCCAGGACATCCGCCGCTTGCGTCGCGAGAACCCCGGGGCGCGCCTGATCGTCACCGGCTGCGCCGCGCAGACCGATCCCGACGCCTTCGCCGCGATGGCCGAGGTCGATACCGTCCTCGGCAATGCCGAGAAGATGCGGCCCGCCACCTGGGCCGGTCTCGCCACCGGCGACAGCGAACCGGTGCAGGTCGACGACATCATGTCCGTCACCGAGACCGCCGGGCACCTGATCGACGGCTTCGGCACCCGCAGCCGCGCCTATGTCCAGGTCCAGAACGGCTGCGACCACCGCTGCACCTTCTGCATCATCCCTTACGGGCGCGGCAATTCACGCTCTGTCCCCGCCGGCGTCGTGGTGGAACAGATCGCGCGGCTGGTGGATCGCGGGTTCGCCGAGGTGGTACTGACCGGCGTGGACCTGACCTCTTGGGGCGCCGACCTTCCGGGGCGGCCACGTCTGGGCGACCTCGTGCGGCGCATCCTGAAGCTGACGACGGTGCCGCGCCTGCGCATCTCCTCCATCGACTCGATCGAGGCGGACGAGGCGCTGATGCGCGCCATCGCCGAGGAGGAGCGGCTGATGCCGCATCTGCACCTGTCGCTGCAGCACGGCGCGGACCTGATCCTGAAGCGGATGAAGCGCCGGCATCTGCGCGCCGACGCCATCCGCTTCTGCCGGGAAGCACGACGCCTGCGGCCGGACATGACCTTCGGCGCGGACATCATCGCCGGCTTCCCGACCGAGACGGAGGCGCATTTCGCCGAGTCCCTGCGACTGGTGGAAGAATGCGACCTGACCTGGCTGCACGTCTTTCCCTATTCCGCGCGCCAAGGCACGCCGGCTGCCAAGATGCCCGCCGTCGATGGCAAGTTGATCCGCGAACGCGCCGCGCGATTGCGGGCGGCGGGCGATGCCGCCGCTGCGCGGCATCTGGCGTTGCAGGTGGGTCAGGACCACGAAGTCCTGATGGAAAGCCCGCGCATGGGCCGGACGGCGCAATTCGCCGAAGTTAACCTCGATCGGGACGAGGCCGAGGGCACGATCGTCCCGGCGCGGATCACTTCAGTCGAAGGAACGCACCTTCGGGCCGTGGCCGCCTGATCGTCGCCAGCCCGCCCGCCGCGATCAGCAGGATGCCCAGCCACCCCCAGGGCCCCGGCAGATGCGCGAAGAGGGCGAAGTCGAGCGCCACCGCGAACACCAGCCCGGCATAGTCGAACGGCGCCAGCACACCGACGGGCGCGCGGGCCGACGCCTCGGTCGCGGTGATATGCGTGGCCGCGCCCAGAAGGCCGGCCCCGCCTAGCCAGGCCCAGAGCACGGGGGTCATCGGCGTCCACCCCGTCATCAGCGTGGCCAGCGCACCGATCACCGTGGCCACCACCGCGAAGGACAGCGCGATGGAGATCGTCGTCTCGGTCGCCGTCATCGCGCGGATATGGACGCGGACCCAGGCCATGATCCCGGCCGAGGCGATCCCGGCGATCATGCCCGACAGTTCCGACCAGCCCCAGTCGGGTCGCGCGATCGAGGTATAGAGCATCGCCAGCATCCCGACGAAGCCCAGGGCGACCGAGATCACCGCGCGCACCGACAGCCGCTCGCCCAGCAGGATCACCGCGAGCGGCACGCTGAGGACCGGGGCGAGATAGCTGAGCGTCTGCGCATGGGCCACGGGAAGCTGTCCCAACGCATAGAAGTTCAGCATCATCGTCAGCCCACCTGCGAGACCGCGCATCAGATGCTTGGCGGGCGCCCGCGGCAGCCAGGCTGCGACCGGCGCCGTCATCGCCGCCCAGAGGATGAGCCAGGGGAGCGAGAGCCCCGCCCGCATCAGCACGATCTGCCCGGTCGAGGCATGGGCGGCCGCGCCATGGACGCAGATGCCCAGGCTGGTGGCGAAGAACGCCCCGCACAGACGCAGCGCGATGGCCGAACGCAGGCGATCGGCGGGCAGGGCGGGGGCGTGGACCATGGCGGCGAACCTGCGCCTGCGGGGGACCCGCTGCAAGCGTGCAGGGCGTCGCATTCCCGGAAACCCGCCCATGCGCCCGGTTTCGGGGGCGATTGCGTTCCGGGGCCGGACCTCTAGGCTCGTCGTGACCGACACGCCCGATCCCGGAGATCCCATGCAGCTTCTTACCTCCCCCGCGTCGCCCTTCGCGCGCAAATGCCGCGTCGTCCTGCTGGAGATCGAGCAGGATGACGTCGAGCTGCGCGACGTGAGCGCCAGCCCAATGGGCGGCGAGGCGGCGCTGAACGCGGCCAATCCTTCCGGCAAGATCCCCGCCTTGATCCGTCCCGACGGACCGACGCTGTATGACAGCCGGGTCATCTGCCGATTCCTGGACATGCGCGCCGGCGCGCGGCTCTATCCCGAGGCGCGGCTGTGGGAGGTTCTGTCGCTGGAGGCCAATGCCGACGCCATCATGGAGGCGGCGGTGGCCATCACCTACGAGAAGCGCCTGCGCCCCGAGGATCTGTGGTGGCCCGACTGGTTCGAGGCGCAATGGACCAAGATCGCACGGTCGCTGGACGCGTTGGGCGAGCGGTCGATGCCGCTTCTGCGCGGGCCGCTCAACATGGCGCAGATCGCCGTGGGATGCGCGCTGGGCTACCTGGATCTGCGCCACGGTGACCGCGACTGGCGCGCGGGTCGCGACACGCTGGCCGAGTGGGAGGCCGGTTTCGCCGCGCGCCCGTCGATGCAGGCAACGCGGCCCGGCTGACGGACGGTATTTGGGGCGCCCGTGGCGCGAAGCAACGAATCCCACCTGCGCGCGTTTGTCCGCTGGAACTCCGCCCCCGGCTTGCGCTAAGGGGGGCGGGACGCGGGCGAAAGGTCGACTTTCGCCCTGCTTCGGCGTTTCACTACCGGTCCGCTCCGGGGCCGACATCAAAGATCGGGAGATGGCTTCGTGTCACACGCAGACGACCACGCGGGCACCCGCCGCGATTTCCTCTACTACGCCACGGCGGCGACCGGCGTTGTGGTCACCGGGGCCGCCGTCTGGCCGCTGGTCAATCAGATGAACCCGTCGGCCGACGTGCAGGCGCTGGCCTCGATCGACGTCGACGTCTCGGGCGTGGAGCCGGGGACGCAGCTGACCGTCAAGTGGCTGGGCAAGCCCGTCTTCATCCGCCGCCGCACCCCCGAGGAGATCGAGGCCGCCACCGGCGTCGACATCGAGGACCTGCCCGACCCGCTGGCCAACAACGCCAATATCGACGGCGCCGCCCCGGCCTTCGACGACAACCGCGCGCTGCCGGCCTTCGGTGCCGCCGACGGGGACGCGTCCACCGGCGAATGGCTGGTGATGATCGGCGTATGCACCCATCTGGGTTGCGTGCCGCTGGGCGACGCGGGCGAGTTCGACGGCTGGTTCTGCCCCTGCCACGGGTCGCATTACGACACCGCCGGCCGCATTCGCAAAGGGCCCGCGCCGCGCAACCTGCCCGTGCCCGTCGCCGCCTTCACCGACGAATCAACGATCAAGCTGGGCTGAGGAGGCACCGAGATGGCTGGCATTCCGCACGACCATTACGAACCCAAGACATCGGCCGAACGCTGGATCGACCGGCGCATCCCGATCCTCGGGCTGCTCTACGACACGCTGATGATCCCCACGCCCAAGAACCTCAACTGGATGTGGATCTGGGGCATCGTGCTGACCTTCACGCTGGTACTGCAGATCGTGACCGGCATCGTCCTGGTCATGCACTACACCCCGCATGTCGACATGGCCTTCGCCTCGGTCGAGCACATCATGCGCAACGTCAACGGTGGCTGGGCCCTGCGCTACATCCACCAGAACGGCGCGTCGCTGTTCTTCGTCGCGGTCTACGCCCACATCTTCCGCAACCTCTATTACGGGTCCTACAAGGCCCCACGCGAGATTACCTGGATCATCGGCATCGTCATCTACCTGCTGATGATGGGCACGGCCTTCATGGGCTACGTGCTGCCCTGGGGGCAGATGTCGTTCTGGGGGGCCACGGTCATCACGGGCCTGTTCGGCGCCATTCCCTTCGTGGGCGAGGGTCTGCAGGCCTGGCTGCTCGGCGGGCCGGCCGTCGACAACGCGACGCTGAACCGCTTCTTCTCGCTGCATTATCTGATGCCGTTCCTGATCCTCGGCCTGACGGTGGTGCATATCTGGTCGTTCCACTCGACCGGAAACAACAACCCCACCGGGGTCGAGGTGCGCCGCACCTCCAAGGAGGAGGCCGCCCGCGACACGCTGCCCTTCTGGCCCTATTTCGTCATCAAGGACCTGTTCGCGCTGGCCGTGATCCTGCTGGCGTTCTTCGCCATCGTCGGCTTCATGCCGAACTACCTGGGCCACCCGGACAACTACATCGAGGCGAACGCGCTTGCGACGCCCGCGCACATCGTGCCGGAATGGTACTTCCTGCCGTTCTACGCGATCCTGCGGGCCTTCACCGCGGATGTCTGGGTGGTGATCGCCGCGGACTTCCTGACGGGCGGGATCATCGACGCCAAGTTCTTCGGCGTGCTGGCCATGTTCGGCGCGATCATCGTGATGGCGCTGGCGCCCTGGCTCGACACGTCGTCGGTCCGTTCGGGCCGGTATCGCCCGATGTTCAAGTGGTGGTTCTGGCTGCTGGTGATCGACTTCTTCCTGCTGATGTGGCTGGGTTCCATGCCCGCCGAGGAGCCGTGGGCGTCGATCTCGCTCATCGCGTCGGCCTACTGGTTCGCCTATTTCCTGGTGATCCTGCCGCTGCTCGGCGTGATCGAGAAGCCGCTGCCGCGGCCGACGACAATCGAGGCGGATTTCGTCGAGCATTACGGCGACACCGGCGATGCCACCGGAATGCGGCTGCCCGGCGAAAAAGCCGGCACCCCGGCCGAATAAGGAGAGAGGGACAGATGCTGTCGACAATCGGCAAGGCCCTCGCGGCCATCGCAATCTCGGCTTCGGCGGCGCTGGCCGCCGGAGGCGAGGATACCCATATCGAGGACTACGACTTCTCGTTCGAGGGGCCGTTCGGCACCTACGACCAGAACCAGCTGCAGCGTGGCCTGAAGGTCTTCACCGAGGTCTGTTCGGCCTGTCACGGGCTCAAGTTCGTGCCCATCCGCACCCTCGCGGACGAGGGCGGCCCGGGCTTCACCGAGGATCAGGTCAAGGCCTATGCCGAGCTTTACGAGGTGTACGAGTTCGACGAGGAACTGGGCGAGTACGACTATTTCACCGCCGAGGTCACGGACAACTTCCCGGAGGTCAATTCCGTCGGTGCGCCCGACCTTTCGCTGATGGCCAAGGCGCGGGCCGGGTTTCACGGGCCCTACAACCTCGGCATCAGCCAGATCTTCAAGGGCATGGGCGGCGCGGAATACATCGCCTCGCTCCTGACCGGCTATACCGGCGAGACCCAGGAAGTGGCGGGCACCGTCCTCTATGAGAACACGGCCTTTCCCGGCGGCCTGATCAGCATGGCACCGCCGCTGGGCGACGATTACGTCGAATTCGATGACGGCGCGCCCGCCGATCTGGAGAATGCCGCCAAGGACGTCGCCGCCTTCCTGATGTGGACGGCGGAGCCCAAGCTGGCCGCGCGCAAGCAGATGGGCCTCACGGCGGTCATCATGCTGGCCGTGCTGTCGGTCCTGCTCTACCTGACCAACAAGCGCATCTGGTCGCGGGTCAAGGGTCGGCGCGAAGCCTGAGGCGGGGCCGGAACGGCGGAAATCAGGACCGACCCTCCGGGGTCGGTCTTTTTCGTTGAGATCGATGGGCCCGGGGGTGCAGACAGTGGGGCCAGGACGGAAAAGGCGGGAACGGTGATGGCCGAGTTCAGGAAGACGGGCAGGGTCGGACGGACGGTCGCCGCGATCCTCGCCTATGCGGGATGGGCGGTCGTGGCGGTCGGCCTGCTGCTGGCGCTGGCCGGCGCGCTGACCGGTGCGACACCCGGCGCCGGCGCCCCCGCGGCGGGGGCGGGGCCGATCGCGCGCGTCGCCGCCGCGGCACTGGGGGCCGGGATCGCCCTGATCGGCCTGTTCGCAGTGATGATGGCCGCGCAGACCCGCGCCGCGCTGGATACGGCCGACCTGACGCGCGAGTTGCTGAGCCTGACGCGCCGCCGGCAGGACCCAAGGCCAGCCGCCCCGGTGGTGTCACCGAAGCCCGTCCCCGACGCGGCGGCCGACGACGTGCCGCCGATGCCGCCTTCGCCGCGTCCGCGCCTGGCCGCGACCGAGGACAAGCCCGGCCGCAAACGGGTCCACCCGATCTTCAGCGCACGCCCGCCGAAATAGTCCCGCCATGAAGAAGGGGCCCGCGATGGGCCCCCCTTCCGATTTCCTGCCGAGCGCGCTGCCTCAGGCCAGCGTCCGCTCGACCTCCTCGCGGGTGAAGATCTCGATGACGTCGCCGACGCGGATATCCTCGTAGCGCTCGAAGGCCATGCCGCATTCCTGTCCGGACTGCACTTCCTTGACCTCGTCCTTGAAGCGCTTAAGCGTCTTCAGCGTCCCTTCGTGGATCACCACGTTGTCGCGCAGCAGGCGCACGCCCGCCGAACGACGCGCGATCCCCTCAGTGACGAGGCAGCCCGCAACCTGACCGACGCCCGTGACCTTGAAGACCTCGCGGATCTCGGCATAGCCGATGAAGGTCTCCTTGATCTCCGCCGACAGGAGGCCGGATGCGGCCTGCTTGATGTCGTCGACCAGGTCGTAGATCACCGAATAATACCGGATCTCCACGCCCTTCTGGTTTGCAGCGGCCCGCGCCGGCGCGTTGGCGCGGACGTTGAAGCCGATGACCGGCGCGTCCGATGCCTCGGCCAGGGTGATGTCACTTTCGGTGATGGCACCGACCCCCGAGTGCAGGATCCGCACGCGGACCTCCTCGTTGCCGATCTTCTCCATCGCCTGCACGATCGCCTCGGCCGAGCCCTGCACATCGGCCTTGACCAGGATCGGCAGTTCGCTGACGCCCTGGTCTTCCTTGGCCTTCGCCATCATCTGGTCCAGCGTCGTGGCCGCACCGGCCGCCGCGCGCTTGTCCTTCGCGGCCTGCTCGCGATACTCGGCGATCTCGCGGGCCTGGGCCTCGGTCTCGACGACGTTCAGGACATCGCCCGCCTCGGGCGTGCCGTTCAGGCCCAGAACCTCGACCGGCACCGACGGCCCGGCTTCGTTCACGCGCGCGCCCTGGTCGTTGACCAGCGCGCGGACCTTGCCCCACTGCTCGCCCACGACGAAGATGTCGCCACGGCGCAGCGTGCCGTTCTGCACGAGGACGGTCGCGACGGGGCCGCGGCCCACGTCCAGCTGCGCCTCGATCACGGCGCCCTGGGCGGCTCGCTTCGGGTTCGCCTTCAGCTCCAGGATCTCCGCCTGCAGCGCGATCGCCTCCAGCAGCTTGTCAAGACCCTTGCCGGTGTGGGCCGAAACCTCGACATCCTGCACGTCGCCCGACATCTCCTCGACGATCACCTCGTGCTGGAGCAGTTCCGTCCGGACGCGGTTCGAATCCGCACCGGCCACATCCATCTTGTTGATCGCGATGATCATCGGAACGCCGGCTGCCTTGGCGTGGTTGATGGCCTCGATCGTCTGCGGCATGACCGCGTCGTCGGCGGCCACGACCAGCACGACGATGTCGGTCACCTGCGCGCCGCGCGCGCGCATCGAGGTGAAGGCCGCGTGGCCCGGCGTGTCGAGGAACGAAAGCGTCTTGCCGCCCGCCTCGACCTGGTAGGCGCCGATATGCTGGGTGATGCCGCCGGCCTCGCCCGAGACGACCTTGGTCTTTCGGATCGCGTCCAGAAGCGAGGTCTTGCCGTGGTCGACATGGCCCATGATGGTGATGACGGGGGCTCGCTCGACCAGGTCCTCCGCCTTGTCCTCGACCACGTCGATGACCTGTTCGACATCGGCTTCCGAGACGCGCTGCACCTTGTGGCCGAACTCCTCGATGATCAGCTCGGCCGTGTCGGCGTCGATCACCTGGTTCTGCGTCACCATCATGCCGTTCTGCATCAGCGCCTTGACGACGGCGGCGACGCGTTCGGTCATGCGGTTGGCCAGTTCCGAGACGACGATCGTCTCGGGCAGCTTGACGGTGCGGGTCACCTTCTCCTGTGGCGTGCTGGGGCCTCCACGACGCTGCCGCTCCTGCTTGCGGCGCATCGAGGCCAGCGAGCGCTGGCGTCCACCCTCGCCACCGGCCAGGGCCTGGTTCACGGTCAGCTTGCCGCCGCGCCGCTCGCCGCCGCGCGGCTTGCCGGAATCGTCGTCGCGCTTGCGCGGGCCGTCATTGCGGCCCGGACGCGCATCGGGGCCCAGGTTGCGCTGACGGTCGGGCTTGTCGGCGGTGGGGGCGGCGGCCGGCTCGATCGGGGCGGTCTTGCCCTCGCGCGTTTCGCGCTGGCGGCGTTCGTCCTCCTCGGCGCGCTGGCGGGCCAATTCGGCGCGCTCGCGCTCCTCGCGCTCCTTGTTCTCGATCTCGGCGCGACGGCGGGCGCGTTCGTCCTCGCGCTCCTTCTCCTCGCGCGCGCGGCGTTCGGCGTCCTCGGCCTCGCGGGCCTTGGCCATCTGCAGCGCCTTCAGGCGACGGTCCATCTCGGCGTCGGTGGTGCCGGATTTCTTGCCGCCCTGCGCGTTGACCACGGCGGCCGACTGCGCGGCCGGCTTGGGCACCGCCACGCGCTTGCGCTTGGTCTCCACCACGACGTTATTGGTGCGCCCGCGGGCGAAGCTCTGCTTGACGGTGCCGCTGCGGGCGCCGCCTCCGAGGCCGAGGGGTTTCTTGCCGTCCTGATCGCTCATGCGTTCCCGATATCCTTCTTGGCGGCCGGAGTGCCACCATCAACTTGTCTGATGCCTTGAAGCCTTGCGGCTTCCTCTACAATACGCCGCGCCAAGGTTCCAGACGCGACCGCGGCGTGTATCACGCGGTCCCGTCCGAAAGCCTGGCCCAGCTCGTCCGCGGTCAGGAAGCCGATCCACTTGCCGCCTTCCGGCGTCGACAGCTTTCCCTTCCCGCGCTCGGATCCGTCGGTGGCCTGCAGCAGAACCTGCGCCTCGCCGCGGTCGAGCATGATCTTGACCTTCTCGTAGCCCGCGATCGCGCGCCCGGCCTTCCGGGCGATGGCGATCGCGTCCTGCAGGCGCTTGAGAAGGCCGGCCTCCACCAGGTCGACCAATCCATCGGGGATCCGGACCTGCCTTTTCGCGCCCTTGGAGAACATGCGCTTCGCGACGGCCTTTTCCAAGGCCCCGCGCGTGGCGGAGACGTAGATTCCCCGCCCCGGCAGCTTGTTCGCCAGATCCGGGAAGATCGTGTCCTCCGGGCCCACGACGAAGCGGACCAGACCCTGCCTGGGCCCGGTCTCGCCGGTCACGATGCAGCGACGTTCAGGCTCGTCGCGTGTCTTGTCTCTGCCGCCGCGGGTCAGGGTAACGGTCCGGGGCGATCACGCCCCGGCCTCCTCGGGCTGGTCCTCGGTCTCGTCCTCGGACGATCCGACGACATCCTCGGGCGTGACCCAACCCAGCATGACGCGGGCGGTCATGATCATGTCCTGGGCTTCCTCCAGAGAGACGTCGAAGGGCTCGAGAAGGCCGTCATCCTTGACGCGCTCGCCATTCTCGACCGTCCAGCCGCCGGCAAGCTCCCAGTCGGCGCAGGTCGCGAACTCCTCCAGGCTGGTGACGCCGTCGGCCGTCAATGCCTCCAGCATCTGCGGCGAGAGGCCCTCGAAATTCGCCAGGTCGTCCTGCAGACCGGCGGCGCGCGCGGCCTCCATCGACTTGGCATTCTGCGCCTCGATGAAGTCGCGGGCACGGGCCTGCAACTCGTTGGCGGTGTCCTCGTCCACGCCGTCGATCACCAGAAGCTCGTCGGTCTCGACATAGGCGACCTCCTCGAGATTGGTGAACCCTTCGGAGACCAGCAGCTGGGCGAAGAACTCGTCCAGGTCGAGCGTGTCCATGAACAGCTTGGTGCGTTCCTCGAACTCGGCCTGGCGACGCTTCGATTCCTCCTCCTCGGTCAGGATGTCGATGTCGAGCCCGGTCAGCTGCGACGCCAGCCGCACGTTCTGGCCGCGCCGTCCGATGGCAAGCGAAAGCTGCTCTTCGGGCACCACGACCTCGATGCGCTCCGCTTCCTCGTCGATCACGACCTTGGAGACCTCGGCGGGCTGCAGCGCGTTCACCAGGAACGTCGCGGCGTCGTCCGTCCAGGGAATGATGTCGATCTTCTCGCCCTGCAGCTCGTTGACGACGGCCTGCACCCGGCTGCCGCGCATGCCGACGCAGGCGCCCACGGGGTCGATGGACGAATCGTAGCTGATGACGGCGATCTTGGCCCGGCTGCCGGGATCGCGGGCGCAGGCCTTGATCTCGATGACGCCGTCATAGATCTCCGGCACCTCCATCTTGAACAGCTCTTCCATGAACTCGGGCGCGGTGCGCGACAGGAAGATCTGCGGCCCCCGGACCTCGCGGCGCACGTCCTTGATGTAGACGCGGATGCGGTCGCCGGGGCGATAGCTCTCGCGGCCGATCTTGTCGTTGCGGCGCAGCACCGCCTCGCCCGCGCCGATATCGACGATGATGTTGCCGTATTCCTCGCGCTTGACGAGACCGTTGATGATCTGGCCGGCGCGGTCCCTGAACTCCTCGAACTGGCGGTCGCGTTCGGCCTCGCGGACCTTCTGCAGGATCACCTGCTTGGCCGATTGCGCGGCGATGCGGCCCATGTCGACGGGGGGGACCTCCTCGACAAAGGTGTCGCCCACCTTGGGGTCGTCGATATAGGGCTTGGCTTGCTCGACCGTGAACTCGGCCTTCTCGTTTTCCAGCTCCTCGGGCTCGACCACGGTGCGCACCCGGGTAAAGGTCGCGCGCCCGGTCTTGCGGTCGATCGACACGCGGATGTCCATCTCGCTGCCGTAGCGCGACTTGGCCGCGCGGGCGAGGCTCTCCTCCATCGCCTCGATGACCAGCGCGGGGTCGATCATCTTCTCTCGGGCGACCGCCTCGGCGGTCTGCAGCAGTTCCAGCTGGTTTGCGGATGTGATGGCCATTACTTGTCTTCCTCACCGTCCATGAGCGTTGTCACTTCGTCGAATTGGGTCTCGTCGATCTGACCCTTGTCCTTGCGCGCGTTCAGAACCTCGCGGATCAGGTCGTCCGTCAGGATCAGCTTGGCATCCGACAGCCAGTCGAACTTGAGCCCGATCGTGGGCGTCTGCCCGTGCTGCTCGATCTCGATCAGCACCTCGTCGCCCTCGACCCCCTGAAGGGTGCCCTTGAACCGCCGCTGGCCGTCGATCAGCTCGGTCGTCTCGACCCGCGCCTCGTACCCGGCCCAGGCCTCGAAATCCTTCAGTCGCGTCAGCGGGCGGTCGATGCCGGGGCTCGACGCCTCCAGCGTGTATTCGCTCTCGATCGGGTCCTCGACGTCCAGCACGGCCGAAAGCTCGGTGCTGATCCGTGCCAGGTCGTCGACCTCGATCCCGCCCTCGGGCTTGTCGGCCATGATTTGAAGCGTCGCCGTCTTGCCCGACATCAGCCGCAAGCGCACCAGCTCGAACCCCATATCCTCGACCACGGGGGCGACGATATCGGCCAGGCGCTTGTCCAGCGCGGTCTTGGCGATGAGGTCGGACATCGAACTTCCAGTCTTTCAGAATCGGGCACAAAAAAACGGGCCCGCGGCCCGTCGATCTTTCCCGGTGGAGCCCGTGGGCGCCGCTGTTGATCGGGGATATAGGGAAGGGGTTCGGAACATGCAAGCCGTCGCGCGACTTGTTCCCGTGAATAGCCAGGAGATCCGCCGATGCCCCGTTTCGACACCGCCGCCCTGGACGACATTCCCGAAGGCTCGCCGCACAAGGCGATGGCGGGCGACACGCCGATCCTGTTGATCCGCCGGGGCGATGAGGTGACCGCGCTCGCCCATGCCTGCCCGCATCTGGGCTTGCCGCTGTCGAAGGGCGTGGTGCGCGGCGACACGATCATCTGCGCCTTCCACCACGCCTGCTTCGACGCCCGCACCGGTCGCCAGACGCAGCCGCCGGGCCATGGCGACCTGCGCCGTTATGACGTGACCGTGACGGACGGGCGTGTGTCGGTCGACGTGCCCGAGGACGCCGACCCGCATGTCATACCCGATCACGCAGCGAAGGGTCTCGACCCCCGCCGGATCCTCATCGCGGGATCGGGCGCGGCGGGCGAGGCCTGCGCGCTGACCCTGCGCGAGGAAGGGTTCGAGGGGTCGATCGCGATGATCTCGCCCGAGACCCGCGCGCCCTACGACCGGACCATGTTGTCGAAGGCCGTGCTGGCCGGCGGCAAGACGGTGGACGAGCTGACCACCACCGATGCCGCCGGTCTCGCCACTCGCGACATCACCCGGATCGCGGCCCGTGTGACCGCCGTGACCGAGGGCCGCGTGACGCTGGCGGATGGCGGAACCCATGCCTTCGACGCGCTGCTGCTGGCGCCGGGCGGCATCGCCAACGTGCCGGACCTGCCCGGCACCGATCTTGCCGGCGTCCACACCCTCCGCTCCGCCGAGGAGGCCGCGCGGATTGCCGATGCCGCGGGGCAGGCGAAGAAGGCCGTCCTGATCGGCGGGGGCTTCATCGGGCTGGAGGCGGCCCTGTCGCTCAGCAAGCGCGGCCTCGACGTGACCGTGGCGATGCGCGAGGACGTGCCGCTGGCCAGGATCCTCGGCGAAAAGGTCGGCCGCACTATCATGGCCGAACACGAAGACGCCGGCGTGATCTTCATCCCCGGCGCGGAGATCGAATGCGTGAAGGGCGACGCCAAGGTCACCGGCGTGGCGCTTGCGGACGGCACGGTCATCGACGCCGACCTCGTCCTCCTCGCCATCGGGGTGCGCCCCGCGACGGTCGATATCGACGGCATAGCGACCGGCAAGGGTGGCGGGGTCGAAACCGCCTCCGACCTGTCGATCCCTGGCCGGCCGGGGGTTCATGTCGCAGGCGATTGCGCCCGCGCGCCGACCCCCTTCGGCCCCGCTCGGATCGAACATTGGCGCGTCGCGCGTCAACACGGCATCCGCGCCGCTCGCGCCATGCTGGGCCGGGCCGGGCCTACGGACGACATCCCGTTCTTCTGGACCGCACTCGCCCGGCAGTACCGCTATGTCGGCCATGCCGAGGATTGGGACGACATCATGTTCGACGGCGACCCGTCCGGCCCGTTCCTCGCCCGCTACGTCAAGGACGGCATGGTGATGGCCGCGCTGACAGCCGGGCGCGATGCCGATCTGGCCGACCTGCACCTCGCGATGGCCGAGGCGGGCGGCCCGATCCCGGCCTAGCCGCAGCGCAGGCCGAAGATGCGGCCCTGCCGGTCCACCAGCACGTTCAGGCGCTCCGGTACGAAGTCCAGCGTGACCGCCGAATCCGGCGGGACGATGCGGTGGTTCAGATCCGCCGGCAGGCTCACGGCGGCGATATTTGCGCCGACCAGTGCCGCGTATTCCCGGGCCCGGCATGGATCATCGGGGGCGGCGTCCTCCACTTGGCAGGCGGCCAGAAGCATCAGAAAGGGAATTGCGCGTTTCATCTCGGGGCCTCCACTCGTTCGTTGCAATCCATCCGCCGATATCCCAGCCTGTCAGGCAATAACGCGGGAGGGATCACATGCGCACCAAGGCCGCCGTCGCCGTCCAGGCCGGGAAACCGCTCGAGATCATGGATGTCGAACTCGAAGGCCCCAAGGCGGGTGAGGTCCTGGTGGAGATCAGGGCGACCGGCATCTGCCACACCGACGAGTTCACCCTGTCCGGTGCCGACCCCGAGGGCCTGTTCCCCGCGATCCTGGGGCATGAGGGCGCAGGCGTCGTTGTGGATGTGGGCCCCGGCGTGACCACGCTGAAGAAGGGCGATCACGTCATCCCGCTCTACACGCCCGAATGCCGGACCTGCGATTATTGCCTGAACCCCAAGACCAACCTCTGCCAGGCGATCCGCACGACGCAGGGCCAGGGCCTGATGCCGGACGGCACGTCGCGGTTCCGCACGCTCGATGGCGATCCGATCCTGCACTACATGGGCTGTTCGACCTTCGCCAACCACACCGTCCTGCCCGAGATCGCGCTGGCCAAGGTGCGCGCGGACGCGCCGTTCGACAAGATCTGCTATATCGGCTGCGGCGTGACCACTGGCATCGGCGCCGTCATCAACACGGCCAAGGTGGAGATCGGATCGCGCGCCATCGTGTTCGGGCTGGGCGGGATCGGCCTGAACGTGATCCAGGGGCTGCGGCTGGCGGGCGCCCACCAGATCGTGGGCGTCGACATAAATCCGTCCAAGGTGGACATGGCCACCCGCTTCGGAATGACCGATTTCGTCAACCCGAAGGATGTCGACGGCGACCTGGTCGCGCATCTCGTCGCCCTGACGGGCGGCGGGGCGGACTATACTTTCGATGCGACGGGCAACGTGGAGGTCATGCGCACGGCGCTGGAATCGGCGCACAAGGGCTGGGGCGAGAGCGTCATCATCGGCGTCGCGCCCGCCGGGGCCGAGATCGCGACGCGGCCCTTCCAGCTCGTCACCGGGCGCGTCTGGCGCGGCACGGCCTTCGGCGGCGCCCGCGGCCGCACCGACGTCCCGCGGATCGTCGACTGGTACATGGACGGCAAGATCGAGATCGACCCGATGATTACCCACACGATGCCGCTTTCGGACATCAACAAGGGGTTCGACCTGATGCATGCGGGCGAGTCGATCCGCAGCGTGGTCGTCTATTGATCCGGCTCGCTTTCCTCCTCGGCCTCATCACCGCGCCCGCCGCGGCGCAGGACGCGCTGACCGTTCGCGCCCCGGGTGGCGAGGTTCTGTCCTTCGGCCCGGAGGCCATCGAGGGCGCGCGGGT
Organism: Jannaschia sp. S6380; assembly: GCF_023015695.1. NCBI lineage: Bacteria > Pseudomonadati > Pseudomonadota > Alphaproteobacteria > Rhodobacterales > Roseobacteraceae > Jannaschia > Jannaschia sp. S6380. The sequence goes on from NZ_JALKAS010000002.1 coordinate 161,835, forward strand.
GGCGGAGGGCTGGGACGGGTCCGACATCGTGGCGATCCGCCTGACGGAGGCGGCGGCGCGGGACTTCGGGGCGTTCACCACCCGTCATGTCGGTGAAATCGTCGAACTCCTGCGCTGCGACACCGTTCTGGTCGCCCCGAGGCTCCAGACCCCGATCCGTGGCGGCCACCTGCAGATCCACGGCGATCTGGCGGGCGCGGGGGCGGCCGACCTGGCCTTGGCCATCCGCACCGCCCGGCCCTGCGCGCGGGACGGCTAGCCCAGCATTCCCAGATCCCCGTCCACCGCGATGGCCTGACCGCTGATCGTGCACCCGCGCGGGGACGCCAGGAACAGCACCTGATCGGCCAGCTGCCGCGCCGTGACGTAGTCCTTGATCGAGGCATGCGCGAAGGCGTCCGCCTCCACGTCGGCGAAGCCGCGTCCCTGCGCTTGGGCCCGCGCCTCCATCACCCGGCGCTGCCGGTCGCCCGCGACGAGGCCCGGCAGGATCGCGTTGGCCCGGATCCCGTCCGGCCCCAGCTCCAGCGCAAGCGACTTGGTGAACCCGATCACGCCCCATTTTGCCGCGGCATAAGGCGTCCGCCGCGCGAAGCCGAGCCGCCCGGCCGCCGAGGACATGTTGGTGATCGAGGCGTTGTCGCTGGCCCGCAGGGTCGTCACCGCCGCGCGGGTGCAGTTGAACTGCCCGGTCAGGCAGACATCCAGCGTGCGCGCCCAATCGGCCGGATCGACATCCTCGACCCCCGCCGTGGGTCCGGCGACCCCGGCATTGTTCACGAGCGCGTCCAGACCGCCCAGATGGTGGATGGCGCGGGCGACGAAGCCCTCGACGGCGTCGGTATCGGCGACGTCGCAGACCTCCGCCCGCAGGTTGGGCAGCTCGCACGCCACGGCGTCGAGCGCGTCGGCATCCACGTCGCAGATCGCCACCCGCGCGCCCTCCGCCAGGAACGCGCGCACGATCTCCAGCCCGATGCCGTCCGCGCCCGCCGTCACGATCACGCGGGCATCTTTCAGTTGCATGTCCATCGCCCACCTCCCACGCTGCCAGAAGATACGGAGGTCGCGATGCCCCGCAAGGTCATGATCACCTGCGCCGTCACAGGCGCGATCCACACGCCCAGCATGTCGCCGCACCTGCCGGTGACGCCGGACCAGATCGCCGACGCGGCCATCGGCGCGGCCGAGGCGGGCGCGGCGCTCGTCCACATCCACGCGCGCGACCCCGAGACCGGCAAGCCCGACCAGTCGCCCGACGCCTTCGCCCCGATCCTCGACCGGATCCGGCAGGGTTGCGACGCGGTGGTCAACATCACCACCGGCGGCGCGCCCACGATGCTGGTCGAGGAGCGGATGCAGCCCGCCCTGCATTTCGCGCCCGAGGTCGCGTCGCTGAACATGGGGTCGATGAATTTCGGCCTCTACCCGATGCTGACGCGCTACGACACGTTCCGGCACGATTGGGAACGGCCCTATCTGGAAGGCTCCGACGACCGCATCTTCCGCAACACCTTCGCCGATATCGAACACATCCTGCGCGCCTGCGCCGAGAACGGCACCCGGTTCGAGGTCGAGTGCTACGATATCGGCCATCTCTACACGCTGGCGCATTTCGCCGATCGCGGCCTGATCGCGCCGCCATTCTTCGTGCAATCCGTGTTCGGCCTTCTGGGCGGGATCGGCGCCCACCCCGAGGACGTGGCCCATATGCGCCGCACCGCCGACCGCCTGTTCGGGGACGATTACGAATGGTCGGTGCTGGGCGCCGGGCGCAACCAGATGACGATCGCCGCGCAATCCATAGCACTCGGCGGGCATGTGCGCGTCGGGCTGGAGGACAGCCTCTGGCTCGGCCCCGGCAAGCTGGCCGAAAGCAACGCGCAGCAGGTCGCCCATGTCCGCGCCCTGATCGAGGGGCTGGGCCACGCCGCCGCCACGCCTGACGACGCGCGTGCGATGTTGCGGCTGAAGGGGGCGGAGGCGACGGACTTCGGACGGATGGACCCCGCGCCCCGGCCGCGCTAGGAGCGGGTCATGCCGCAACGCGATCGCCCCCTCCTCGCCGTCCTGATCGACGCCGACAACATCCCCGCCAAGTATGCCGAGGCCATCCTCAAGGAAATCACCGGCCTGGGCGAGCCCGCGCTGCGCCGGGTCTATGGCGACTGGTCCGGCGGGCATCTGCGGAACTGGGCCGACAAGGTGCTGGAGCTGGGCCTCGTCGCGCATCAGGAGACGGCGAACACCAAGGGCAAGAACGCCAGCGACATCGGCCTGGTGATCGACGCGATGGACATCCTGCATTCGGGTCGGTTCGACGGGTTCGTGCTGGTGTCGTCCGACAGCGACTTCACCCGTCTCGCCAGCCGCATCCGCGAGGAGGGGCTGGAGGTCGTCGGCATCGGCGAGGGCAAGGCGCCCGAAAGCCTGCGCAACGTCTGCAACCGGTTCATCATGATCGAGAACCTGACCGACGACGTCCCGACCGCCCGCAAGGACGGCCCGACCAAGCGCAAGCCGATGGACGCGCTGCCGCTGATCCTGCGCGCGATGGAGCGGATGGACCAGGATGACGACTGGTACGCCATGGGCGCGCTCGGCAGCCAGATCATGGCCGAAGTGCCCGATTTCGATACGCGCACCTACGGTAAGCGCAAACTCTCGGACCTGGTGGGCGAGATCAAGCGGCTGGAGACGCGGATGGAAGGCACGCAGCTGATGGTGCGCCGCCGTGACTGACGGCATGGATCGGTCCGGCTAGGTCTCGTCCTCGCGGGTGCCGAAGGTCTGGCGCATGACCCGCAGGACGGGGATCGCGGCACGCGTCCGAGCCTCGCCGATCTCGCGGACGGCTTCGGACATGATGGGCAAGATCGCGGCCAGCGCGGATTCGCGTGCGGCCAAGCCCGCGCGGCTGATGGCGACGCGCTTGCGCCGCGCATCGTCCCAGTCGGGGCGCACGTGGACGTGTCCCGCCCATTCCAGGCGCGCCAGCGTGTTCGTCATCGCCCCCCGCGTCAGGTGGAAGATGCGGGCCAACTCGGCCGGGCTCCGCTCCTCGCGGTGTTGGGCGAGATAGTTGAGGACGATGAAATGCGACAGCGCCATCCCTTTCGGGAGGGCGCGGCTGAGACGGGCCCGGACGAGCTGATCGGCGGTCAGCATCTCGGAGAAGAGCGCGACGGCGAGCTTGTCGGCGTCGTCGCTCATGGTCCGTCCCAGGGACGGTCGGCGCCCAGCGAGGGGATCCGGGCCCGCGCCGCCGCGACCTCCTGCGGGTCTATCGCCAACACGTGCGCGCCCGGCTCGGTGCCCGCGTCCAGCAGCACCTCGCCCCAAGGCGCCACCACGAGCGAATGCCCGTAGGTGCGCCGCGGCGCCGTGCCGGGCCCTGCGTCCGCGGGCGTTGCGGCGGCATGATCCCCCGTCTGCGCGGGCGCCAGGACGAAACACCCCGTCTCGATCGCGCGGGCGCGCAGCAATGGATGCCAATGCGCCGCCCCGGTGACGGTCGAGAAAGCCGACGGCACGGTCAGGAAGTCGGCCCCCGCCTGCGCCAGGCGGCGGTAGAGCGCGGGAAAGCGCAGGTCGTAACAGATCGTCATGCCCACCCGGCCCCAGGGCGTCTGCGTCAGCACCGCGCGGCTTCCGGGACGATAACCGGCGGATTCGCGATAGGTCTCGGTCTCGCTGACGGCCACGTCGAACATGTGGATCTTGTCATAGCGCGCCACGACGCGGCCGGCGGGGTCGATCAGGAAGGACCGGTTCGCGAAACGCCCGTCGGCGTCGGCGGTGCGCAAGGCCAGGCTGCCGATCAGGATCCAGACGCCCAGACGGGCGGCGTCCGCGCAAAGCGCGGCCAGCGTCGGATCGTCGGCTTCGGGCCGCAGGACGGCGCGCTGATGGGCGCGGTCGCCGGACACGCAGTTCGTCACCTCCGGCGTCAGCACGAACTCGGCGCCGTCCGCCGCCGCCTCGGACAGGAGCGCGCGGGTCGCCGTCAGGTTCGCGTCCGGGTCGTCGGTCGACGACAGCTGCAGCAGGCCGACCCGCATCAGCCTTGCAAAAGCGCGTCGAGCTTGCCCGCGTTCTCGAGCGCGAACAGGTCGTCGCAGCCGCCCACATGGGTGTCGCCCACGAAGATCTGGGGCGTGGTCCGCGCGCCGTTCGCCCGCTGGATCATCTCGGCGCGCTTGCCCGGCTGACGGGCGGTGTCGATCTCGGTCACCTGCGCGCCCTTGGTCGCCAGCAGGCGCAGGGCCGCGGTGCAGAACCCGCAGAGCGGCTGGGTGTAGACATCGACGGGTTTCATCGGCGGATCTCCGGGCGGGCGGTCGCCTCCGACATATTGCGCCTAGCGATCCTTCGCAACGCGCGCGAGGATCAGGGCCGTGATCCGGGCCGCCCCGCCGGCGCGCAGGACGTCGGCGCAGGCGGCCAGCGTGGCGCCCGAGGTCATCACGTCGTCGACCAGCGCGACATCGCGACCCGCGACCGACACGCGGCCCGACAGCGAAATCGCGCCGGCCACGTTGGCGAACCGGTCGGCCACGCCGCGGTGGTCCTGGCTGGGTGTGCGGCGGTGGCGGGTCAGCGTGAGCGGCGCGAACGTGCCTCCGGCCTCGCGCGCGATCTGTTGCGCCAGCAGCGCGGCCTGGTTGTAGCGCCGCGCGAGAAGCCGCCAGCGGTGGATCGGTACCGGCACGAACATCGTCTCGGGCGTCACGATGTCGCGGGCGCGGCGATGCATCCAGCGCCCGGCGCCGCGCGCCAGTTCCGTCCGGTCGCCATGCTTGAGCGCCAGGACCAGCCGCCGCCCCGTCCCCGCGTAGGCCAGCGTCGCGCGCGCCTCGTCCCAGGGCCGCGCAAAGACAAGGCAATCGTCGCAGCGCGCGGGCCCGTCATCCTGCCCGGGCAGGGCGATCCCGCAGCCGGTGCAGCAGGCGCCGGACAGGAACGGCGTGTCGGCCCAACAGGTCGGGCACAGCCCGCCCTCGGCCTCGACCCGGGCGTCGCACATCATGCAGGTGGTCGGGTAGAGCGCCCGGCGCAGCGTCCCGCCGGCCCTTTGCAACACCGTGTCCATGGCCTAGATCCCCCGCATGTCGCAACCGCCCCTGACCGACCGGTCCGCCCTTGCCCTGCACCGCGCCCGCGCCGACGGAAGCGCATGGTTCCTGCACGAGGCGGCGATGGGCGAGGTGCAGGAAAGACTGAAAGACGTTAACAGAACCTTTAGACGTCCCGCCCTGGTGACGGCGCATCCGGAACTGTGGCGCGACGTCGTGCCCGGCGCGCGGATCGTGCCCGACGGCGAGACGCTGCCGCTGGCGCCCGATGCGCATGACCTCATCGTGCACGCGATGTGCCTGCACTGGTCCGACGACCCCGTGGGCCAGCTGATCCAGTGCCGCCGCGCCCTGGTCGAGGATGGCGCGCTGATCGTCGCACTGCCGGGCGGAGAGACGCTGCACGAGTTGCGCGCGGCCCTCGGCCAGGCGGAGGTCGAGCTGACGGGGGGGCTGAGCCCGCGTGTCCTGCCCATGGCCGACACGCGCGATCTGGGCGGGCTGCTGCAACGCGCGGGCCTGGCCCTGCCGGTGGCCGACGTCACCAACCTGGCGGTGCGTTATCGCGACCTCGCCCATCTGGCGCGGGACCTTCGCGCGATGGGCGAGACCAACGCGCTGGCTGCGCGGCATCGCCGCACGCCGCCGCGCGATCTGTTCGACCGCGCCGACCGTATCTACCGTGCTGCCTTCCCTTCGGGCGACGGCATATCGGCGACGTTCCAGACGATCTTCCTGAACGGATGGGCCCCGTCGGAAACGCAACCGAAACCCCTGCGGCCGGGATCGGCGCAGGCCCGGCTGGCGGATGCGCTGGGCGTGACCGAACTGGACGGTGAGCGATGAACAGGATGGACAAGCTGCCCCTGGCGGACGCACCGGCGGATCATCCGCCCGTCCGGATGGGCAAGGTCGGGCTGCTGCTGGCCAACCTGGGCACGCCTGACGGGACGTCCTATTGGCCGATGCGGCGCTACCTGAACGAATTCCTGAGCGATCGCCGCGTGATCGATTATTCGCCGTTCCTGTGGCAGCCGCTCCTGCAGGGCGTGATCCTGTCGACGCGGCCGTCGAAATCCGGCAAGGCCTATGCCTCCATCTGGAACAACGACGCGGACGAGAGCCCGCTGGCCACGATCACCAAGGCGCAGACGGCCGCAATGGCCGAACGGATGCAGGCGCGGTTCGGGGACCGGGTGATGGTCGACTACGCCATGCGCTACGGCAAGCCGTCGACGATCGCCAAGGTGGCCGAGATGCAGGCGGCGGGGTGCGAGCGGATCGTGTTCTTCCCGCTCTATCCGCAATATGCCGGCGCGACCGCGGCGACGGCGAACGACCAGTTCTTTCGCGGGCTGATGAAGCTGAAATGGCAGCCGGCCAGCCGCACGGTCGCCCCCTATTTCGCGGACCCCCGCTATATCGACGCGCTGGCCGCCTCGGTCGAGCGGGCCTACGCCTTGGCCGAGACGCCGCCCGAGATGCTGGTCTGCTCCTATCATGGGCTGCCGCGACGGTACCTGACGGAGGGCGACCCCTATCACTGCCAGTGCCAGAAGACGACGCGGCTGCTGCGCGAGCGTCTGGGCTGGGACGAGGACCGGATCGTGACGACCTTCCAGTCGAGGTTCGGCCCGGAGGAGTGGCTCAAGCCCTACACCGTCGAGGAGGTGGCGCGGCTGGCCGAGGCGGGACGTCGCAACATCGCCGTTATCGCGCCGGCCTTCAGCGCCGATTGCATCGAGACGCTGGAAGAGATCAACGAGGAGATCCGCGAGAGCTTCGAGGACGCCGGCGGCGCGCGTTTCACCTACATCCCGTGCCTGAACGACGACGCGGCGCATATGGACGCGCTGGCCGAGATCGCGGCCGAGAACATGGCGGGGTGGCTCTAGGCCGCGCCCGGAGTCTCAGCCCGAGATCGGGCGCCCGGTGAAGGTCTGGGTGCCGACCCGGACCTGGCAGAGACCGTCGCGCAGCATCTGCACGAAGGTTCCCTGGATCGAGAGATGATTGCCGATGACGATTGTCTTGAGCATGCCGGAATCTCCGATGCGCTGTGTCTGCGTCCGGATTCTATGGACCGATCGCGGCATTGGAAGACACAAATTGCTCAACCTTGCGTCACTGTTGCCAATCTGAAGCGCTAGAGCCAGTCCCGCAGGATCGGGATAAGCGGCAGATCCGCCGGCGGCATCGGATAGTCGCGCAGCCGTGCGGGCCGGACCCAGGCCAGTTCCTGCCCCTCGCGCGAGCGGGGCTGCCCCTCCCACTTGCGGCAGGCGAAGAGCGGCATCAGCAGGTGGAACCGCGGATAGGCATGCGAAGCGAAGGTCAGCGGCGCGAGGCAGCTATCCCAGGTCTCGATGCCCAGCTCCTCCCGCAGCTCCCTGACAAGGGCGACCTCGGGCGTCTCGCCCGGTTCGACCTTGCCGCCGGGGAATTCCCACAGACCGGCAAGTTCCTTGCCCTCGGGACGCCGCGCCAGAAGGACGCGGCCGTCGCGATCTATGAGCGCGGCCGCCGAGACGAGAACCGTCGTCACGAACGGTAGTCGGCGTTGATCTCGACGTAGCGGGCGGTCAGGTCGCAGGTCCACATCTTGTCCGCGGCCTGCCCCATGCCCAGATCCACCGCCAGGGTGATCCGGTCGCGGGTCATGTAGGCGGCGCCCGCCTCCTCGGTATAGCCCTCGGCGATGCGGCCGTTCTCGGCGACGGTGATCTCGCCGAACCGGATCGTCAGGCGATCGCGATCGGCGCGCGCGCCCGATTTGCCGACGGCCATCACCACGCGGCCCCAGTTCGGATCCTCGCCCGCGACGGCCGTCTTCACCAGCGGGGAGTTGGCGATGGCCCGCGCCGCCCGTCGTGCGTCGAGCGTGTTGGCGGCGCCGGTGACCTGCACTTCGACCAGCTTGGTCGCGCCCTCGCCATCCATGACGAGTTGCAGGGCCAGGTCGTGCAGCACCTCGTGCAGCGCGGCCTTGAACGCCTTTCCGGCCGTGGTGCGCGCGGACGTGATCTCGGGCCCCGCCCGACGCGTCGCCGCCGCGATCACCGTATCCGAGGTGGAGGTGTCGCCGTCGACCGTCACCGCGTTGAAGGTGCGCTTCGTCAGATCCGACAGCATCGTCTGCAACGGCCGGTCGCCGATCCGGGCATCGGTGAAGACGTAGCCCAGCATCGTCGCCATGTCCGGCGCGATCATACCCGAGCCCTTGGCGATCCCGGCGATGGTGACGGTCTCGCCGTCGATCTCGACACTCCGCGTCGCGCCCTTGGGAAAGGTGTCGGTGGTCATGATGGCACGCGCGGCCTTGGCCATCCGTTCGGCCGAAAGCTTGGTGGCGAGCTTGTCCAGAACCGCCGTGATCCGGTCATGCGCCAGAGGCTGGCCGATAACCCCGGTCGAGGAGGTCAGGACGCGCGAAGGCGCGAGGCCCAGCGCCTGTCCCACCCCCTTGCAGATCGCGGCCACCGCGGTTTCGCCATCGGCCCCGGTGAACGCGTTCGCGTTGCCGGAATTCACCAGGATCGCCCAGCCGCCCGACGCCGTGCGCCGCGAAAGCTTGGCCTGGCAATCCAGCACCGCGGCGGATCGGGTGGCCGAACTGGTGAACACGCCCGCGATGGCGCTGCCCGCGGCGATTTCGGCCAGCATGACGTCGGCGCGATCGCGCTGCTTGATGCCGGCCTTGGCGGTCGCGAAACGCACCCCGTCGATGGGAGGAAGATCGGAAAAGGCGGGTGCCAGCGGCGACACCGCCGGCCCCGCGGGCGCGGAGAGCTGCGCCTCCAATTCCGCGATGCGCGTCTTCAGCGCCTTCTTCTTTCCCCCCTTCCCCATGGCTCAGTTCTCCAGAAGCGCGTCGTCGCGGACCACCGCGGGGTCGATCTCCGCCGCGCTGCGGGTGATCTCGGCGCTGTCGGTCAGGCGCGCGATCTCGGCTTCGACCGCCTCGTTCTGGACCTCCGCCTCGAGTTCCGCGCGCACCTCGGACATCTCGGGGGCGCCCTTCTCGCGGGTCTCGTTCAGCTTGATGACGTGCCAGCCGAACTGCGTCTCGACCGGGGCGCTGATCGTGCCGGGTTCCATGGTGGCCACGGCCTCCTCGAATGCGGGGACCATCATGCCCTTGCCGAACCAGCCCAGCATGCCGCCATTGGGACCCGAAGGGCCGGTGGACGCCTCGCGCGCGACCTCGGCGAAATCCTCGCCGGCCTCGATCCGGGCGACGATCTCCTGCGCGGCCTCCTCGGTCTCGACCAGGATGTGGCTCGCGTTGAACTCGGTCTGCGGCTCGGCATCGGCATAGGCCTCGTCATAGGCGGCCTGGACCGCAGCCTCGTCCACCGCGCCGGCGGCGATCTCCTCCAGCGCGCGGCCGGCGAGGTAGGCACGGCGCTCGTTCTCCAGCCAGATCTCGTCGGCCGGACCGGGTTCGGCCACGTCGGTCAGGACCTGCTGCTGGATCAGCTGATCCAGCATGCCTTGGAAAAGCACATCGTCGGGAAGCTGCTGATACTGGGCGGGCAACCGGCCGCGCAGCGCGATCAGGTGACCCAGCGTGATGTCCGTGCCGTTCACCGTCGCCAGCACGGTCGAGGCATCCTGCGCCTGGGCCTGGAGCGGCAGGCAAAGGGCGAGTGTTGCGGCGGCCGAAGTCAGAATGTGTCGCATTGGGGGGTCCTTTCAGGCCCGGCGGGGCCAAACGTTGCAGGTGTCCGGGGCGCCTTCGTTGACACCCGTGGGGGCGGGTCTTAAGTGCGGCCAAGGCTTTTTTTACCGCGCCCCCGCCCCGGAAAATCCCCTTTGAGATATGGGGACTTCTCACAGTCGGCAAGGGTGCGAGGATTGGGACGGACATGCTGGGACTTGGTGCTATCGCGAAGAAAGTGTTCGGCACGCCGAACGACCGCAAGGTCAAGGCCACGCTGAAGATCGTCGAACGGATCAACGCGCTCGAGCCGGAGTTCGAGGCGCTGACCGACGAGGGCATCAAGGAGCGGACCGAGGCCCTGGCCACACGCGCGCGGGGCGGCGAGAAGCTCGACGATCTCCTCCCCGAAGCCTTCGCGAACTGCCGCGAGGCGGCGCGCCGCGCCCTGGGCCTGCGCGCCTTCGACGTGCAGTTGCTGGGCGGGATCTTCCTGCATCAGGGCAACATCTCCGAGATGAAGACGGGCGAGGGCAAGACCCTGGTCGCCACCTTCCCGGCCTATCTGAACGCGCTGTCGGGCAAGGGCGTGCATGTCGTCACCGTCAACGACTACCTCGCGCGCCGCGACGCGGACTGGATGGCCAAGGTCTACAACGCGCTGGGCCTGACCGTCGGCGTCGTCGTGCCGCAGCAGCCCGAGGAGGAGAAGCGCGCCGCCTACCGCGCCGACATCACCTACGCGACGAACAACGAGCTGGGCTTCGATTACCTGCGCGACAACATGCGCGCCTCGAAGGAAGAGATGGCGCAGCGCGGTCACAACTACGCCATCGTGGACGAGGTCGATTCGATCCTGATCGACGAGGCGCGGACGCCGCTGATCATCTCGGGCCCGTCCGAGGATCGCAGCGACCTCTATACCCGCGTCGACCAGTTGATCCCCGAGATCCAGGACGAGCATTTCACCCTCGACGAGAAGCAGCGCAGCGTGACCTTCACCGACGAGGGCAACGAGTGGCTGGAGACGCGGCTGTCGGTCGCGGGCATCCTGCCCGAGGGGCAGTCGCTCTACGACCCGGAGAGCACGACGATCGTCCACCACGTTAATCAGGGCCTGCGCGCGCACAAGCTGTTCCAGAAGGACCAGAACTACATCGTGCGCAATGACGAGGTCGTGCTGATCGACGAGTTCACGGGTCGCATGATGGCCGGCCGCCGCCTGTCCGACGGTCTGCACCAGGCGATCGAGGCCAAGGAGGGCGTGTCGATCCAGCCCGAAAACGTCACCCTGGCCAGCGTGACCTTCCAGAACTACTTTCGCCTCTATGCGAAACTTTCCGGCATGACCGGCACCGCGGCGACCGAGGCCGAGGAGTTCATGTCGATCTACGGGCTGGGCGTGGTCGAGGTTCCGACCAACCGCCCCATCGCGCGCGCCGACGAGCATGACGCCGTCTATCGCACCGCTGCCGAGAAATACGCCGCCATCGTCGACGAGATCCGTGGCGCGCACGAGCGGGGGCAACCCGTCCTGGTCGGCACCACCTCGATCGAGAAATCCGAAATGCTGTCGGACCTGCTGACCAAGGAGGGGCTGACGCACAACGTGCTGAACGCCCGCCAGCACGAGCAGGAGGCGCAGATCGTCGCCGATGCCGGCAAGTTCGGCGCGATCACCATCGCCACCAACATGGCCGGGCGCGGCACCGACATCCAGTTGGGCGGCAATGTCGAGATGAAGGTGCTGGAGGCTTTGGCCGCGGACCCCGAGGCCGACCCGGACACCGCCCGCAGCCGCATCGAGGCCGAACATGCCGACGAGAAGCAGCGCGTGCTGGAGGCCGGCGGCCTGTTCGTGCTGGCGACCGAGCGGCACGAGAGCCGCCGGATCGACAACCAGCTGCGCGGTCGGTCGGGGCGGCAGGGCGATCCGGGGCGGTCGGCCTTCTTCCTGTCGCTGGACGACGACCTGATGCGCATCTTCGGGTCCGAACGGCTGGAGAAGGTCCTGTCGAGCTTGGGCATGAAGGAAGGCGAGGCGATCGTGCACCCCTGGGTGAATAAGTCGCTGGAGCGCGCGCAGGCCAAGGTCGAGGGGCGCAATTTCGACATCCGCAAGCAGCTGCTGAAATTCGACGACGTCATGAACGACCAGCGCAAAGCTGTGTTCGAGCAGCGCCTGGAGATCATGGAGGCCGAGGATATCGGCGAGATCGCCCAGGACATGCGCCATCAGGTCGTCGACGACCTGGTCGACGAATACATGCCGCCCAAGACCTATTCCGACCAGTGGGACGGGCAGGGCCTCTATGTCGCGGCGATCGAGACGCTGGGCGTCGACGTCCCGATCATGGAATGGACCGAGGAGGACGGCGTCGACCAGGAGGTCATCCGCGAACGGCTCTACGCGGCGACGGACAAGCTGATGGAGGAGAAGGTCGAGGTCTTCGGCACCGACCAGATGCGCCAGATCGAGAAGCAGTTCCTGCTGCAGACCATCGACGCCAAGTGGCGCGAACATCTGCTGACGTTGGAGCATCTGCGTTCGGTCGTGGGCTTCCGGGGCTATGCGCAGCGCGATCCGCTGAACGAATACAAGACCGAAGGATTCCAGCTGTTCGAGAACATGCTGGACAGCCTGCGCGTGGAAGTGACGCGCAAGCTGGCGAAGGTCCGGCCGCTCTCGGACGAGGAGCGGAAAGCGATGATGGACCGGCTGATCGCGCAGCAGCGCGGCGCGGGCGCCACCCCCGAGGGCACGCCCAGTCGGCCCGAGCCCGCCACGGCTGGTGCCGCGCCGCAGGCACCCGGCGGTGAGGCTGCGCGACAGGCGGCCCCCGCGGCCGCCATCCCCGCCGCCGTGGCCGCGGCCGCACCGGGTTTCGTCGAGGGGGACCCGACCACCTGGGGCAACCCCGGCCGCAACGACCCGTGCCCGTGCGGGTCGGGCAAGAAGTTCAAGCATTGCCACGGCGCCTACTAGGCCCGAGCGCGAATTTCGACACAGATTCAAGCGGTTGCGACGACCCCGGTCCGACCGCGTGCCGATTTCGGATGGCGTCGGTGGCTTAGGGGCGGTGGCTGGTTCGACACAACTCGCACGATGCGTCGCGGATTCGGGCCGGAGTCTCCCAAGAATCGCCCGAATCGTGGGGCACGGTCCCGGAAACGCTTTGTTTCCCCGAGGATAGGCGATGACCCAGGAAGAATTCGACGCGCTCGAAGACGACGCGCCGCCCGCCGCCGCGCCGTCGCGTGGCCGCGCGCTTCTGACCTCCGCGCGCACGGCGCTCGGCGCGCAGCCGCCGGCGCGGCTTGCGTCCGTCGGCGCCGCGGTCGTCCTCGGCGGGGCCCTGCTCTATCTTCTGATCCCGCGCAGCTACGAGCCGACGCTGGCCTATTCGCCGGACCTGCCCACGCTGCCGGCCGTACCGACCCTTTCGGGTGACCCGGTCCAGATGGCGGGGCCGGCGCCCCGATCCGTCACGCCCGACGGTCGCCCGGCCGTCGCGCTGCCGCTTGGCGGGGCGGAGCCGGTGGCGCCGGTGCTGGACGATGCCATCGACGCATCCTACGGCAACCCGGTCCGCGTGGCCGAATGCGCCCTGACCGTCGACGCGGTGCCGCTCGCCGGCGCGCTCGTCGCGCTCGACATCGGCGCACCCTGCGACGGTGCGTCCCGGTTGGACGTGATCCACGACGACTTGCGTTTCACGGTCTCGCTGGATGCGTCCGGTGTGGCGCAGATCACGCTGCCCGCCCTGTCCGACCCTGCCGCCATCGCGGTCGAGGTCGCGGGCGGGGATCGTGCGGATGTCACCGCTCCGGTCATCGGTCTGAGCGACCACACACGCGCCGTCCTGCAATGGCAGGGCACGGCCGGGCTGGAGCTGCATGCTTTCGAGGACGCGGCCGGTTATGGCGACCCCGGACATATCGGGCCCGAGACGCCCTTCACCGTGGCGCGCACCCTGACCGGGACGGGGGGACACCTCGTGCGCCTGGGCGAAGCGATATCTGCGGGGGCCGCGATGGCCTGGGTCTATACCGCCCCGGCCGCGCAACCTGTCCGCCTGAGCGTCGAGGCACCCGTCCTGGCCGAGAATTGCGGCCGCCCCGTCGAGGCCAGGACGATCCGCACGATGCCGGGCACGTCGGCCCGCACCACCACGCTCGGCTTCACGATGCCGGGATGCGAGGATATCGGCCATTTCGTCATGCTGGGCGACATCGCCCCGAACGTGGCCCTCGCCGCGAACTAGGCCGGACATCGACGCAAGCGGAAAGGGGCGGCCCGTCGGACCGCCCCTTCATCCTGCGTCCCGGCATCGGATCTACATCATCTCGCGCACATCGGTCAGGCGGCCCGTCACGGCCGCCGCGGCGGCCATCGCCGGCGACATAAGGTGCGTGCGTCCGCCGCGGCCCTGCCGGCCCTCGAAGTTGCGGTTCGACGTGGCCGCGCAACGTTCGCCCGGGGACAGCTGATCGGGGTTCATGGCCAGGCACATCGAGCAGCCCGCCAGGCGCCATTCGAAACCGGCGTCGATGAAGATGTCGGCCAGCCCTTCCTCCTCGGCCTGCGCGCGGACGAGGCCCGAGCCGGGCACCACCATGGCCCGCATGCCGTCCTTGATCCGTTTGCCCTTCAGGATCGCGGCGGCGGCGCGCAGATCCTCGATCCGGCCATTGGTGCAGGAGCCGATGAACACCGTGTCGATGGGAACCTCGCTCAGCGGCGTGCCCGGCGTCAGACCCATGTAGTCGAGCGACCGCTTCGCCGCGTCGACCTTGCCGCCCTCGAAATCGCCGGGGGCCGGCACGGAAGCGGTGATCGGCAGCACATCCTCGGGCGAGGTGCCCCAGGTGACGACGGGGGCGATGTCCTCGCCCGCGATGGTCACCACCTTGTCCCAATGCGCGTCTTCATCGGATTTCAACGTCTTCCACCAGGTCAACGCGGCCTCCCACTGGGCGCCCTTGGGCGCGTGGGGCCGACCCATGCAGTACTTATACGTCTTCTCGTCCGGCGCGATCAGGCCGGCCCGCGCACCGCCCTCGATAGCCATGTTGCAGACCGTCATCCGGCCTTCCATCGACAGGTCGCGGATCGCCTCGCCCATGTATTCGATGACATAGCCGGTGCCGCCGGCCGTGCCGGTCTTGCCAATCACCGACAGGGTGATGTCCTTGGCGGTGACGCCCGGGCGCAGCTTGCCCGTAATCTCCACCTTCATGTTCTTGGACTTCTTCTGGATCAGGGTCTGCGTGGCCAGCACATGCTCCACCTCGGACGTCCCGATCCCGTGGGCGAGCGCCCCGAAGGCGCCATGGGTCGCGGTGTGGCTGTCGCCGCAGACGACTGTCATGCCGGGCAGGGTCCATCCCTGTTCGGGCCCGACGATGTGCACGATGCCCTGCCGGACGTCCGAGACGGGGTAGTAGTGGATGCCGAAGTCGTGCGCGTTCCGGTCCAAGGCCTCGACCTGGATGCGGCTGTCCTCGGTCATGGTGGCGGCGTTCGCGCGGTCCAGCGTGGTGGGCACGTTGTGATCGGGCACGGCGATCGTCTTGTCGGGCGCATGCACGGCGCGACCCGCCATGCGCAGCCCCTCGAAGGCTTGCGGGCTGGTGACCTCGTGCACCAGGTGGCGGTCGATATAGAGAAGGCAGGTGCCGTCCTCGGCCTCGTGGGCCAGGTGGGCGTCCCAGATCTTGTCGTAGAGCGTCTTGCCGGTCATCGCTTGGATCCCTTGGCGGATGGGTCTCGGGTTTGGTCGGATCGGGTCGGGGGCGGATCGCGCCTCAGCCCCCCGCGCAATCGCCATGCGCGCGGCCGAAGAACCGCCACGGCAGGAAGGCGTGATCGCCCAGATCGTGCATTCGTCTCATGGTCCCGCTGGATAGACCCCTTGCCCGCGCGAGGCAACGGGACATCCCGCCCCGCCCGGTACGGGCGCGATTGATATTGGCGCGTCCCATCCCCCATAGATGGAGGCATGGAAGACGACATCCTCGAGACGATCCCCCTGAAGGACGAGATCCTGCGCATCGTGACGCAGGGCGCGGGCTTCGTCGGCGAGTTGCTGCAACCGGGGTGGAAGCTCTGGCAGGTGCTGATCATCCTGGGGCTGGTGCTGCTGGCCTGGGTTCTGCGCCGCTGGGCAGGCGAGCGGATGACGCGCTGGATGCGGACGCAGACCGGGCGGCCGAAATGGCAGCTTCGCTGGCTCGTGATCGTGCGCAACCGGCTGGGCCTGGTGATCTTCGCGGCCCTCGCCTGGGGCGCGTTCACGATCATGCGCGAGGTGACATGGCCGTCGCGTTCCTACCTGATCGGGCTGGCGGCGACGATCGGCACCGCCTGGATGGTCGTCAGCTTCGTCGCCCGGCTGGTGCGCAACCCGTTCCTGCGCAAGATCGTGGCCTGGGGGCTGTGGATCTATGTCACGGTCTTCTATCTGGGCATTCTCGACGAAACGACGCGTGTCCTCGACGACCTGGCGATCGAGTTCGGCGATTTCCGGATCTCGCTTCTCGGCATCATCACCGCGCTCGTCGTCATCGGCATCCTCTTCGCGGTGGCCCGCTTCCTCGCGCAGACCACGTCGAGCCGGATCTCGAAGAACGAGGATATCAGCCCGTCCATGCGGGTGCTGGTCGTAAAGCTGCTGCAGATCGTCCTCTATGCCGGGGCGTTCTTCCTCGGGCTGAAGGCCGTAGGGTTCGACCTGACCGGGCTTGCGGTCCTGTCCGGCGCCATCGGCGTGGGCATCGGCTTCGGCCTGCAGAAGGTCGTGTCGAACCTCGTGTCGGGCGTCATCATCCTGCTCGACAAGTCGATCAAGCCCGGCGACGTCATCACCATCGGCGACACGTTCGGCTGGGTCGACGCGCTCACGGCGCGCTACGTGTCGATCACGACGCGCGACGGCCGGGAATACCTCGTCCCGAACGAGGACCTGATCACCGGCCTGGTGGTGAACTGGTCGCATTCCAACGCGCTCGTCCGGCTCGACATCTATTTCGGCACGGCCTACGGCGACGACCCCCACCTGGTCCGCAAGGTCGCCATCGGCGCGGCGGCCTCGACCGAGCGGGTCCTGTCGTCCAAGCGTCCGGTCTGTCACATCGTCGGCTTCGGGGATTCGTCGGTCGACTACATCCTGCGGTTCTGGATCACCGACCCGACGGATGGCCTGACCAACATCCGCGGCAACGTTTATCTCGCGCTTTGGGACGCGTTCAAGGAACACGACATCTCGATCCCCTTCCCGCAGCGCGAGGTGCGCATCCACCCGGACGCGGACACCGACGGCGCCGCCCGTGCGCTGGACTGACCGCGACGCCCTCGCGCAGCTCTCCGCCATGCGCGGCGGTCGCCTGCGCGCGCCCGACCTGATGGCCGACACGCTGGACCGGATCGCCGCGTCCGATCTGCGCGCCATCGTGTCACTGCGCCCCCGCGACGATCTGCTGGCCGAGGCGGCCGATCCGCGCCCCGGCCCCCTGAGTGGGCTGCCGATGGCGATCAAGGACCTGGCCGACACGGCCGGGCTGCGCACCACCTATGGGCACCCGGCCTTCGCCGATCACGTCCCCGAGGTCGACGCCCCGATGGTCGCGCGCCTGAAGGCGGCAGGGGCCATCGTCATCGGCAAGACGAACACCCCCGAATTCGGACTGGGCTCGCACAGCTACAACCCCGTGCACGGCACGACGGTGAACCCGTGGAACCCGTCGCGCAGCGCCGGCGGCTCCTCGGGTGGGGCGGGGGCGGCGCTGGCCGCCCGGCTCGTGGCGCTGGCCGACGGGTCGGACATGATGGGCTCGCTGCGCAACCCGGCCGCCTGGAACAACGTCTTCGGTCTGCGGCCCAGCTTCGGCCTGGTGCCGGCCGCGCCGCAGGGCGACCCGGCGCTGCACCAGCTCGCCACGGACGGGCCGATGGCGCGCACGCCCGACGATCTGGAACTGCTGCTGTCGGTGATGGCGGCGCCTGACGCCCGCGTGCCGGGGTCGTCGGGCCCCTACCGCGCCACGCCGGCCAAATCGCTGCGGATCGGCTGGGCGGGGGACTGGGGCGGAGCCTATCCCTGCGAGGCGGGGATCCTGGACCTGTGCCAGGACGCCCTGGATGGCCTGGCCGAGCCGATGGCGCCACCCTTCCCAGCCGAGGAAATCTGGACCGCCTGGACGACGTTGCGCAGCTTCGCCATCGCCGAGAAACTGCGCCCGCATTGGTCGGACGCCTTCGCCGCAAGGTCGGAGCCGAAACTGGTCTGGGAGGTGGAGCGCGGCCTAGCCCTGAAGCTGGAGGAAGTAACCCGCGCCAGCGGCATCCGCGCCGCGTGGTTCCGCCGGATGGCCACACTCGACATCGACGTGATCGCGCTGCCGGCGGCCCAGTGCTTTCCGTTCGACGCGGCGCTGGACTGGCCCCAACAGGTG
The DNA here is from genome assembly GCF_023015695.1 of Jannaschia sp. S6380. Classification (NCBI taxonomy): domain Bacteria; kingdom Pseudomonadati; phylum Pseudomonadota; class Alphaproteobacteria; order Rhodobacterales; family Roseobacteraceae; genus Jannaschia; species Jannaschia sp. S6380. The sequence continues at coordinate 180,024 of NZ_JALKAS010000002.1, forward strand.
GCCGGGCGGTCGATGGACACCTACCACCGGTGGATGGAGGTGGTCGTGCCCGCCGCGCTGGCCGGGCTGCCCGCGATCTGCGTGCCGGTCGGGTTCCGGGACGGGCTCCCGATGGGCGTGCAGCTGATCGGGCGGCGCGGGGCCGATGGCGATCTGATCGCGCTGGCCCGCCGGATGCACGCCGCAGCCCCCTGGGCGGATCGCCGGCCCGACATCGATTGACCCCGGGGGCGGGCGTCCCCACATGACCGGGACGCATTGCCCGGTCACCGACCCGGTGCTAGCCTGTTTTCATGCCGGGCCACCCGCGCCCACCATACCGGAGGATCGGACACTGCCTGCCGAAACCCAATTGCCCACCGACCGGGCCCAACGGCCCACCGGGGACACCCGGGCCAGCGACGAGACGCTGGCGCTTATCCTGACATCGCTGGACGAGGAGAAGGCCGAGGAGATCGTGCAGATCGACCTGCGCGGCAAGTCCACGGTCGCCGATCACATGGTCGTCTGCTCGGGTCGGTCCACGCGCCAGGTCACGGCGCTGGCCGAAAAGCTGACCGAACGGCTCAAGTCCCGTCTGGGCCGCACCGCGCGCACCGAAGGCAAGGGGCAGGGCGACTGGGTCCTGCTGGATGCGGGCGATGTCATCGTGCACATCTTCCGCCCCGAGGTCCGCGAGTTCTACCAGCTCGAGAAGATGTGGCAGGACCCCGCCGCCGATCAGCCCGCCCGCCCCGCCTGAGGTGAGGCTGCAGCTGATCGCGGTCGGGCGCCTGCGCAAGGGCCCCGAGAAGGCCCTCGTCGACGACTACCTGGACCGCTTCGCCCGAACCGGACGCGGCGTCGGCCTGCCCCCCGTCGCGTTGGTCGAGATCGAGGCCAAGGGCGCCGGCATGGCTGCCGAGGCCGAGGCGATCGAACGGGCGGTGGCGCCGGGCGCCGTCGTCGCGATCCTCGACGAGCGCGGGCGGCAGGCGACGTCGCCCGAATTCGCCGCGCAGTTGGGACGCTGGCGCGACGACGCGCGCGACGTGGCCTTCGTGATCGGCGGGGCCGACGGCCTCGACGCGGGCCTGCGTGGCCGGGCCGATGCCGCCTTCGCCTTCGGCACGATGGTCTGGCCGCACATGCTGATCCGGGCCATGCTGGCCGAACAGCTTTACCGCGCGGCGTCGATCCTGTCGGGGTCCCCCTACCATCGGACCTGATCGCGGCCTAGAACGACCCCGAGCGATCCGGAGATCACCCATGCAGAAGAAACCCGTCATCCTTTGCATTCTCGACGGTTGGGGTCTGTCGGACCGGCCCGAGCAATCGGCGCCCGACCGGGCCGAGACGCCCCATTTCGACCGGCTGATGGCGACCCGCCCGAATGCCACGCTGACCACGTTCGGCCCCGCCGTGGGCCTGCCCGAGGGGCAGATGGGCAATTCCGAGGTCGGTCACATGAATATCGGCGCGGGCCGCGTCGTGCGCATGGATCTGGGCCAGATCAACCACGCCATCGAGACCGGCAGCTTCGCCGCCGAGGCCGCGCTGACATCCTGGGTGCACACGCTCCGCCAGTCCGGGGGGACGGCGCATCTGATCGGCGTGATTTCGGATGGTGGCGTTCACGGCCATATCGACCACGTCCTTGCCGCCTGTCGTGCCGTGACCGCTGAAGGCGTGAAGGTGGCGCTGCATGCGATTGCCGACGGGCGCGACGTGGCGCCGCGATCGGCCGAGGATTTCTTCGAACGCCTGACGTCGGATCTGCCCGAGGGGGTGACGGTGGCCACGCTCTCGGGGCGCTATTTCGCCATGGACCGCGACAATCGCTGGGACCGGGTCGCACGCGCCTGGGCCGCGATGGTCTGGGGCGAGGGGGAACATGCGGCGGACAGCGCCGCCGCCCTCGCTGCCGCGCGGGACCGCGACGAGAGCGACGAGTTCATTCAGCCTACCGTGCTGGGCGATTACGAGGGCATGCGGGGCGGTGACGGCGTCTTCTGCCTGAACTTCCGCGCCGATCGCGCGCGCGAGATCCTGGCCGCGCTGGCCGATCCCGAATTCGACGGGTTCGAGACCCGCGACCGCCCCGAGCTGCACATGCTGGGCATGGTCGACTATTCCGAGCGGCACGACGCCTACATGACGACGGTGTTTCCCAAGCAGACCGTCCCGAACACGCTGGGCCACTGGGTCGCCGAAAAGGGCCTGCGCCAGTTCCACCTGGCCGAGACCGAGAAGTACCCCCACGTGACCTTCTTCCTGAACGGCGGGAAGGAGTCGCCCGAGAAGGGCGAGGACCGCCACATGCCGCCGTCACCCGACGTCGCCACCTACGACCTGCAGCCCGAGATGTCGTCGGTCGAGGTGACCGATCACTTCGTCGCCGCGATCGGGGAGGGCTACGACCTGATCGTCGTGAACTACGCCAACCCCGACATGGTGGGTCATACCGGCGACCTGGAGGCGGCGACGCGCGCCTGCGAGGCGGTGGACCGGGGCCTGGGTCGCGTGCTGGAGGCGCTGGAGGGGACCGACGGCGCGATGATCGTCTGCGCCGACCACGGCAATTGCGAGACGATGATCGACCCCGAGACCGGCAAGCCGCACACCGCGCACACGCTGAACCCCGTCCCGGTGATCCTGTGGGGCGGGCCGGACGGCGCCCGGCTGCGCGACGGCAAGCTGGGCGATCTGGCGCCGACGCTGCTGCAGCTGATGGCGCTCGATGCGCCCGAAGAGATGACCGGCGAAAGCCTGATCGCCTGATGCTCCGCGCCGTCCTCGTGCTCCTCTGCCTGGGCTGGCCGGTTTCGGCGCAAACGGCGGCGGACCAGGCGCGCGCGGCCGCGGACGAGCTGGCCCGCGCGGCCGCCGCGCTCGATCATGCGCGGGGCGCGCGCGACCGGGTCGCCGCGCTGACGGCTGTCATCACCGCCTATGAACGGGGGCTGGCATCCCTGCGCGACGGGTTGCGGCAGGTTGCGATCCGGGAGCGCGCGCTCGCCGCCGACCTGGGCGCGCGGGAGACCGAGATCGCGCGCCTCGTGGCGGTCCTGTCGTCGATGGAACGGGCCCCGGCGCCGCTTCTGCTGCTGCATCCCTCCGGCCCGCTGGGAACCGCGCGTTCGTCGATGATGCTGAGCGGGATCGCGCCCGCGCTTCAGGCCCGTGCCGATGCGCTCCGGTCGGACCTCGAGACGCTGCGGGAGTTGCGGATGCTTGAGCGGTCCGCCGCCGCGGACCTGGAGGCGGGGCTGGCCGGCGTGCAGGACGCGCGCGTGGCCCTCTCCGAGGCGATCGCCGAGCGCGACGATCTGCCCCCCCGTCTGGCCGGGGACGAGGAACGGATCGACGCGCTGCTGGCCCGGGTCGACACGCTCGCGGCCTTTGCCGACGGGCTGGGCACGCTGTCGCAATCCGCGGACGCGCCGCTGGACCTGCCGTTTCCGCGCCCGGCCGAAGGCGTCGCCCTGCGCCGCGCGGGCGAGGCCGATGCCGCCGGCATCGCGCGGCCGGGCATCGTGCTGGCGACGGCGCCCGCCGCGCTGGTCACCGCTCCGGTCACGGGAACGGTCCGCTATGCCGGTCCGCTTCTCGATTACGGGAACGTGATCATCCTGGAGCCGCGACCGGAGCTGTTGCTGGTTTTCGCCGGGCTGGCCGAGGTCTACGCTCGCCACGCGGAGATCGTGGACCGGGGCGCACCCCTGGGCCTGATGGGCGGTGGCCCGCCACGGCGTGACGATTTCCGGCGCGACGCGGTCCGGGACGGTGGCGCTTCGCGGCCCGAGACGCTTTATATCGAAGTCAGACAGGGCGGCAGGCCCGTGAATCCGGCGGAGTATTTCGCCACCGAGTAGGGGAACGAGATGAAGAAGTTCGCGATGGCCGCCGGGTGCGGAATCCTGGCCGGTATCCTGGCCACAACGCAGGTCGCAGGTCCGCTGCTGGCGCAGGAAGCCGAGAAGGCGACGGTGTACGAACAGCTCGACCTGTTCGGCATCGTCTTCGAGCGCATCCGCAACCAGTATGTCGAAGACGTGGACGAGGGCGAACTGATCGAGGCCGCGATCAACGGCATGCTCACCTCGCTCGATCCGCATTCCTCCTATCTGCCGCCCCGCGATTTCGAGGACATGCAGGAGGACACGCGCGGCGAGTTCGGCGGTCTGGGCATCGAGGTCACGCAGGAGGAGGGCTACGTCAAGGTCATCACGCCCATCGACGGCACGCCCGCCTTCGAGGCAGGCGTGGAGGCCGGCGACTATATCACCGGCGTCGACGGCGAGAGCATCCTGGGCTTCACCTTGGAGGAGGCGGTCGACCTGATGCGCGGCCCGGTGGGCAGCGACATTCTGATCACCATCGTGCGCGACGGGCTGGAGGAGCCGATCGACATCTCGATCACGCGCGACATCATCAAGCTGACCGCGGCGCATGTCCGCAAGGTCGGCGAGAGCGTCGTGATCCGGGCGTCGACCTTCAACGACCAGACCATCCCGAACGTCATGGACGGGCTTGAGGACACGCTCGAGGAGATGGGCGGGCTGGAAAGCGTCAACGGCGTCGTGCTCGACCTGCGCAACAATCCCGGCGGCCTGCTGACGGCGGGCGTCGGACTGGCCGACGCGTTCCTGGAGCAGGGCGAGATCGTCTCGACCCGGTCGCGGCAATCCGAGGGTGGCGACCGCTTCAACGCCAAGCCCGGCGACGTGGTCGAGGGGCTGCCGATGGTGGTGCTGATCAACGGCGGCTCGGCCAGCGCATCCGAGATCGTGGCGGGCGCGCTGCAGGACCATCGCCGCGCGGTCGTCGTCGGCACCAAGAGCTTCGGCAAGGGATCGGTCCAGACCATCATGCCGGTGCAGGGCGACGGGGCGATCCGTTTGACCACGGCGCGCTACTACACGCCATCGGGCCGGTCGATCCAGGCGCTCGGCGTGTCGCCGGACATCGTCGTCCAGCAGCCGCCCCGCGATCCCGAGGCCGAGGAGGAGGAGACCGAAGAGACGAACGGCCGCTCGCGCCGCTCCGAATCCTCGCTGCGCGGGGCGATCACCAATGACAGCCTGACCGAGGACGAGCAGGAGCAGATCCGCAAGGAGCAGGAGGCCGCCGAAGAGGCCGCGGAGCTGCGCGACGAGGATTACCAGCTGGCCTATGCGATCGACATCCTGAAGGGCCTGACCGCGATCGAGGTCGAGTGAGGCGGTGCCGCGAACCGCGCGCCGACCTCCGGTCATGACACCGGAGCAGATCGCGGGGCTTCCCTACAGGCCCTGCGCCGGCGTCTGCCTGACCAACCCGCAGGGGCGGATCTGGGTGGGCGAACGCATCGACCGCCCGGCGGGCGCCCCGGTCGCCTGGCAGATGCCGCAGGGCGGGATCGACCCGGGCGAGACGCCGGAGGCCGCGGCCCTGCGCGAACTGCGCGAGGAAACCGGTCTCGCGGCCGGGGCCGTCCGGATCGTGGATCGTCTGGACACGCCCGTGGCCTACGACCTGCCGCCGGAACTGGTGCCGACATTGTGGAAAGGGCGGTTCCGGGGGCAGGAACAGCACTGGTTCCGCATGCATTACGACGGGCCGGATTCGGCGGTCGACCTGGACGCCCACGAGCGGGAGTTCTCACGCTGGGCCTGGATGGATCCGGCCGACGTCGTGCAGGCCATCGTTCCGTTCAAGCGTGACCTCTACGAACGGGTCCTTCGGGCGTTCGGCCTTCTGTGACGGCGGCGATCCGCGGGTGGATGCGGGCCGTTATTGCCTGTCCGACCCGCCTGCGCGCAGCCTTCGCGCAATCGGATACCGGAGCCCGCCCATGACACGCACGATCCTCGCCGTTCTGCTTTCGACCGCGCTCGCGTCGCCCGCCGCCGCGCTGTCCTGCCTGCGCCCGAGCGTTCAGGCGTCGTACCAGGCGGCGGACGCCGCCGAGGCGCAATATGTCCTTTCCGTCGGACGCCTGCAGCTGCTGCCGGGCGAGACGATCCCGGACACGACGGGAACCGACCCGAACGACCGGCAGGGCTACACCGTCCGCACGCGGTTCGACGGCAAGCTGGCCGATGCGGGCGGCTTCGGCACCGACGCGGCATTCCCGGTGACGGTCGAGGTCGAATGCGCCGGCGCCTGGTGCGGCGGCGTGCCGCTGGACCGCGTGCTGTTGTTCCTGGAGCGCAGGGGCGAGGAGAACGTGCTGGTCCAGGGGCCCTGTCCCCGCTTCGCCCTGAGCGCCACGCCGGAGGTCGTCGCGGGCGCGGCGGCTTGCCTGAAGGGCGAGGATTGCACCCCGCCCTCGTGACGGGCAGGCTTCATTCGCCGATGGCCACCCCTTCGCGGCGCGGGTCGGCCCCGCCGGTCAGCGTCTCGCCCACCGCGATGATGTGCAGGCCCGAGGTCAAGTCGCGCACATTCGTCTCGAACCCCATCTCGGTCAGTGGTTCGGCCAGGGCTTCGGCCGCGGTTCCGGCCTCCAGGTCGTAGGTGCCGAAGCGGTTGACCAGGTGCGGCATCGCGACCGCTTCCTGCACGTCCATGCCCCAGTCCACATGCGCGATGATCGTCTTGGCGACGTAGCCGATGATCCGGCTGCCCCCGGGCGAGCCAACGACCAGCACCGGCGCGCCGTCCCGCATCACGATCGTCGGCGACATCGAGGAGCGGGGACGCTTGCGCGGCTCCACCCGGTTGGCGATCGGACGGCCCTCGTCATGCGTCGAGAAGGAGAAGTCGGTCAGCTCGTTGTTCAGGAGGAACCCGCCCGGCGCCATCACCCGGCTGCCGAAACCGTTCTCGATCGTGGTGGTCATCGACAGCGCGTTGCCGTCGGCATCGACGATCGAGATGTGCGAGGTCGAGGGCATCGAGGGCGTCCAGCCGTCGCCCCAGTCCGGGATCATGTCCAGCGCCGCGTGGTCCCAGGGCGGCGTTCCGGCGCTGACCTCGGGCAGGGCATCGTCGCCGTCGAGCAGGGTCGCGCGTTCGGACAGGTAGGCCGGATCGAGCAGGTTCGGCATCGGGACGAAGTCGCTGTCGGCCATGTAGCGGCCCCGGTCGGCGAAGGCGAGGCGCGAGGCGTCGCCGATCAGGCGCCAGGCCTCGGGCGAATCGGGGCCGAGGGCGGCGAGGTCGTGCGGCTCCACCAGGGCGAGGATCTGCCCCACGGTCAGTGCGCCGGAGGAGGGCGGGCCCATTCCACAGACCTCCGCGCCGCGATAGGGCGCGCAGACGGCGGGGCGTTCGGCGATTTCGTAGGCAGCAAGATCCTGCGTCGACAGAAGGCCGGGCTGCGACGCGCCGCGGATGGCGGCGACGATCCCCTCGGCGATTTCGCCTGCGTAGAAGGCATCGGTCCCCTCCTGCGCGATGGCGCGCAGCGTGGCGGCATAGGCCGGGTTCGTCAGCGTGTCGCCTTCAGCCAGCGGGGTGCCACCGGGCAGGAAATAGGCCGCCGTCGCGGGCTGCGTCGACAGCTTCTCGGCATCGTCCGCGACCAGCGTGGCCAAGCGCGGCGAGACGGCGAACCCGTCCTCGGCATGGGCGATGGCCGCGTCGAACAGCCCGCTCCAACTCGCGCGGCCCCAGCGGCGATGCGCCTCCTCCATCAGCATGGGCGTGCCTGGTGTGCCGACGGACAGGCCGCCGACCACCGCGTCGAAGAAGCCCATCGTCTCGCCATCGGTCTGGAACAGCGTCGGCGTGGCGGCGGCGGGTGCCGTCTCGCGCCCGTCAAGCGTGGTCAACTCGCCGGTTTCGGCGTCGTACCAGACCAGGAAGGCGCCGCCGCCCAGGCCCGAGGATTGCGGCTCCACCAGGCCCAGCACGGCCTGCACCGCGACCATGGCATCGGCCGCGCTGCCGCCTTCACGCAGGACGTCGGCCCCGGCCTCGGCGGCCAGCGGGTTCGCGGCGGCGACCATCCAGTCTTGAGCCTCGACCGGGGCGGCGGCCTCGGGCGAGAGGCCGGACGCGGCCTCGGGCGCGACGGCGTCGGCGGCGGTCTGGGCATGGGCGGGCAGGGCAAGCAGCAGCGATAGGCTGAGGGCTGTGCGCATGGTCTCTCTCCTGTCTGGACGTCCGGGACAGGATGAACCGATTTGACGTAAGGGCAACCCCTTCAGGCCGCCCGCAGCCGCAAAGGCACCTCCCGGATGGGCAGGTGGACGACGGCCGACAGGAGGCCCACGCCCACGCCGACCCACCAGACAGCGACGTAGCTGCCGGTGGAATCGTAGAGCGAGCCGCCCAGCCAGACGCCGAGGAAGCTGCCCAGCTGGTGGCTGAAGAACACCAGCCCGTAGAGCGTGCCCATGTAGCGCAGCCCGTAGATATGGGCCACGAGCCCGGAGGTCAGCGGCACCGTGGCCAGCCAGAGCGCGCCCATCGCGACCGAGAACAGGATGACCGAGAGCGGCGTGATCGGCAGCGCGATGAAAAGCGCGGCGACGACGGTGCGGCCCATGTAGATGCCCGCCAGCAGGTACTTGCGGGAGTACCGCTTGCCCAGCCAGCCCGCGTAGAGGGTGCCCGCGATGTTGGCGAGGCCGATGAGCGAGATCGATACCGCGCCCAGGGCCGAGGTGGTGGTGATCCCCATCGAATGGAGCGTGGAGCCGGGATCGATGGGGCCGCACATCTCGGTCACGAGGGCGGGGAAATGGGCGGTGATGAAGCCCAGCTGATAGCCGCAGGAGAAGAAGCCGACGAAGATCAGGCCGTAGGACGGGTCGCGGACGGCGCGGCCGAGGATGGCGCCCATCGACTCCTCCAGCTCCGCCCTGGAGGCGACGGGCGCACGCATCGTCGGCAGCGCGAAGAGCGCGAGGCCCACCACGCCGGCGAAGATCAGGAACACCTCTTGCCACGAATAGAAGCCCAGCAGCCATTCGGCGGCGGGCGCGCCGAAGACCTGGCCCAGGCTGCCGGCGGCGGTGGCGATGCCCAGCGTCATCGACCGGTTCTCGTCCGAGGACGCGCGGCCGACGACGGCCAGGATGACGCCGAAGCCCATGCCGGCGATGCCGAAGCCCACCAGGATTTCGAGCAGTTGATGCGCGCCCGGCGTCGTCGCCATCGACGACAGGACCAGTCCCGCGGCGTAGCAGATCACGCCCGCGACGATGGCCTTGCGGTCGCCGAAGCGGTCGGCGATGGCGCCGAAGATGGGTTGGCCGATGCCCCAGGCAAGGTTCTGGATGGCGATGGCGAGGGAGAATTCGGCGCGGGGCCAGCCGAACTCCGAGGCGATCGGGATCTGAAAGACGCCGAAGCTGGCGCGGATCGCGAAGCCGATCATCAGGACGACGCAGCCCGAGATCAGGACGGGCGTCAGCAGGGGGCTGGCGGCGGGCGGGGCGCGATCGGTCATCGGGCAAGTGTTCCGCTTTCCCGCCGCCGGTTCAATTCAGCATTTCTGATGCGACCGACACGAACCCTTATGTGAAGCGCCATCCTGTTGCGACGCGAACGGGTCACGGTGTGGGGGTCACGCGTCGATGGACGCCCCGGCCCGGGACCCCTTGCGCGCCGCCGCGCGGGGCTTGCGCATCATCGTGAAGGTCCCGGTGAAGCCCGGATAGGACGGAAAGCCCCAGGTGCCGGTGATCCGCTCGCCCTTGGCGTCGATCCGGCCGCGGTAGTGCGGCGCCTCGTTCCGCGGCAGGCCGTCGTAGCGCTTGACGAAGCGGATCTCGTCGCCGGCCGTGCGCCCGTCCAGGGTCGATGCCAGTTCCGGCCCGAAATCGGGGCGGAAGGTGTTCGGCTCGGTCGCGCGGCCCGTCAGATCGGTGCCGTCCTGGGCCAGACGCGCCTCGAACGGGACGATGTCGTCGTCCTCGCCGGTGGCGTCCGCATAGGCGTATCGGCCGAGCCAGGAGCCGGTCAGGTCGCGATCTGCCATCCTCTCGATGCCTTTCGCAATTCGGGCCCCGACGCTATGGCTCGGGGGATGACGCTGCAAGAGATCTATGATGCCCGGGTGGCGGAGGGCCATCTGACCGCCGATCCGGCCCAGAAGGCGGCGCTGGCCCCGCTGGAGACGATAAGGGCCAAGCTGGCCGCGCCCCCGGCGCGCGGGTTCTTCGGCCGCCGCAAGACGCCCGAGGGGCCGATGGGATGCTATCTCTGGGGCGGTGTGGGGCGCGGCAAGTCGATGCTGATGGACCTGTTCCACGAGGCCGCGCCCGCCCCGTCACGACGCGTCCATTTCCACGCCTTCATGCAGGAAGCGCACGAGGCGATGCACCAGGCCCGCGCCGCGGGCACGCGCGACGCGTTGGGGCCCTTCGCGGACGGCGTGATCGCGGACATACGGGTACTGTGCTTCGACGAGATGCAGATCACCGACATCACCGACGCGGTGGTCGTCGGGCGCCTGTTCGAAAAGCTGTTCGCCGGCGGCGTGCATGTCGTCACCACGTCGAACCGGGTGCCGGACGATCTGTACAAGGACGGGCTGAACCGGGCGCTGTTCCTGCCCTTCATCGAGATGGTGAAGACGCGAATGATCGTGCACGAACTGGCAGCGCGGCGCGATTACCGCCAGGACCGCTTGGGCGGAGAGCCCGCGTATTTCGTGGGCGGCGGACGGCTGGACGACGTCTGGGCGCGGCTGTCGGACGGGCGGTCCGAGGGACTGACGCTGCGGGTGAAGGGGCGCGATCTGCGGCTGGAGGACTTCGCCTCGGGCGTGGCGCGCGCGTCCTTCGCGGAACTGTGCGGGCGGCCGCTGGGGGCGGCGGATTACCTGGCGCTGGCGCGGGCGGTGCGGGTCCTGATCCTGACCGACGTGCCGAAGTTGAGCCGGGCGCACGGCAACGAGGCGCGGCGTTTTGTGACGCTGATCGACGCGCTCTACGAGGCGCGCGTGCGCCTGATCGTGTCTGCGGAGGCGGAGCCGGAGGACCTGGCCCCCGGCGATGTGTTCGAGTTCGAGCGCACCGCGTCGCGCCTGCGCGAGATGCAGGCCGCGGATTGGGGCGCCGATCAGGGATGACCTGACCGACCGGCGCGCATCGCGCCCGCGAGACGCAGACCGGTCAGATGCGCGCCCGTCGCACCGGGAGGGCCGACATCGGCAGCGGGCCGCAGGGGTTCGACGCGTCGGGCGAGATCGACAGCGGCGTGTTCGGGTCGATGCCCGACTCCTCGATGAAGACGCCGTCGACGCAGACGTCCTGCGCGCGGTTGCCGCCGTTGAAGCCGAAGCCCGGGTCGCCGCAATCGTCGGCGAAGCCGTTGGCGTTCCATTCCTGATAAGTGCCGTCCTCGACATAGCCGCCCATCGGAAAGGCGAGCCGGTCGGTATCAAAACGCAGCGTCCAGGAGGTGTCGGGCGTCAGGTCCTTGAGCGACCAGCGGCCGAGATAGCTGTCGTCGCGCCAGCCGGTGATGCCGAAACCGGTCACGTCGGCTTCGGTCACGATGCCGGTGGCGGTATCGGGATAGGAGATGAACCCCTCGATCCGGTAACCCTGCGCCCCGATCCAGCAGAAGCCGTGGGTGGCGGCCCCGGCCGGCGCGGTCAGCGCGGCGAGGAAGGCGGCGGCGCGGATCATCCGTGGTCGCGCAGGATGCGGCCCGCGAGGTAGAGCGAACCGCAGATCAGGATGCGTGCGTCGGGCGCGGTCCGCGCGATGGCGGCGACGGCATTGGTAGGATCATGCGCTTCGGACGCGGGGATGCCGGCGGTGCGGGCGGCGGCGGCGGTCTGGGCGGCGGTCAGGGTGTTGACCTCGCCGGGGATGGAGACGGCGTGCAGATGCGCGGCCAGCGGCGCCAGCGGACGCATGTATCCCACGGCATCCTTGGTGTTCAGCATGCCGCAGATCAGGTGCAGCGGACGCGGCGGCAGGCGGGTCAGCGCCTCGGCCAGGGCGGCGCCCGCGGCGGGGTTGTGGCCACCGTCGAGCCAGATGTCGGCGGGCGCCGCATCGACCAGCGGGCCCGACGTGAGGCGCTGCATCCGCGCGGGCCAGACGGCATCGGTCATCGCCGCCTCGGCCCCCGTCGCACGGTCGAGCATGCGCAGCGCGGCGACCGCCATGCCGGCATTGGCAACCTGGTGCGCGCCGATCAGGCGGGGCAGGGGCAGGTCCATCAATCCGGTCTCATCCTGGAACAGCAGGTGGCCATCCTCCTCGGTCACGTGCCAGTGCTGGCCGTGGACTTGCAGCGGCGCATTCAGGCGGGCGGCGCGGTACTCGATGATCTCCAGCGCGGCGTCGTCCTGTGGGCCGACGATGCAGGGAATGCCGGGTTTCAGGATGCCGGCCTTCTCGGCGGCGATCTTCTCGATCGTGTCGCCCAGGAACCCCTCGTGGTCCATCGAGATGGGCGTGATGACCGTCAGCGCCGGGTTCACCACGTTGGTGGCGTCGAGCCGGCCGCCCAGCCCCACCTCCAAGAGGGTCCAGTCCGCGGGCGTCCGCGCGAAGGCCAGCAGCGCGGCGACGGTCGTGATCTCGAAATAGGTGATCGGCGCGCCCTCGTTGGCGGCCTCGCACTCGGCCAGCAGGTCGGCCAGCGCCGTCTCGGGGATCAGATCGCCGGCGATGCGGATGCGTTCGTGAAAGCGCGCCAGGTGCGGCGAGGTGTAGGCGTGGCAGATGTCGTCCGCCCCTTCGAGCCCGGCGCGCAGCATCGCCAGCGTCGAGCCCTTGCCGTTGGTGCCGGCGATGTGGATCACGGGTGGCAGGCGCGTCTCGGGATGGTCAAGCGCGTCGAGCAGGCGATGAACGCGGTCCAGCACCAGGTCGATGACCTTGGGATGCAGCCGCATCAACCGGTCGAGGACCAGATCCGACCCCGTCGTCATTGGCCCGTCAGCCCCGGTCAGCGGTCGCGGGGGCGGGTTCGGCGGTGGCGGGTTCGGCGCCTTCGTCGGCGGCAGGCGCGGGCAGGTCGCCGTGGACCACCGGCCCCTCGCCCATCAGCATCCGCAGGATCGTCGCCAGTTCGTCGCGCAGGTCGCCGCGTGCCGTCACCCGGTCGAGCATGCCGTGATCGAGCAGGTATTCCGCGCGCTGGAACCCTTCGGGCAGGGTCTCGCGGATGGTCTGCTCGATGACGCGGGGGCCGGCGAAGCAGATCAGCGCGTTCGGCTCGGCAATGTGGACGTCGCCCAGCATCGCGTAGGAGGCGGTGACGCCGCCGGTGGTCGGGTGCGTCAGCACGACGATATAGGGCAGCCCCGCCTCCTTCAGCATCTCGACGGCGACGGTGGTGCGCGGCATCTGCATGAGGCTCAGGATGCCCTCCTGCATGCGGGCGCCGCCGGCGGCGGAGAAAAGGACCAGCGGGCGGCGCAGCTTGATCGCGCGTTCGGCGGCGGCGATGATGGCATTGCCCACATACATGCCCATCGACCCGGCCATGAAGCCGAAATCCTGGACCGCGACCACGACCGGCGTGCGCAGGATCTCGCCCTCGGCCACCAGCATCGCCTCGGCCTCCTGGCTGGCCTTCTGCGCGGCCTTCAGGCGGTCGGGATAGCGTTTCTGGTCGCGAAACTTCAGCGGGTCCTCGATCGGGGCGGGGACCTTGATCTGCGTGAACACGCCGCCATCGAACAGCGCCTCCAGACGTTCGCGCGGCGGGATGTGCATATGGTGGCCGCAATTGGTGCAGACGTTGAGGTTGTCGCGAAGCTCGCGGTGGAACAGCATCGTGCCGCACTCGTCGCATTTGGACCACAGGTTCTCGGGCACCTCGCGGCGCGAGAACAGCGAGTTGATCTTGGGCCGGACGTAGTTCGAGATCCAGTTCATCGGGCGTTCCTTCGAGACCTTCCGTCGAGATAGCCAGCGGACCGGCGGATTGCAATTCGACGCGCCCGGGCCACGCGGACGGAGCGACGTGCGGGCGGTGATTAAACTGCGACATAGGCTTTGGTAAAAACAGGCGAATTTCCGCCCGGAAACATGGTGTTGCGGCAACACCTGCCGGCTGGCCCCTCGCCCCCCGTCCCAAGCCGCCGTAACGGTTTACCCCGGGGAATGGCAGCCAGGCGGGGGATTCGGCATGGGGCTTCGGGCAACGGACATCTTCGACGACGCGGCGGACATGCTGCCGGGTGTGGCGGAGATCACGGATCTGACGGTCGCGCATGTGCTGGGGCGCAGCTTCGTCTTCGCCACGACCGAGGGTGGGTCGGGCCCGGCGCAGGGCATCGCGCGCATGACGGTCAGCGGGGCCGGCCGGATGGAACATGCCGCGCAATATCTGCAGGACGGGCCGGGCAGCGCGCCGGACCTGCTGGTCGGTGGCGAGTATTACTGGGACCAGATGGCCGTCATCGACAAGGGCAGCAGCGCGTACATGCTGACCTCGGGGCGGTATTTCGACGGCCGCGACCATGTCTACGGCTTCCACAGCGTCGAGATCGGACGGGACGGCAGCCTGACGGTCGCCGACAGCTTGCCCGCGTCGTCCTGGGGCGGTGTGCAGTACCTCCAGACGATCCAGACCGACAACCGCAAGTTCGTGACCGGCTTCGACGACGACGAGGGCATCCTGTCGATCATGCGGATCGGCGGCGACGGCGGGATCGAGGTGACGGACACGCTGGACCTGTCGGACGAGGAATACCCGTCGCGCGTCATCGGCACGGCCTCGGTCGGGAAGGACGGCTACGTCATCTATGACGGCCACCAGCTGGTGAAGATCCGTCAGGACGGCAAGGTCGGCCGGCAAAGCGAGGTCGACCCGTCGATGCTGGACACGCTGGGCGGCCTGGGCCTCGTGGAGGAGGTGAAGGTCGGTGGCCGGACGTTCCTTCTGTCGGGCGGGACCCTGACGATGGGCGTGTTCGAGTTGACCGCGGATGGCCGGGTCGAGGCGCGCGACCTGCAGGTCCTGACCCCCGGCGAGGATCACTGGAACAGCCTGCGACCCTATTTCGAAGGCTTCGAGATGGATGGCGAGACCTTCGTGGCGGTCGGCGGCACCACGCAGGCCGTGTTCCACCTGAACGGCAACGGCATGCTGCACGAGGTCGACGAGAGCCGCTTCGACGGCACCGATTACGGCCGGACCACCGATGTCGAGGTCTTGCAGAAGGGCGGCAAGACCTTCGTGCTGGCAAAGGAGATCACCGGGTTTCGCGACAGCAACGGCATCCAGGTGCATCAGTTCACCAAGGGCGACGCGGAGCGCGCCGGAAATGGCGGGAACAACACGCTGAACGGGAACGGGGCCGAGAACTGGATCGCGGGGCGCGGCGGCAACGACGTGCTGAAAGGGCGCGGGGGCGACGATCTGCTGGAGGGGCAGTCGGGACGCGACCGCCTGGTGGGCGGCGCCGGTCACGACAATCTCGACGGCGGCAAGGGCAACGACACGCTGGACGGCGGCGCCGGGTTCGACGCCTTTTCCGGCGGCGACGGCAACGATCGCCTGATCGGCCGCGCCGGTCTCGATATCATGGAGGGTGGCACGGGGGCGGACCGGCTCTATGGCGGTGGCGATGCGGACATCCTCTACGGTGGCAACGGCAACGACCGCATCCAGGGCGATGCCGGCGACGACGTCCTTCATGATGGCGGTGGCAGCGATCGTCTGACGGGGGGTGCCGGCGCGGATGTCTTCGTGTTGAGCCGCGACCGGCGCGACGACGCGATCACCGACTGGGAGGCGGATGTCGACCGGATCGACCTGCGGAATTTCGGCGATGTCGACTATTTCGATCTGGACATCCGCAAT
This sequence comes from Jannaschia sp. S6380, assembly GCF_023015695.1. Lineage (NCBI taxonomy): Bacteria > Pseudomonadati > Pseudomonadota > Alphaproteobacteria > Rhodobacterales > Roseobacteraceae > Jannaschia > Jannaschia sp. S6380. The sequence goes on from NZ_JALKAS010000002.1 coordinate 195,720, forward strand.
GCCGGACCGGGCGGCGTCACGATCGACCTGCGCGGCGAACGGCTGGAGGTGTCGGTGACGCGCGGACGGCTGGACCCCGACGATCTGGGCGCGAACGATTTCCTGTTCGCGTGAAGTTCAGGCGTCTTCGACCGCGCCGGTGCCGGTCGAACGGCGCGCCAGCCACAGGCGGATGCAGACCCAGACTATGATCGTGGTCAGCATCTCCTGCCAGATGAGGGGGTCGGCGAGCGACAGTGCCTCAATTCCGAAGGGCGTGCGGTAAAGCGACAGGCCCGAGAGGTTGCCGTCGACCGACAGCAGCAGGATCGCCGAGCAGTTGTTGAGGAAATGCAACCCCCAGGCCGCCCCGATGGAGCCGGTCACACGCGTCAGGTCCGCCGCGATCAGTCCGAAAAGCGTGGGGGGCAGCATGAGCCACAGATCCTCCGTCCCGCCGGACGGGTCGCCATGCAACAGGCCGAAGGCGATGGCCGGCAGGCCCATCCAGACGATCGGGTGGCGAAAGCGGGCGGCGAGCTGCTGTTGCAGGTAGCCGCGGAACACCACCTCCTCGGCGCCGGTCTGGATGGCGATGCCCACCAGCGCCAGCGGCAGGAAGCTGAGAAACAGCGACAGCGGCGTGTTGGGCACCGGGCGGAACGGCATCGGCAGCAGCAGTGTCACGGCCGCGTAGACCAGCGCGGCGATCACCACGGCGGTCATGAAACCGCGCCCGAGGTTCGGCCCGAACAGCGTGGCCGCCGGCCGGCCATGCAGCAGGCGCGCGACGGCCATCACCGCGAGTAGGGGGCCGATGAAGACCGCGAGCATCAGCACCACCATCGTCGGCGTGCCGCCCCCAGTGGCCAGCGTGCCGAGATAGGCGTTCGCGCCGTCCGGCCCGAAGGCGGCGATGAGTGCCACGAGCATGGCCGCGAAGCCCAGCGCGAAGCCCACGGCCACGATCAGGAAGCCGAGGAGCACGCGCCAAAGCGCCGGTCGGGCCCGGGCGGGGGCCACGAAGCGGTCGAAATCTGTGGTCCACATGCGCGACGGTCCCTCGGGTCTTTTTCGCGGATGCTAGCAACGCCTTGTCGTCAGGGCAATCGCGCGCGGGGCCCCATCCGCCGCTTGTCCCGTCGTGACGCGGCGTCTATCCCCGGGGGCGACATTCGAAGAAGGAAGAGCCGAGATGCTGCGGAACCGCACCGACAAGTCGAAGTTGCCCAGCCGCCACGTCACCGAAGGCCCCGCGCGGGCGCCGCATCGGTCGTATTTCTATGCCATGGAACTGACCGAGGAGGAGATCGCGCAGCCCTTCGTCGGCGTCGCGACCTGCTGGAACGAGGCGGCGCCGTGCAACATCGCGCTGAACTGGCAGGCGCAATCGGTGAAGGTCGGCGTCAAGGCCGCGTTCGGCACCCCGCGGGAGTTCACCACGATCACGGTCACCGACGGCATCGCCATGGGGCACGAGGGGATGCGGTCGAGCCTCGCGTCGCGCGACGCGATTGCCGACACGGTCGAATTGACGATGCGGGGGCATTGCTACGACGCGATTGTGGGGCTCGCCGGCTGCGACAAGTCGCTGCCCGGGATGATGATGGCGATGGTCCGGCTGAACACGCCGTCCGTATTCATGTATGGCGGCTCCATCCTGCCGGGCAAGGTGCCCGAGGGGTCGGACGTGCCCGAGGATTTCGCGTCGCGCGACCTGACCGTGCAGGACATGTTCGAGGCGGTCGGCCGCTATCAGGCTGGCGACGTGTCGGACGCGCAACTGGCCGTGCTGGAGCGCGTGGCCTGCCCCTCGGCGGGCGCCTGCGGCGGGCAGTTCACCGCGAACACCATGGCCTGCGTGTCCGAGGCGGTCGGGCTGGCGCTCTTCAACTCATCGGGGATGCCCGCGCCCTATGAAAGCCGTGGCCAATATGGCGAGGCGTCGGGCCGCGCGGTGATGGACCTGATCGACCGGAACATCCGCGCGCGTGACATCGTGACCCGCAAGTCGCTGGAGAACGCGGCGCGGGTCGTGGCCTGCACCGGCGGGTCGACCAATGCGGGCCTGCACCTGCCGGCCATCGCACACGAGGCGGGGATCGCGTTCACCCTGCAGGATGTCTGCGACATCTTCCGCGACACGCCCTATTTCGTCGACATGAAGCCGGGCGGGCAATACGTCGCCAAGGACCTTTACGAGGCGGGCGGCGTGCCCGTCGTGATGAAGGAGCTGCGGAAGGCCGGCCTGGTCCACGAGGATTGCATGACGGCGCATGGCAAGCCCATCGGCGAGATGCTGGACGAGGTGAAGGGCGAGGCCGATGGCCGCGTGATCCACGCGGTCGCGACGCCGATCACGAAGACCGGCGGCGTCGTCGGCCTGAAGGGGAACCTCGCGCCCGAAGGGGCCATCGTGAAGGTCGCGGGCATGTCCGAGGAGAGCCAGGTGTTCACCGGCCCGGCCCGCGTCTTCGAGTGTGAGGAGGACGCGTTCGAGGCCGTGAAGGCCCGCAAATACGCCGAGGGCGAGGTCATCGTCATCCGCAACGAGGGTCCCGCCGGCGGCCCCGGCATGCGCGAGATGCTGGCGACGACCGCCGCCCTTTCCGGTCAGGGGATGGGCAAGAAGGTCGCGCTGATCACCGACGGGCGGTTCTCGGGCGCGACGCGCGGGTTCTGCGTCGGCCATGTCGGGCCGGAAGCGGCGCATGGCGGCCCGATCGCCCTGGTGCGGGACGGCGACGTCATCACGTTGAATGCCGTCGAGGGTACGATCGAGGTCGATATCGACGAGGCGGAGATGGACGCCCGCCGCGCCGATTGGGCCGGACCGCGCCCGACGATCTATGCTTCGGGTGCGTTGTGGAAATACGCGCAGCTCGTGGGCTCGGCCAAGGATGGGGCGCCGACCCATCCGGGCGGTGCCGGCGAGGCGCATGTGTACATGGACCTCTAAGCGGGGTCCGCGGCGATGCACCGGCCCCCGGGGTTCCTCGAAAGTCTGCGCTCCCGCCGCGCGTTGCGCGCCTGGCAGCGTGCGGCCGCCGCGGGCGAGACCGCCGATGCCGAAACGCTGGCGCGGCTGGCACCCCTGGCGCGCGAGGTGGCGCAGCGCGCCCGGCAGGTCGCCAAGGCGGCCGACCGGCGCCTGCTGGGGCCGCGTATCGGGGCCGAAGTGATGGACCGTCCGGCCCAATGCGACTGGGCCTGGCGGCCGGCCCCCTGGGCGCGGGCGCTGTCGCAGGCCACCTTCGCCGGCGCCGGGGGCGGCACCGAACTGGCCGAGGGCGTGACCCTGTTCCACGACTGCCCGCTGGCCGAGATCACCCTGCGCCAGGACCGGGTGCGCGATGCCGCGGCGGCCGCACCCTTTGCGCTGACGCTGGATGCGCTGGGCTTCGAGGGATCGTTCCTGTCGCTGGTCGTCAACCTGCCGACCGGGGGGGTCGCGGGTCTTGGGTCGGGGCAGCTGATCGGTGTCGCCGCGCGCCTGAAGATGGAGCGGCCGGCGGAGATGTTCGTGCGGCTGAACGTGCGCCACGGTCCCAACACCGAACAGCTTGTCAGCGAGCTGCGCCCTCACGGTCCCACCGGCGGGCCGGCCAAGGCGGAATTTGACCTGGGCTTCGTCGAAATCAACCCCGCGCGGCTGGAGGGTGCCTGGATCGACATCATCTTCGAGAAGCCCGAGATGAACCTGGTGCGGATCGAGGATCTGACCCTGACGCGCCGCCCGCGCGCCGATATCTGAGGCCGCGATGTCCTGGACCCTTCACCGCATCGCGATCACCGCCGGCCGCTATCGCGGACTGCTCCGAGGGGACGGCGCGCCGCCCGACCTGCGGATGGAACTGGACGGCGAGACCGTGGGCGACCTGACGGCGGTGGCTGTCGAGAGCGGCTGGCAGGTGGAGGGCGAGATCGGCCGCCGCGCGCTGAGCGAGGGAACCGGCACGGTGGTGATTCGCACGGCCGACGGACAGGTTCTGGACAGCTTGACGATCGTCTGCGGCCTCTCGGCGCCCGAGGATCTGCGCGCCGAGCTGGGCGCGCTGCGGGCCGAACTTTCGATCCTCAAGGCGGCGTTCCGACGTCTGGCCAGCGGCGGATAATCGCTGTTCGCCAAGGGTGTTAACGTTGCGTTAACCTTCATCTGCACGGTCGGCTTCGGCGTTTCGTGCCCCGCTTTAATCCCGAATCCATCCCGCGATTGACCGGCGCGCGGCTTGGTCGTGCCGCAATTGGTCGTCAGCTTCGGGACAGTCGAATTATTCCCAAGGGCCTTTTCATGGACCGTCTGTCAGAAATGGAAGCATTCGCCACGGTCGTCGACCAGGGCGGGTTCACCGATGCCGCGAAGAAGCTCGGCATCTCGAAATCGGCGGTGTCCAAGCATGTGTCCTCCCTCGAGACGCGCCTGGGGGCGCGGCTTCTGAACCGCACGACCCGCCGGGTGTCCCCGACCGAGATCGGGCTGGCCTATTACGATCGGGCCCGGCGTGTCCTGAACGACGCCGGTGAGGCCGATGCCCTGGTCACGTCGATGCAATCGGCCCCCTCGGGGATGCTGCGTGTCTCGGTGGCCACGGATTTCGGCGTGAACCACCTGTCGCCGATCCTGGGGGGGTTCCTGCACGAATACCCCGAGATCACCGTCAACATGGTGCTGAACAACCGCTACGTGGAACTCATCTCCGAAGGGTTCGACCTGGCCGTACGGATCGGCGATCTGGAGGATTCGAGCCTGCGTGCGCGCAAGCTGGCCGAGACCCACAAGCAGATGATCGCATCCCCCCAGTACCTAGAGGAATACGGCCGTCCACAGCGCATCGACGACCTGAACGAACACAAGCTGCTGCATTATTCCAACCAGGCCAACGGATCGGTCTGGAAGCTGACCGCGCCTTCGGGCGAAAAGCGTCAGGTCCGCTCCGCCGGCTGGCTGACCGTGAATGACGGGCAATCGCTGCTGAACGCCGCCTGCAACGGGCTGGGCATCGCGTTCTTGCCTGATTTCCTCTATGCCGAGGCGATGAAGGACGGGCGTCTGGTTCCCGCCATCGACGGCATGGCGCCCGAGACGCAAGGCATCTACGCCGTCTATCCGCCGGGCCGCTATACGCAGCCCAAGGTGCGCGCCTTCATCGATTTCCTGGTCGAGAGTTTTCGCGACCGCGGCCCCGGCGGCTGGTGATAGGACGCGCGCGCGGCGCCCGCGTCATTCGGTCGAGGTGATGACCACTTCCACCCGGCGGTTCGCCCGTCGCCCGTCCGGCGTGTCGTTGCGGGCGATCGGGGCGAAATAGCCCACGCCCTGCGCCTCGACCCGGCCGGGGGCGATGCCATGACGTTCGATCAGTAGCGCGCGCGCGCTTTCGGCCCGCCTGCGCGAGATGGCCATGTTCCCCTGGGTGCCGCCCTCGGCATCGGTATGGCCGACCAGCGCGACCGTGGTGCCGGGATTGTCGCGAAGGAACGCCGCCAGTGCTGCGATCGAAGCATGGTCCGACCGGCCCAGCGTGCTGGACCCGGTGGCGAAATCGAGATCGGCCAGCACCGCATGACCGGACGACACGAGCGCCCGCACGATATCAGACCCGGTGGACGGGATCGGCGGCGGAGCGGGGTTCGACGCGCTCTTGACCGGGGCGGCCTCGGCTTCGGGGTCGATGCGGGTGACCTGGATGAAACCCTGCGCGCCCGAACGGCTGACGACGAGGGTAGTCCAGGCCTCGCCCTTGCGCATTGCCAGATAACGATAGTCGGCCAAGTCGACGAACATCGCCGGTGCCGGGGTCACGTCGATCCCGAAGCGGAAGTCGAACCCGCCGCAGGCCCGATCGGCGCAGGTGAAGACCGCGCGCCAGTCCTCCGCCTCCAACTGGGCGCGCAGGGGGGCGAGGATCTGCAGCACGGTCGCCTCGGGCGCGTCCAGCCGCCAGACGCGGCGGGTCAGCCCGCCCTCGACCGTGACCACCGGAAGCGTGTCGACGAACGGTCCCGTCGCGATGCGATGCGCGGCCAGCGGTCGGCTTTCCGTGAACGTCGCCGCGGCCGGAAACGGCATCGTCAGATCGACCGCCCCCGCCGGGCCGGCAAGCGCGAACGAGAGCGCCAGTGCCCGGATCAACGCGCCTGCCCGTGATATTCGGGGTTCGGCGCCATCGCGATGGCCGAGGCCACTCGGTTCGTCATGTTGAAGAACCCCGCGACGGAGGCGAGGTCGAAGATGTCGCGATCGCTCAGCCCATGATCGCGCAGGGATTGGCGGTCCGCCGCCTCGATCGTGGCGGAGGCGCGGGTAATGGTCACGGCGAAGTCGAGCATGGCACGTTGGCGTGCGTCGATGGGGGCCACGCGGTAGTTCATCGCGATCATCTCGCCCAGGGCGGGGTCGCCCGACAATTGCCGGACGGCCGCGCCGTGCGCGACGAGGCAATAGAAGCACCGGTTCTCGGCCGAAACGGCGACGGCGACCATCTCGCGCTCCAGCTTGGAGAGCCCCGAGGGTGCCAGCATCAGGTCGTTGTACATGGCCGTGAAGGCGTTCAGCTTGTCGATGTCGAAGGCATAGGCCCGCAGGACGTTGGGCACGAAACCCAGCTTCTCGACGCAGATGTCGAAATAGCGCTGCGTTTCGGGCGGCAGCGGATCGACGGGCGGCAGGTTCAGGGCGGTGGGCAGATCGGTCATGTCGGACTCCAATAGCGGTAACCGCCCCGTCGGGCGAGACCCGCGCGCCGGTACAACGCGACGGCGGCGGCATTGTTCGCCTCGACCGGCAAGGCGATGTGGGACGCGTCGTGCCCCCGCGCCCAGCGGGCGGCATGGGCCAGGCCGATCCGCCCGACACCCCGCCGCCGGAAGCGCGGCAGCGTCAGCACCATATGGCAGACGGCCAGACGGTCGTGGATCGCCACGAAGAGTGCGCCGGCCGCGCGGTCGTCGAAACGCAGCAGGATCGCCGTGCGCGGGCCGGTCACGCGATGGGCCGGGGCGCGGCGGGCGGCGTCGTTGCCATGTGCGTCCCACAGGGCGTCGCAGATCGCCAGGGGCGGCCAATGGGCGAAGCCGCTGACGGGCGGCGCGTTGTCCGGGATCGCCCCGACCGGTCCGGCCATCAGGTCCGAGACGCCGCCCATCGCATAGCCTCGTTCGGACAAAAGGGCGGCCAGACCGTCCTCCGCCCCGTCCAGCGTACCGAAGACGGTGCCGGGGCGCGCGGCCTCGACCGCGGCGATGCCTTCGTCGTCGGGGGTCGCGCCGGGGCGCAGGCGGGCCGAGGTCGCGCGCCGCGTGCCCATGCGTTCCGCCGGCAGATCGAACGGCCCGATCCGGTCGAGCCGCGACGGCGGCCAGGTGGCGCGGATGGCCGCCAGGACCTGGGCCGCGTAGGGCAAGTCGGCGGCCGGATCGGTCACGCGAACAGCGTCCCGAGTTCGGCGGTGGCGGCATCGACCCGCGCGGGGTCCTGGCCGCGGATCACGATGTTGGCGCCGAACCGGCCATCCTTCTGGAACGGATAGCTGCCGATCGACAGGTCCGGGAAGGCCTGCGCCAGATCGCCCAGCGGCCCGGCGATGTCGCCCTCGCCCCGGTCGATCCGGGTGGAGGTCGAGGAAAGCGGCGCCCCTCCTGTCAGCGTCGGCAGCACCGTCGCCACCATGGCCCGGAACACCGCCGGGACCCCGGCCATGACGTGGACGTTGCCGAGGGTGAAGCCCGGCGCGACCGAGACCGGGTTGTCGATCAGCGTGGCGCCTTCGGGGATGCGGGCCATGCGCAGGCGGGCGGCGTTCAACTCCGACCCGGTGCGGGCGTAATGGTCGGCCAGCAGCGCGCGCGCGTCGTCGCGGATGCCGACGCCAGCGCCGAAGGCCGCGCCGATGGCGTCGGCGGTGATGTCGTCATGCGTGGGCCCGATCCCGCCCGAGGTGAAGACCGTGTCCCAATCCCGCGACAGCGCCCGCACCGCTGCGACGATGGCGTCGTGGTCGTCGCTGACGATGCGGACCTCGGCCAGGGTGATTCCGGCCTCGCTCAGGCGTCCGGCCAGGTGGTGCATGTTCGCGTCGCGGGTGCGGCCGGACAGGATCTCGTCGCCGATGACCAGCATCGCGGCGGTGGGGTTGGGCATGGTGACCTCCTCGCTCGGGTCCGGGTATAGGACGGGCCTCGGCGCTTCGCCACAGGTGCGCGGGGTCGATCCTGTCGCGGGACGGTGGATAATTCCTACCGATGGGATTATGTCGCCCGCGAACGACGGAGAATGAACCTTGGACGAACATCGCGGCAGGTTGACCCGGGACGGCATCCGCATCCACGAAGACGCGGATTTCGCCGGCATGCACGGGGCCGGTCGTCTGGCGGCCGAGATCCTGGACCGGGTCGCCGCGCATGTCGTGCCCGGCGCCACGACCGGGGCGCTGGACAAGCTGATCACCGATTGGATCGAGGCGGCGGGGGCCACCTCGGCCACGATCGGCTACAAGGGCTATGCGCACGCCTCCTGCATCAGCGTGAACCATGTCGTCTGTCACGGAATTCCGGGCGACAAGATCCTCAAGAACGGCGACATCCTCAACATCGACGTGACGGTGATCGTCGATGGCTGGTTCGGGGACACGTCGCGCATGTTCGTGGCGGGCACCCTGACCCGCAAGGCGGAACGCCTGATCCAGGTCACGCATGACGCGCTGATGAAGGGGATCGAGGCGGTCGCGCCGGGGCGGACCTTCGGCGATATCGGCCACGCGATCCAGGCCTATGCCGAGGGCCACCGGATGGGCGTGGTGCGCGATTTCTGCGGGCATGGGCTGGGCCGGGTGTTCCACGCCCCGCCCAACGTGCTGCATTACGGCCGCCCGGGCACCGGTCCGGTGCTGGAGGAGGGGATGTTCTTCACGATCGAACCGATGGTGAATCTGGGCCGTCCCGAGACCAAGGTGCTGGCTGACGACTGGACGGCGGTGACGCGCGACAAGTCGCTCTCGGCGCAGTTCGAGCATTCGGTGGGCGTGACGGCGACCGGGGCGGAGATCTTCACGCAGTCGCCCGGCGGCCTGTTCCACCCGACCTGGACGGCTTAACCCGGCCTTAAGGGGCGGTGGGCATCTATCGCCTCATGACCTGCCCCGCCCCCCAGCCCGCCGACGCGTTTCACGAGGCGCCGTTCCCGGACCTGTTCGCCGCCGCGCGGATGACGAATGAGCCGGACCTGCGGGCGCAGCACCGCGCGCGTCTACGCCGCCGTTTCATGGACGGGGGCGCGGCGGCGATGCCCGACGGCGAACTGCTGGAACTGGTGCTGTGCCGCGCGCTGCCGCGAGGCGACGTCAAGCCGCTGGCCAGGCGTCTGCTGGCCACGTTCGGCGACGTGAACCACGTGATGGCGGCAACGCCGGACCGTCTGGCGGGCGTGCCCGGCGTCGGGCCTGCCGTGATCGAGCAGATCAAGATCATGGAGGCGTTGGGCCACCGCATGGCACGTGCGCGCGTGCTGGGCCGGCCCGTCCTGTCGTCCTGGGACGCGCTGCTGGCCTATCTGCGCACGGCACTGGCGCATCAATCGGTGGAACGGTTCCGCATCCTGTTCCTGGATCGCCGGAACACGCTAATCGCCGACGAGGAACTGGCGCGGGGGACGGTGGACCACGTGCCGGTCTATCCGCGCGAGGTGGTCAAGCGGGCACTGGCGCTGGATGCCTCGGCGATGATCCTGGTACACAATCACCCTTCGGGCGACCCGACCCCGTCGGAGGCGGATGTGACGATGACGCGTGCCATCCGCGACGCGGCTGGGATGCTGGGCATCGTGCTGCACGATCACTTGGTCGTCGGGAAAGGGCGCGAGGTGTCGTTCCGCGCCGAGGGCCTGTTGTAGCGCGGGGCCTAGCCCACGGCGTCGAGGATGTAGCGCGCCGTCATCAGGTCCAGATGCGCACCGCCGCCGTTCTTGAACAGGGTGATCTGGTCATCCGACGTCCGCCGCATGGCGTCGCCGTCGTAGTGATCCGCGATGACATCGCCCGGCGCGATGACGCCCTGCGCCAGGGGAATCCTGAGCTCGCCGATATGGTCGAGCGTCGTGGCGCGGGCGTCGACGAAGATGTCGGCCCGGCGGAGCGCCACGTCATCGGCCTCGCGCATGTCGGGGCGGTAGGCGCCGATCAGGTCGACATGCTGACCGGGACGCAGCCAGTCGCCACGCAGGATCGGCACGGTCGTCATGGTGGCGCAGGTGACGATGTCGGCCGCGCGCACGGCTGCCTCGAGGTCGGGGGCGTGGTCGATGCCGCGCTCCGCCGCGAAGGCCCGGGCGGTCGCGGCCGTCCGCGACCAGATGGCGAAGCGCGCATCGGGGAAGGCGGCGGAATAGGCCTCGTGCAGTGACCGCGCGACCGCGCCGGCGCCCACGATCAGGACGCGTTCGCTATCCGGCCGGGCGAGGCGCGTGGCGGCCAGCAGGCTGTCACCCGCGGTCTTCCACTTGGTGACGAGCGCGAAATCCAGCATTGCCGCCAACGCCCCGTCGGTGTCCGAGAAGAGCGAGACCGCGCCGCCGATGGCGGGCTTGCCAGTCGCCTTGTTGCCCGGAAATATCGTCGCCGTCTTCACAAGCAGGCCCAAACCGTCGATCCAGGCGGATCGGCTGAGCATCGTGTCGGGATCGCGGTAGAGGAACGTATCGCCGATCTCGGCGCGGGGCAGATCGTGACCGGCCGCCAGCGCGCGGGTCAGGGCAAACCAGTCCAGCCGCGTGTCGGCTTCGGGTCCGATGATGGGGATCGTCATGCCGCCTCCTCGCTCGTCAGCAGGCCCTCGGCGACCAGGCGGTCGGCCCAGCCGTCGGGGGTGGTGAAGTGATGCACCTGCCAGCCGCGTGCGGCCGCCGCCGCGACGTTGGCCGCGCGGTCGTCGGCGAACAAAAGCGCCCCGCCCGGAAGGCCGAGCCCGTCCTCGACGGCGGCGAAGATGCCTGGATCGGGCTTGATGATGCCCAGATGGCCGGACACGAAGGTTTGGTCGAATTCGCGCAGGAAATCGAAGTTCCGCGCGGCCAGGTCGAAGCTCTCGATCCCGAAATTGGTCAGTGCGTGGACCGGGATGCCGTGCCGCCGCAACGCGCGCATCAGGCGGACGGAGCGTTCGATCACCGGGCTGGCCAGCTCCAGCCAGCGATCGTGCCACATGCGGATCTCGGCGGCGAAGGCGGGGATGCGCTCGGCCTCGGCATAGATCACGTCGCGGAAGCCGTGGCCCAGGTCGACGCAGTCGTTCATGCCGTGCAGGTCGACGGCGGCGAACATCTCCCGGCGTCGGGCGGGGCCGATCTCGCGGTCGTAGAACCGCTCCGGCTGCCATTCGATCAGGACGTTGCCGATGTCGAAGACGACGGCGCGGATCGCGCTCATGCCAGGTGTTCCGCGTGGAAGGCGACATGGGCCGCGGCGAAGCTGGCGACGAAGAAATAGCTGTGGTCGTAGCCCTTCTGCAGGCGAAGCGTGGCATCGGCCCGGGTCTCGGCCAGGGCGCCGGCCAGGGCGGACGTGCCCAGCTTGTCGTAGAACTGGTCCGCCGTTCCCGTGTCGATCAGGCAGGGCGGCAAGGCGGCCCCCGATCGGATCAGCAGGGTCGCGTCATGCGGGGCGGGGTCGCCGACATAGGCGCCCAGTTGTGGCCGGCCCCATTCGCTCTCGGACGGGTTGGCGATGGGCGCGAAGGCCGAGACCGAGCGGTAGCGTCCCGGCGCCTTGAGCGCCAGCGTCAGCGCCCCGTGCCCGCCCATGCTGTGCCCAGTCACGGCCTGACGGTCGGGGTCGAGGTCGAAGGCCGCGAACACCGTCTCGGGCAGGTCCTCGGTGATGTAGCGCGCCATCCGAAAATGCGTGGCCCAGGAACCGTCGGTCGCGTCGACGTAGAAGCCCGCGCCCTGGCCCATGTCGTAGGCGTTGTCGTCGGGGACGTCCGCGCCGCGCGGCGAGGTGTCGGGAAAGACCACCGTCAGCCCCGCCTCGGCCGCCCAGGCCTGCAGGCCGGCCTTGGTCATCGCGTTCTCGTGCGTGCAGGTCAGGCCCGACAGGTACCAAAGCACCGCACCGGTCGCGTGCTCGGGGAGATAGAGGCCGAAGGTCATGTCCGTGCCGGTCGCCTCGGATGCATGCGAATAGACGCCCTGGATGCCGCCGAAGCAGCGGTTTTCGGAGATGGTCTTCATGGGCTTCCCCCTGTGATCAGGCCGATGACGACCGAGACGGTGACGATCGAGATGGCGGTGGAGACGAGGATCGCGGCGCTGACCCGCTGCGGCGCCACGCCGTAGTGCTGCGCCAGCATGTAGACGTTTCCCGCCACCGGCAATGCGGCGGCCGAGATCATGACCGTCGCCGCGAACGGGTCGGCGACGGGAAATATGACGAGGGCCGCCAGCGCCACGGCGGCCGGGTGCAGCACCAGCTTGCAGAAGGTCAGCCAGCCGGCGACCGAGAGCCGTTCGGCCGTCTTGCCGGCCAGCGACGCCCCGATGGCGAACAGCGCGCCGGGCGTGGCGGCCGCGCCCAGAAGCGACAGGAACTCGCCCACCGGTTGCCAGAGGTCGCGGCCGGTATAGGACCATCCGAGCCCCAGCACGATCGAGACGATCATCGGGTTGCGCGCCAGGCCCAGCGCCACGGTGCGCAGCGTGCGTGCGGTGACACGCCCCTCGCGCGAGCCGGTGATGAGGATCACGATCAGCGAGGAAAACACGATCAGGTCGGTCGCCAGCACCATCAGCATCGGCCCCGCGCTTTCGGGGCCCAGCAGCAGCACGAACATCGGGATGCCGAGGAAGCCGACATTGCCGATGACGGCGACCTGCGCCTCGACCGCGGATTCCGCGACGGGCAGGCCGCGGATCATCCCGACGGCGGTCGCGATCAGATAGACGGTGCCGGTGCCCCAGAGATAGGCGGTGATGAAGCGCAGATCGAAGATGTCGGCCAGCGACAGGTTCGCGGCGAAGTTGAACAGCATGGCCGAGAGGGCGAACCAGAAGACGAACTTGGTCAGGTAGGCCGTTGCCTCGGGCGTGAAGAAGCGCGTGCGGCCGGCGGCATAGCCGAGCCCGATCAGCGCGAAGAACGGCACGGTTTTCAGGAATATCGCCAGCATGGCGAAGGGCTAGCGGGCCGGGGCGGGGCTGTCCAGAATGGCCGTGGCCGCCCCCCCCGGTCCCGGTCAGCCTTGTCCGATCAGGATGCCCGCGGCCAGGACCAGCCCGCCGCCCAGCACCACCTGCATCGCGGCGCGCCAGAACGGCGTCTCCATGAAGCGGTTCTGGATCCAGGCGATGGCCCAGAGTTCGACGAAGACGATGGCGATGGCGATGCCGGTGGCCAGCCGGAAATCGGGGATCAGGTAAGGCAGCGCATGGCCCAGCCCGCCCAGCGTCGTCATCACGCCCGAGGCCAGGCCGCGCTTCCACGGGCTGCCCCGGCCCGAGAGTTGGCCGTCGTCGGAGGCGGCTTCGGTGAAGCCCATGGAGATGCCGGCCCCCACCGATGCGGCCAGGCCTACGAGGAAGGTGGTCCAGGTGTCCTGCGTCGCGAAGGCGGTGGCGAAGATCGGGGCCAGGGTCGAAACGGAGCCGTCCATCAGGCCGGCGAGGCCCGGTTGCACCCAAGTCAGCAGGAACTGGCGGCGGGCGCGTCCATCCTCGGCCGCGCGCGCGTCTGGCGCCAGCGCGTCGGCGAGCCCCTCGGCCCGGGCGGTGTGTCCGGCCTCGGCCGCGGCGAGGTCGCCCAGCAGCTTGCGCGTGGCCGGGTCGGAGGTGCGGCGCGCGGCGCGCAGGTAGAAATCCCCGGCCTGACGCTCCATCGCGGCGGCTTCGGCCCGGATCCGGTCGAGGCTCAGCGTCTCGGCCAGCCATACGGGACGGCGGGCGTAGAAGCCGGCCACATGCTCGCGCCGGATCAGCGGGATGACGTCGCCGAACCGCGCGGCGTGCAGATCTATCAGCCGTTGGCGATGACCATCCTCCTCGGCGGCCATGTCGTCGAACATCGCGGCCGTGTCAGGGTAGTCGCCGCGCAACCGCTCGCCGAATGCGCGGTAGATCCGGGCATCGTCCTCCTCGGAGAAGATGGCGAGGGCCAGGATCTCCTGCTCGGAGAGGTCCTTGAAACGTCGGCGGTTGAGGAGCGCGGGAAACATGATGATCCCACGATAGGCCCGGCGGATCGACGCGCAAGGGACGGCGACGCTTGGCCGATGGCGAAGTTCCGCGAATTGCGCCGCGGGCCGTCGGCCCACAAGCTGGTTCGCGACGCCGCGGGCCGTCAACGCCACATTCGATGGCGGCCGCATCGCCGGCCGGGCCGGGCGTCGGCCCAGAGGGCCGGGCGCATCGCCGTGCCCCCGCGCGGCGGTGCGCTTTGGTCCGCAAACCTCATCGGACGCGCATTTCGATCGAGCCGGAATCGCATGCAACCGTTGCCTGTTCCGACGGCCTGTCTCCCTTTCGGCAGCCCCGCCGCGACGGTCGTCACGGGACCGCGCCGGCCTTCGCGCGCGGTCCTGCCGCCTCGTTCGGCTTGTGCGGCAACGCGCCTCGGCTATATTTCGGGCAAAGGGGTGCCGGAATGAACGATGTTTCACCGATCAAGCGGGGTCGGAAGTTCGACCAGGTGTTGGAGGGCGCACGGGCCGTTTTCATGGCCGACGGATACGAGGGGGCGAGCGTCGACGCGATCGCGCGGTCGGCGGGGGTCTCGAAGGCCACGCTCTACAGCTATTTCCCCGACAAGCGCGTCCTTTTCATGGAGGTCGCCAAGGCCGAGTGTGGTCTCCAGGCCGACGAGGCCGATGCCGTCCTGACCGATGATTCGAGCCCACGCGAGGTCCTTTGCATCGCCGCGGACCGGATGCTCGGGTTCTTCCTGTCGCCGTTCGGGCAGTCGATCTTCCGGATGTGCGTGGCCGAAAGCGACCGATTCCCGGAACTGGGGCGCGAATTCTACGAGACCGGACCGCAGCTCTTCCGCGAGAAGATGGTCGAGTATTTCCGCTGCGCGGTCGCCGATGGCGCACTGGCGATCGAGGATTTCGACCTGGCCGCGGACCAGTTCTTCGAGCTGTGCAAGGCGACGCTGTTCCCCGAACTGGTCTTCGGCATCCGCACCACGGTCACCGAGGCCGAGCGCCAGCGCGTGATCGACGGCGCGGTCGAGACGTTCCTGGCGCGCTACGGCGTCTGAGGCTTGGTGCTGGCGGTGACGTAGTTCACGGACAGGTCGCGATCCGACAGCCGCCAGGACCAGGCGACCGGGTTGAAGACGAAGCCCATCCGGTCGACCGGGGTCAGTCCGGCGCGTCCGATCAGGTCGTAGAGTTCGTCGGGGGTGATGAATTTCGACCACTCGTGCGTGCCCTTGGGCAGCCAGCGCATGACATGTTCGGCCCCGATGATCGCCATGACGTAGGATTTCGGGTTCCGGTTGATGGTCGAGCAGATCATCAAGCCACCGGGGCGCAGGAGGCGCTGGCAGGCGGTGAGGTAGGCGAGCGGATCGGCGACGTGCTCGACCACCTCCATGTTGAGGACGACGTCGAAGGGCGCTTCGCCCGTCTCTACCAGCGCCTCGGCGGAGGTGTGGCGGTAGTCGATGTCGAGGCCAGATTGCGCGGCATGGGCCTGCGCCACGGGGATGTTGCGTTCGGCAGCGTCGACGCCCACGACGTCCGCGCCCAGTCGCGCCATCGGCTCGGCCAGAAGGCCGCCGCCGCAGCCGATATCGAGGATGCGGAGCCCGTCGAAGGGGCGGTCGGCCGTCAGATCGCGGTCGAACTCGCCGGCGATCTGGGTGGTGATGTAGTCGAGCCGGCAGGGGTTGAGCATGTGCAGCGGCTTGAACTTGCCGCTCGGATCCCACCATTCGGCGGCCATGGCCTGGAACTTCTCGATCTCGGCGGGGTCGATGGTGCTGGTCATGGCGTCCTCCGGCTCGGGGCCCTGTTGAAGGGCTGCGCTTGGTCTATATAGGTGCGAGATGGATCGGAACCTTCAACAGACCAGCGCCGGTGCGCTCTATCCCCCGCTGGATCCGTTCGATCGGCAGCGGGTCGACGTGGGCGACGGTCACAACCTCTATGTCGAGCAGTGCGGAAACCCCGGCGGTCTGCCAGTCGCGGTGCTGCATGGCGGCCCGGGCGGCGGATGCAGCCCGATGATGCGGCGTTTCTTCGACCCCGATATCTGGCGGGTGATCCTGTTCGACCAGCGCGGCTGCGGGCGTTCGCGTCCCCATGCCAGCATCCGCGACAACACGACCTGGCATCTGGTCAGGGATATCGAGCGGTTGCGCGGCCATCTGGGCATCGATCGATGGGCGGTGTTCGGCGGCAGCTGGGGCGCCACGCTGGCGCTGATCTACGCGATCACCCATCCCGACCGCGCCGCCCATCTGTTCCTGCGCGGTGTGTTCCTGATGGAGGAGCGCGAGCTCGACTGGTTCTACGGCGGCGGCGTGGGGGCGTTCTGGCCCGAGGCCTGGGCCCGGTTCGCGGGGATGATCCCCGAGGCGGAACACGGCGACCTGATCGCGGCCTACAACCGCCGCCTGTTCGACACGCCCGCGCAGGAACAGGTCCGCTTCGCGCGGGCCTGGGCCGCGTGGGAGAACGCGCTCGCCTCGGTCGCGGCGCAGGGCCGGTCGGGAGAGCCCGGGGGCGAATACGCCCGCGCCTTCGCGCGGTTGGAAAACCATTATTTTACCCATCGCGGGTTCCTCGACCACGATGGGTGGATCCGGGCGAACCTAGACCGGATCGCGGATGTGCCGGGCGATATCGTCCAAGGCCGCTACGACATGATCTGCCCGCCCGTCTCGGCCCAGCTGCTGGCCGAGGGATGGTCTGCCGCTACGCTTCAGATCGCCCCCTTCGCCGGGCATGCCTTATCGGAGCCGGGTATCGCCGAGGAGCTGGTCGCGGCCACGGACCGCATCGCCGCCGCCCGGTCGGGAGAGTTGCGTTTCTGACACCGCGCCCGCTAGGGAAAGGCGGGCAGCGATGAGGGCGCGATGCGGATCGAACGGACCAACCTGGACGGCGTGATGCTGCTGACCCCGCGCCGCTTCGGCGACGCGCGCGGCTTCTTCGCCGAGACCTGGAACGCCCGCGTCTTCGCCGAGGCCGGCATCGAGGCCACGTTCGTACAGGACAACCACTCCGTCTCGGACGCCGTCGGCACGCTGCGGGGGCTGCATTATCAGGCACCGCCCGACGCGCAGGGCAAGCTGGTGCGCTGCGGGCGGGGGCATCTGTTCGACGTGGCCCTGGACCTGCGGCGCGGCTCGGCCACCTATGGCGAATGGACGGGGCATGACCTGTCGGCCGAGAATGGGCGGATGCTCTGGATCCCGGAGGGCTTCGCGCATGGCTTCGTGACCCGCGCGCCGGGAACGGAGATCGTCTACAAATGCACCGGCTTCTACGCGCCCGGGGCCGAAGGTGCCGTGCGGTGGGACAGCTGCGGCATCGACTGGGGCCTGATCGGGGCGCCCCTGCTGTCGGAGAAGGACGCCGCCGCGCCGCCCCTTGCCCGCGTCGCCGCGCCCTTCGGGGCCGACGCATGAAGCTGCTGGTCACCGGCGGGGCGGGCTTCATCGGCTCGGCGGTGGTGCGGCAGGCGGTGGCGGCCGGGCTGGACGTCGTCAACCTGGACGCGCTGACCTATGCCGCCTGCCTGGCCAACGTGGCCCCGGTCGCGGATGCTCCGAACTACGCGTTCGTCCACGCCAACATCACCGACCGGCGCGCGCTGGATGACGCCTTTGCCGCCCATGACCCCGACGCGGTGATGCACCTCGCCGCCGAGAGCCATGTCGACCGTTCGATCGACGGGCCGGGCGCCTTCGTCGCCACCAACATCACCGGCACCTACAACCTGTTGGAGGCGGCGCGCGCGCATTGGGACCGGCGCGGCCGCGCCGAGGCGTTCCGGTTTCACCACATCTCGACCGATGAGGTGTTCGGTTCGCTGGGCCCCACGGGGCGTTTCACCGAAGTCTCGCCCTATGACCCGCGCAGCCCCTATTCGGCTTCGAAGGCCGCAAGCGACCATCTGGTCCGCGCCTGGCACGAGACCTACGGCCTGCCGGTTCTGCTGACCAACTGCTCCAACAACTACGGGCCTTATCACTTCCCCGAAAAACTGATTCCGGTGGTGATCCTGAACGCGCTGCACGGTCGGCCGATCCCGGTCTACGGCGCCGGCGAGAACGTCCGCGACTGGCTGTTCGTGGAAGATCACGCCGACGCGCTCTTGTCCGTGTTGCGGAACGGGCGCGTCGGGCGCAGCTACAACATCGGCGGCGACAGCGAGGCGCGCAATATCGACCTCGTCCGCGCGATCTGCGCCATCCTCGATCGGCTGCGGCCGGAGGGTGCGCCGCATGCCGACCTCGTCACCTTCGTCGCGGACCGGCCCGGCCACGATGCGCGCTATGCCATCGATGCTGGCCGCATCCACGAGGAACTGGGCTGGCGCCCCTCCGTCACGCTGGCCGAGGGGCTGGAGCGGACCGTCCGCTGGTATCTGGACAACGAGGCATGGTGGCGTCCGCTCCTGGATCGCGCCGGGGTCGGCACCCGGCTGGGGACGGGGCGGTGACGATCCTGGCGTTCGGCCGGACAGGCCAGGTCGCGCGTGCGCTGGCATCCCACGGGGTCGTCAACCTGGACCGGGCGGCCGCCGATCTGTCCGTGCCGGGTGCCTGCGACGCGGCGATCCGCGCGGCGCGGCCCCGCGCGGTCATCAATGCCGCAGCCTGGACCGATGTCGACGGGGCGGAGGATGCGGAGGCGGCGGCGATGCGCATCAACGCGGACGCCCCGGGCGAGATGTCCCGCACCTGCGCGGAACTGGATCTGCCCTTCGTTCACCTGTCGACCGACTACGTGTTCGACGGGTCCGGCACCGGCCCTTGGCGCCCGGACGATCCGGTGGCGCCGCTGGGCGCCTATGGCCGCAGCAAACTGGCCGGCGAACGCGCCGTGACCGCCGCCGGCGGTCGCCATGTCGTGCTCCGGACAAGCTGGGTGTTCTCCGGCACGGGGCGGAACTTCGTCACGACGATGCTGCGCCTGGGGGCCGAACGGGACCGTTTGTCGGTGGTGAACGATCAGGTCGGCGGGCCGACCCCTGCCGCCGCTATCGCCGATGCCTGCGGGCAGATCGTGGCGGCGATGGCGGAGGGCGCGCCGTCGGGCATCCATCATTTCGCGGGGTCGCCCGATATCGACTGGGCCGGCTTCGCGCGGGCAATATTCGCGACCGCGGGCGTGGACTGCGCCGTCGACGGGATCGCGGCCGCCGATTGGCCCGCCAAGGCCCCGCGTCCGTCCAATTCGCGGCTGGACTGCTCGGCGCTCGCGGACGTTTTCGGCATCGGGCGGCCCGACTGGCGGGCCGCCCTGAAGAATGTGGTCGGGAAAGTATCGCGGCGCTAGCGCGGTTTCACCGCCAGGACCCGATCGCCACCACGTTCACCACCAGCTCGTCCATCTCGGAGAAGGTATGCGGGTTGTCGCCCTTATACTGATGCAGGCGCAGCGTGTCGCCCGAGACGGTCTGATGCGTCAGCACGCCCAGATATTTCGGCTGTACGCTGGAGGTCGACCAGACCGAGGAGTGATCGACCGAGGCGAAGCTGATGACCGGCGTGGTTTCGGCAAAGGCCGCCGGATAGTCCCAATCACCCACCATCTTGTGCCCGCCCGACTGCGTCAGCGTCACGGTGCCGTGGCAGATCATCGTGCCGTCGGCATGCAGGACCGCGATTCCGGTGGCGGTCTCGCGCCGTTCGATCACGCCGCCGGCGGGCAGGCCCGCGACCGTGGCGACCGGCGCCAGCAGGTTGCCGGGGCCGAACGTGCCGTCCGTGCGTGCCAGCCGCCCCGGGGTCACGTCGCCGGGCCCGTCCTGCACGGCGGCACCCGTCGCAAGTCCTGTCAGCGCGTCGAAGCGCAGCGCGGTTGTCCAGCCTGTGCCGTCGGCGCTGACCTTGACGGAAAACGCATCCTCGCCCGCGCAGCCCATCTCGGCCCGCCCGGAATAGCCGGTCTGGAACAGCAGCGTGCCGGTATCGCCCGAACCTGCCTTGTTCAGCACCAGTCGATGGTCGGAGCCGTCATGCGTCAGCAGTGTCGAATCCGAGGCCACGGCCAGCCGGTTCGCCGCGTCCGCCGCCGCGTTGATGCCCAGTTGCGGCAACGTCTCGGGCGCGGGGGCGGCGTCGGCGATCCAGGCGGTGCCGTCATGGCGGCGGTCGACCCGTGCCTCGGCGTCATGCACCCGCCATCCGGGGGCGGGCGACAGGAAGGTCCAGCCGTTGCCCGCGAAGACCGCGATGTCGCCGTCACGGCCGGACCAGGCGCCGATGGCGCCGGGGGCAACGATATGGCGGTCGCCCTCGGCCGGCAGGTCGGGCGGGGCGGTGCGGTCGGCATCGGTGACGACCGGCTGGACCAGCGCGTCCAGCATGCGCAGTGCTTCGTTGTGGGTGATGTGCTTCTGTGCCTGACCGCCCTGGATCAGGGGCAGGGACAGGATGGTGGTGTTTTCCGACATGAGCCGCGGCCTCCGGTGATGTGAAGACCGGGACTCTCGGTTTGAGCGGTTAACGCTTTGTCAACGTCTGTGGGGATCCGTCAACGCGGGGCGGTGCGGATCAGTCCGAAGACCGAGCCGATCAGGCTGAACACCGTCTGCGTCGCCGTGATCGGGCTTTCGGTCACGTAAACCAGGTCCTTGGGCATGATCTGGAAGTTTCGTGCCGAGAACAGCCCGTCGGCCGAGGTCAGGTCCAGCGTGAAGATGACCTGCCGGTTGCGCGGGCCGCGCTGGCCGGCCGCCAGGGCCGAGACGGGGTATTCGCGCAGGATCAGAATGCCCTTCGGGTCGGCGCGCTGCTCCTGCACGCCGCCGATGATCGAGACCGCATCCATCGCGCTGAGCGTGCTGCGGGTGAAGGGGTGCAGCGCCTCGCTTCCGGCGGCCCCGACGGAAAGGAAATAACGCTCGTCCTCCTGAACGATGACCTGGTCGCCGCTGCGCAGCAGCGTGTCCAGCCGCGGCTCGTCATAAAGGCGGTCGATGGACGTGCCGTAGAGGCGCGACCCGCGTTGCAGCCGGATCTGCGGATTGTCCAGCGACGGATCGACCCCGCCCCCCGCGGCCACCAGGCCGAGAACGGTGAAATTCCCGTCCGGCATCGGAAAGCTGCCCGGCTGGCGCACGCCGCCCACCAGATCGACGGCGTTGCCCCGGCCCTCGGCCATGGAAAGCTGGACCTGGGCCGACGGGGCCACGTCGAACAGCGCCGCCTCGACGCGGCTGCGCGCGCCCTGTGGCGTGGTGCCGCCGATCTGGACGTTGCCGACATAGGGCACGAAGATCGATCCCGCCGGCGACACCCGCATCGGGTCGAGGACGGTGCGCCGCCCCTCGGCGGGGACCAGCAGCGAGTTGATGTCGCTGTCCCAGATCGTCAGCGTCACCATGTCGCCCGGACGGATCACCTGGGCCGAGCTGCCCTGGCTGGCCGTGATCCAGCCCAGATGGGGCTGGTTGACGTCGGGCCACTGCGCGATCGAAGGCAACAGGGCGCGGGTGACGGGATAGACGGCGAAATCCGCCCCCTGCGTGTCGCTTGCGCGCACGACTTCCCCCTGCAGGGCGGCGCCGCGCGGAAGGGCGCACCCGCCAAGGGTGCCGAGACACGCCAGAACGGCGAAAAACCTGATGATCCGCATGATGTCGTCCCCCACCGCCATGTGCCCCGGCAGTGGGGCCCGTCGTCGCGCGCCAACCTACCGGACGGGGCGGCGAGGTCAACGCGCCCTACCGTATGACGCGCCGGTATTCGCGCACGCTTTTCGCCTGCGTTGCCGGGGGTTGCCGGATGGAATACACACTGTTGAAAGGCGTTCGCCAGAATTCGCCATGCAGAGGATGCCGGCTTGTCGCGTACCAAGATCAACGAACCGTCCCGTCTTGAATCGATCCTCCGTTCCCTGACCCGACGCCAGAAATACGCGTTCTTCCTGACGCTCGACCTGATCCTCGTGGTGACGGCCCTGGTGCTGACGCTGACGGTCAGCAACCTGCCCTACGGCTTTCCGCCCGCCGGCGTCGCCCTTCTGGTCGCGGTGCCCAGCCTGACCGCGCTGGCCGGCGGCCTGTCGGTCGGGCTTGGCCTGCCGGGCCTGGCGCTGGCCGAATTCGACGGCAGCGCGACGCTGCGCAGCGCGATTCTCGCCATGATGCTGGCCTTCGCGGCCTTCTTGCTGACCGTGGCCGTGGGGCAGAGCCTGCCCTTCGCGGTCTATGCCGGTTTCGCGATCACGCTGTTCCTTCTCATGTTCCTGTCGCGGGTCGTGCTCCTGCAGCTCGTCCTCGCCATCTACCGGCGCGGCGGCCGGGTCACGCGGGTGTTGATCTACGGGGCCGGCTCCACCGGCACGCAGCTCGTGCGCGCGTTCCGCAGCCACAAGGGCATCGACCCCGTGGCCTTCGTCGACGACAACCCGTCCATGCAGGGCCTGACCATCGCCGGCCTGCCCGTGCACCGCCCGACCCGTGTGGCCGAGATCGCCGCGCAGAAGCGCATCGACCGCGTGCTGCTGGCCGTCCCGTCGCTCAGCCCGCCCAAGCAGGCGCGCATCGCCCGCAAGCTGCAGGAGATGGGGCTGGAGGTGCAGACGTTGCCTTCCTTCTCGCAACTCATCGGGACCGAGGCGCTGATCGACCGGCTGGAGACGATGAAGCCGAAGATGTTCCTGGGCCGCGACGAGGTCGAGGCGCCCCTGATGGATGGCCTCGACATCTACCGCGGCAAGTCCGTCCTTGTCTCGGGCGCCGGCGGATCGATCGGGGCGGAGCTTTGCCGCCAGCTGCTTGAAGGTCGGCCCCGCCGCCTCGTCCTGTTCGAGATGAGCGAGATCGCCCTGTTCAACGTCGGACGGGAGCTGCGCCACACCGCCGCCGAATTCGGGGTCGAACTGGTCCCCGTCCTCGGGTCCGTCACCGATGCCGGGCAGGTCCGCCAGGTGATCGACCGCGAGGAGGTCGAGATCATCCTGCACGCCGCCGCCTACAAGCACGTGGCCCTGGTGCAGGCCAACCCGCTGGTCGGATTGTCGAACAACGTCCTGGGCACCCACATGCTTGCCGCCGCCGCGATCGAGGCGGGGATCGAACGGTTCATCCTGATCTCGACCGACAAGGCCGTCCGGCCGCGCGGCGTCATGGGCGCGACCAAGCGGCTGGCCGAACTGGCCGTGCAGGACCTGGCCGCGCGGGTGCCCGACGGCGGCACGATATTGTCGATGGTCCGGTTCGGAAACGTGCTCGGTTCCTCGGGGTCGGTGGTGCCGATCTTCCACGACCAGATCCGCCGCGGCGGGCCGGTGACCGTCACCCATCCCCACGTCACCCGCTATTTCATGACCATCGAGGAGGCCGCGCGCCTGGTGCTGCGGGCCGGATCCATGGCCGAGGGCGGCGAGGTCTTCCTTCTCGACATGGGCGAGCCGGTGCGGATCGTCGACCTGGCCACCCACGCGATCGAGGCGGCGGGCTACAGCGTTCAGTCCGAAGAGAACCCACAGGGCGATATCGCGATCGAGTATATCGGCCTGTCCGAGGGCGAGAAGCTGCACGAGGAGTTGTTCTTCGACGGGTCGGAGCGGCCCACGGCGCATCGCAAGATCTTCCGCGTGCGCGAGGACGGCCTGTCGGAGTTCGAGATGGCCGACATTCTGCGCACCCTGCGCCGCGCGGTGGCCGATGGCGACGCGGATCTGGCACTGGACCTGCTGTCGCGGCGCGTCGCGGGTTTCGGACAGGACCGCGCCGAACCCGCTGCCCCACCGGTGATCCAGGTCTAGGGCCGTTTGACAGTGCATCCCGCTTCCGTCACCCAAGGCCCATGAAACGCGCGCTCGTCACCGGCTCGGCCGGGTTCATCGGCTACCACCTCTCCCACCTGTTGTTGCAACGCGGCTGGCACGTCACCGGCGTCGACAATCTGTCGGATTACTACGACCCCGAGCTCAAGCGCCGGCGGCATGCCCGCCTTGGCGACGGGTTTACCGCCGTGATCGGCGATGTCGCGACGCCCGGCCTGATGACGGACCTCCTGGCGCAACACCGGCCCGACGCCGTCATCCACCTGGCTGCCCAGGCGGGGGTGCGCCATTCGATCGACGCGCCGCGCGATTATGTCGAGGCGAACCTGCTGGGCACCTACGAGGTGCTGGAGGCCGCCCGCGCCCACCCGCCGGCGCATCTGCTGATCGCGTCGACCTCCTCGGTCTACGGGGCGAACGCGGACATGCCGTACCGCGAAACGGTCAAGGCCGACACGCAGATGTCCTTCTACGCCGCGACCAAAAAGGCGGGCGAGGCGATGGCGCACAGCTATGCCCATCTCTACGGCGTGCCGACGACGCTCTTCCGGTTCTTCACCGTCTACGGCCCCTGGGGCCGACCGGACATGGCGCTGTTCAAGTTCGTCCGCGCGATCCTGAACGGCCAGCCGATCGACGTCTACAACCACGGTCGGATGCGGCGCGACTTCACCTATGTCGGCGACCTGGTGCAGGGCATCGCCGATCTGATCGGCCGGCCCCCGGGGACGGACCCCGTCTCGGAACGCGACAGCCTCAGCCCCGTCGCCCCGCACCGGATCGTCAATATCGGCAATGGCGAGACGGTCGAGCTCGGCCGCTTCATCGAGGCGATCGAGGGTGCGCTCGGGACAAAGGCCACGCGCAATCTTATGGACATGCAGCCGGGCGACGTGCCCGCCACCTGGGCCGATTGCGGCCTGCTGACGGACCTTCTGGGCCACGCCCTTCCGCGCACGCCGGTCGAGGAGGGCGTGCGCGCCTTCGTCGATTGGTACCGCGACGAATACCGAAGCTGAAACCGCTGGAGGTGCCCATGCTCGATCTCTTCGATCTGCCCGCCTTGCCACGCCTCCCGGTCGCGGGACGGGCCGAGACCTTCCCCGTGGGGCGCGTCTTCTGCGTGGGCCGCAATTACGCCGCCCATGCCGCCGAGATGGGCAACGAGGTCGACCGCGAGGCGCCGTTCTACTTCACCAAATCCGCCTTCTCGGTCGTGTCTTCCGGCCAGACGGTGCCCTATCCGCCGGGCACGTCGGACTATCATCACGAGGTGGAGTTCGTCGTCGCCATCGGCACGCCGGCATTCCGGGTCGACCGCGATGCGGCCGCGGATGCGATCTTCGGCTATGGCTGTGGGTTGGACATGACGCGCCGCGACCTTCAGGCGGCCGCCAAGGCCGCGCGCCGTCCGTGGGACCTGGGCAAGGATGTCGAGGGTTCGGCGGTCCTGGGTCCGCTGACATCGGCCGCTGCGTTCGGACCCGTGGGCCCGCAGGCGATACGCCTGACCGTCGATGGCGAGGTCCGGCAGACCGGGCGCCTGTCCGACATGATCCATGACGTGGGCGCGATCGTGTCGGACCTGTCGCGCTTCTATCGCTTGCGCCCGGGCGACGTGATCATGACCGGCACGCCCGCCGGCGTGGGCCCCGTGCAGCCGGGCGACGTGCTGGAAGGTTCGATCGAGGGGCTGAGCCCCGTCACGCTGACCATCGGGCCCGCCGCCTGATCAGAGCGTGACGCCCCCGGCGGCCATCCTGCGCCTGACGTCCCGGGGCGGAGCGAGGCCGAACCCGCCCCGCAGGACCGCCCCCGCCGCGGGCAGGTCGCGCCGCAGAACCAGTTGACCGGCCTTGGCGACGGTGAAGGCCCAGGCGCCGGGCAGGGATGCGGGCCGGTGGCGGCGCACGAACCGCAGCCGCGCGCGGTGCTTGAACCACTCCGAGAACGGCGAGGCCAGGCGACCCGGGCGCTGCGACCCGATCGAGGTGCCGGCCCGGTGCCGCACCACGGCGTCCGGACAATAGAGCAGCGGAAGCGGCCCGCGGCGCAGGGCCCAGTCAACCTCCTCGTAATACAGGAAGTAATCTTCGGGCATGGGGCCGGCCCGGTCGACGAAGGTCCGGCTGACGACCATGCTGGCCCCGGTGACGAAGACGATGTCGGAGGCCGAAGGCGGCGCCGTCCCGGCGTCCGCGTTCTGGTTGAGGTTGCGTGTCCGGCCCGTCCGCCAGTCGACGATGCCACCGTCGATCTGGATTGCCCCGGGCGGATCGGCATAGATCACGCGCCCGCCCAGGATGCCGAAACCGTCGGGCGCGGCATGGGTGGCGAAAGCGGCGGCGGTGTCCGGCGGGACCAGCGTGTCGGGGTTCAGAATCCAAAACCGGTCCAGGCCCGCGTCCTCCATCAGGATCCGCAGCCCGTGGTTCACGCCTGCCGCAAAGCCCCCGTTGCGATGGGTCGGGCACCAGCGCAGGTTGTGCGGGTCCGGGGCCCGGCGCCCGGCCACCACTTCGGCCGTGGCATCGGGCGAGTCGTTGTCGACTACCACCACCGATAGCGCGACGCCCCTGCTTTGCAGAAGCGTATCCAGGCAGTCGCCGATCACGTCGGCCGAGCCATGGGTGACGATCACGACGCCGAGGCGGGGCAGGTCGGTCATGATACGCGCCGCGCGCGGATCGTCATCGCCCGGCCCGGGCGAGGCGCAAAGCGGGTATAGGACGTGCGGGGCCGTGCGGGCCCCGCGGGCGCCGGCGGCGGCGCGCCCATGTCGGTGGCGCCCGGCTGCACCAGCCAGGCCGTCGCGCCCAGCACGAACAGCGTGAAGGAGAACAGGTTGCCCCAGACATGCACCGTGGCCAGCGTGAAGCTGAGCCCCAGCAGCGTGAAGACGCAGGCCCGCCGGATGAACAGCAGCGGATGCCCCGGACCCAGCCTGACCCGCATCAGCCGCGCCACCTGCCAGGCCCAACCCAGGGCGATGAAGGCGAATCCCGGCACGCCGTAGCGCACGCCCATCACCAGCCAGAAATTGTCCATCGAACCGGAATACATGAAATAGGGCCGCACCCAGTCTTTCAGGCCGATGCCGAACAGGATCGACGGCGGGATTTCGTTCTCGGCGTTGCCGAAGATGTTCATCACGCCCCACTCGAAGATGATGCTGCGCCAATAGGCGTTGTGGGCCGAGAAGGTCGCATGGCTCATGAAGACTTGGAAGGCCGACCGGTTGGAAATCAGGTCGACGGCGATATAGGCCAGCGCGAAGAGACCCACGAGCAACCACCAGCGCCGCTCCATCCCGCGGAACATCCAGGCCCAGCCGATCAGCGCGACCTGCAGAACGATGGCGAGCAGCGCCCCCGACGACAGCGCGGTGAACCCCGCGAGCGCGACGCCGCCCGCCGAAAGAAACCGCCAGACGTCGGAGCCGAGACCCTTGAGCGCCACGAAAGCCATCGAGAACGCGACCGAGCAGAACAGCCCGTAATGGATCGGATGCGCGAACACGGTCTGCACGCGCGCCAGGCCCAGGCGGGGGTCGTCGCGCGTGATCTCGACCGAGGTGATGCCCGGAAGCGAGCGGATCACCTGCAGGATCAGCGGATCGCCCGTCTGTGTCTCGAGCAGCGCGAAGGGCAGCGAAATGAGGACGAGCATCACCATCAGCCGGCAGAGCGCCACGAAGTCCGCCGCCGACCGAATGGTCGCCCGCGCCAGGACATAACCGCCCAGGAACTCCACCCCGACGGAGGGGGCTTGTTGGATGACGCGGTCTGGGTTGTTGATCGCCAGGGCCAGCGTCAGCCAGGCCGCGTGGAGCAGGAACAGCCAGTCGGTCGCAAGCACCGGCCCGTAGCGCCCGCGCAGCAGGTTCACCAGCATCGGCAGCGTGACCATCAGCAACAGGATGCGCAGCGTGGTTAGGTGGATCGAGCCGATGTTCATCGAGATCGGCAGGACCACCGTCAGCAGGTAGAGCACGGCGAGCCAGTGCAGCCGCCCAGACCCGATCGCCGCCGGCGCGGCGGTGGCCGCCGTCATGGCAGCGACTTCTCGTCCGGGCGCCATGCGGTTCGCGCGGGTTGGGCGAGCGCGTCCGGCACGCCGTGCAACTCGAAGGCGTCGATGCTGCCCTCGAAGCTTTCCTTGGTGCCGAAGGGGTTGCCGAAGGACAGCCCCCAGGATCCGCGCGGCGGAAGGATGCCCGTGGCCGCCCGTTCGCCGATGACCTCGTCGCCTTCGCGCACGGTCAGCATGCCGGCCGGGCCGCGATAGCTGATCGTGATCTCGCCGCTGCCGTCCCGCAGGATGCGGGTCGGGCGCGTGCGCAGCCGCGTGGCGCCGCCGCCTTCCAGCAGCAGCTCCACCTCGACCGCGCCGCGACCGGTCAGCCAGACGCGCATCGCCTGGTGCAGGCGCAATACCTCGCCATGCGAACGATAGCCGTCGCGCGGTGTCAGGTGCAGGGTGATCTCGAACGCGCGGGCGTCGAAGAGCGGCGCCGTCATTTCGCGCGGCAGCACGACCGGGTCGAGCGCATCGCCCACGAGGATCGCGGGGCCGCCGATCTCCAGCCTTTGCAACGGGCGCCCTGCGCCGCCATCGGCCACCAGCGCCTGCGCCTCGGGGTCGAGGCGGATGCGGCCGCGCATCCCGGCGGTCGGCGCCTCGGGCAGGTCGGGGGCGACCTGCGGAAGGGCCGCGCCCAGGGCACGCAGCATCGGCGCCCCGACGGTCGCGCCGTCGAGTGGGCCGCCGGCACGGGCGACGAAATGTTCCGCCAGCGCCGGACGCAGGGGCGAAACGGCGTGAAAGACCCGGTCGTAGTGGTCGGCCTGGCCCGGCACGCGATCCTGGATCAGCAGGTTGCCCGCCACCGTCCAGTCGCCGTGGAAGGCCGGATCGGGCACCGCATGGGCCACATTGCCCAGCACCAGCACATCGCGGGACCGGTCGTCGACGCGGATGCGCGGTGTCCACAGGCCCGGGTCGTCGCGCTTGCCCGAGGAGGCCGCGTTTCGCGCCACGGTGTTGTTGCGGATCGTCAGCCCCTCGGTCGCGCCGATGCTGATGCCGTGCAGATGCGCGTTCAGGATCAGGTTCTCCTCGATCACCACGTCGCGGTAGAACATGTCGGCGCCGGCCGAATGGCTGTCGACCGCCTCGTTGCGCATGAAGATGGATTGGGTGAACAGCCCGGTGCCGGAGTTCAGCAGGTTCCCGCGGATCACGATCCCGGTGCTGGGGCGGTCGGTGTTGCGCGTCCAGAACTGGATCATGTCGGCATGATCGCCGATGCCTGTGGTGCGGTCAAAATCGCGGATCACGTTGTCCTCGATCCGGACGTCGGAGACCTGCGCGAAGTTCATCCCGTCGGACCGCATGCCGTGAACGAGATTGCCGGTCACCGTCACGTCCGAGGAGCGGGTGATGACGACACCCTGGGCGAAGCCACGGAAGGTGCTGTCCCGCAACCGCAGCCCGATCGTGTCGTGGACCCCCAGGCCCAGTCCCCAGGGGCCTTCGGCGTCGCGCGTGCCGTCGAAGGTCAGATCGCCAAGGCGGATGTCCCTCGCGTCGCGGATCACGAAGCTGCGCCGGTCGCCGGCCCCGATCGGGCGCAGCTTGAAGGACAGGCCGTCGAGGACCAGATGCCCGGTCTCGGTGATCTGCAGCGCGGGAAAGACGGGCCGCGCCGCCCGGTCCGCCGCCCGCAGGGCCAGGGGCGCCGTCGGCGATCCGCCCCGACCCAAGCGCAGCGGCGGGTAGTCGCCCGGCGCCAGAAGGACCGTGTCGCCGGGCCCCGCCCGTTCCAGAACGGTCGCAAGCGTCTGCGGGTCGGCGCGCAGGACGCCGTCCGCGTGGGCATTCGCCGCCGTCAGCACCGCCAGGGCGAGGACGCGCATGAGGATTCGCAAGTTCATGGCCTGCTCCGGTCCGGGGCGTCCCCCGGTCTGCTGCTCGGGCCCTCGGACGGGGCCGCTTACCGCGCAGGTTAGACCGCCACCACGGGGACGGGGGCCAAAAACCGGCCGGCGCCGCCGGTCTAGCCTCGCGGTGTGGCGTCTCTACGTCGGGTCGATGCCGTCATGACCGGCGATGTCCAGCTTCGGCCGTATTTGCGCCAAACTCGGTGCTTCCGCGGCGCGTTCCCTCGACTGGCAAGCCCCTCGTCAGCGTTCGCCTTCGCGCCACATCGCCAGAACAGACAGGACCGCCAGCGCCGCGACAAGCAGCCATGGCGCGAACGTCGCCCCGGCGGCGAACGCGATCCCCAGGCACCACAGGCATACCCGGTGCACTGGCCATGCGATGCCCGCGTCCCGACGCCGCACGAGATGGAGCGAAAGCGCAAATCCCACCGCTTCGCCGAGGCATCCCAGCCAGATAAGCACTGTCAGTTCGGCGCCCGCGCTCAGCGCGGCGATCCCGAGGACCAGAGCCCCCACGCGAGGTAGGTTCGACAGCGCGGCATTACCCGTCCAGCCGCGCGCCAACGCCACCACCACGCTTCCGGTCTTGGCGACGCGCAACCCCTGCAGGATGGCGAGCGGCCCCAGCAGGATGGACAGCGCGCCGTAGCCCGTCCCGGCCAGAAGCGGCGCGGCCAGCCAGCCCGCCGCGACCCCGCAGATCGCCAGCGCCAGTCCGGCCAGCATCGACGCCGTCAGCGCGGCATGCGCCGTGGGCACGAAACCCGCCGACCCGGCCCGGGCCGAGAGCCGCGGCAACAGCGCGGTCTGGATCGATTTCCCCGCGATCAGCGAGGGCGTCAGCGTCAGCGTCACGCCCATTGCGAAGACGCCGAGCGCCTCCATCCCCAGAATGTGCCCCACCGCCAACTTGTCCGCCTGAAAGACAAGAAAGAGGATCACGGCATTGACCAACATCGGCCAGCCGAAGCGCAGCGTCCGGGCCCAGAGCGCGCGGTCGACCCGCGGCCGCCACGGGCGTTCGGCCATTGCATGCGACAGGATCGCGGCGGCGACCGCCTGCGCCAGGATCGCGCCCAGCATGATCCGCCAGTCGCCCAGCCAGGCCGCCAGCGGCCAGACCAGCAAAAGCGACAGAAGCGCCGGTGCCGTGCCCGTCGCCATCAGCGGGCCGAACCGGTCGCTGCGGTTCATGCGGTGAATGTCGAGATGCTGCATCGCGTTCAGCAGCGGGACCAGCGCCAGCAGACGATAGGCCCAGGCGGCCTCCGGAATGGCCAGGAACGCGGCCATCGGGCCCGCCAGCAGAAACAGCGCCAGCCCGGCCAGCGCGCCGCGCAGCAGCTGAAACCCGGCCAGGGCGTCCTGCAGGCGCGGGTCGTCGCCGTCGCGGGCCTGCACGATCTGTTGCTGCAGCCCGAAGGCGGTGGCCATCTCGACCGCCGCCATGGCCAGCGCGAAGGTCGCCGCGATGCCGTAATCGGCCACCGGGATCAGTGCGGCGACGGTCAGGTTGCGCGCGAACAGCAGGCCCGAGGCGGCGGCGTTGCCGGACAGGATCAGAAGCGCGGGGCGGGGCATCGGGACATGTCCGGTGGGAAAAGGCTTGCGGGGTTGTGCGGGGCTTGCCATGCTGGGGTCAAGCCGCAAGCCCGCAAGAAGGCCCATGACGGCAGACAGAGCAGTGCAGTGAAGACGATCGACACCCCTCTCGCGGATGCGGCCATGGCCACGTCCGAGGCACTCGCCATCGTGGCGAAGGGCGATCTGTGCGCCGGTTGCGGCGGCTGTGCCGGCATGTTCCCCGACGCCATCGCCATCCGGACGAAGGCGCCGGGCTTCCTCCGCCCCGTGCAGGTGGGGGCGCTGCCCGTCGGCGCCGACGACGCGATCGCCGACATCTGCCCGGGCCTGGGACAGCGCGTGGCGCCCGGGGGGCGTAGGGACGACCCGCTTTGGGGGCCGTGGCGCAGTGCCTGGACCGGCTGGTCGATGGATGGCGGGGAGCGGCATCGCGGCGCGTCGGGCGGCGCGCTCACGGCGCTTCTGACGCATCTTCTGCGCGCGGGCGTGGTGCAGGCGGTGGTCCAGAACGCGCCCGACCCGAAGGCCCCTCTGGCGAACCGCACGGTGCTGACCGACGATCCGGCGGCGTTCTCGGCCACGGCCGGGTCGCGCTATGCACCCTCGGCGCCGCTGGAGGCGCTGCCCGATATCCTGGCCGACGGGCGCCGCGTCGCCTTCGTGGGCAAGCCCTGCGACGCGGCCGCGTTGGCGGCGATCCGGGCCCGCGACCCGGCCGTGGCGCGCGCGGTCCCGGTCATCGTGTCGTTCTTCTGCGCCGGCGTCCCCTCGGCCACCGGCGCGCGCGAGATCCTGCGCCAGTTGCGGGTGGAAGAGACCGAGGTCGCGCGTTTCCGCTATCGCGGCCATGGCTGGCCGGGCCGCGCCACGGCCGTGCTGCACGACGGGACCGAACGGTCGATGACCTATCGCGAGAGCTGGGGCGGCATCCTTTCGAAGCATGTCCAGCATCGCTGCAAGATCTGCGCCGACGGGACGGGCAAAGCCGCCGATCTTGTCTGCGCCGACGCGTGGGAGGTGGACGATTCCGGCTATCCCCGCTTCGACGAGCGTCCGGGCGAGAGCCTGGTCCTGGCGCGCACCGTTCTGGGCGAACAGATCGCCCGTGGGGCCCAGGCCGCGGGCCGGCTGGCCCTGCGTCCCTATGACATGGCGCGGCTGGCCGATATCCAGCCCGGCCAGCGGGAGCGGCGGCGCGCGCTCTCTGCCCGACTGGCCGCGCTGCGCTTGCTGCGGCAACCGATCCCCGACTATCGCGGCCTGGGCTTGCGGCGGGCGGCGCGGCAGAACCCGTGGCGGCGGAACCTGCGCAACTTCCTCGGCACCCTGCGTCGCCACCTGCGGCGATGAGCGCCCCGCTCCGCATCCTGCTGCTGATGCACTCGACCCGGTCGCACAACCTGGGCGTCGGTGCGCTCAGCGTGGCGGAAGTCGCCATCCTGCGTCGCGTCGCCGCGCGGCTGGACCGGCCACTTGCGATCACGCTGGTCGACTATCCCGACGCGCGCACGCCCTATGTCACCGGCGACGATATCCGGATCGTTCCGCTGTCCGGCCGCTGGGTCAAGAACCCGCGCGGCTACTGGGCGGAGCTGCGCCGGGCCGATGCCGTGATCGACATCGGCGGCGGCGACAGCTTCGCCGACATCTACGGGCGCAGGCGCCTGCGGCTGATGTTCGCGCTCAAGGCGCTGGCGCATCTGGCGGGAAAACCGTTCATCTTCGCGCCGCAGACGGTGGGGCCGTTCAACCGTACCGCGTCGCGGCGCCTGGCGCGCATGCATCTGGACCGGTGCCGGCTGGTCGCGGTCCGGGACGAGCCGTCGCGCGATCACATGTATGAATTGGGCGTGCGCCGCCCGCCTGTCCTCGCCTCCGACGTGGCGCTGGCCATGCCGGCGGGGCCCGCACCGGACCTGCCGGGGGCGGGGCCCCATGTCGGGCTGAACGTGTCGGGTCTGCTGATGGGGGGCGGATATACCGGCCGGAACGAGTTCGGCGTCTCGCTGGACTATCCCGTGCTGATCGACGATCTGATCCGCTGGTTCCAGGGGCAGGGTGCCTGCGTGCACCTGATCCCGCATGTCATCGTCCCCGACGGCCCGCTGGCGGGCGAGGACGATTACCGCGCCTGCGCGGCCCTGGCCGAGAAACACCCCGGCACCGTTCTCGCGCCGGCCTTCGCCTCGCCGCCCGAGGCCAAGGCCCATATCGCAGCGATGGATTTCTTCCTCGGTGCGCGGATGCATGCCTGCATCGCCGCGTTCTCGACCGGGGTTCCGGTCGTCCCGATGGCCTACAGCCGCAAGTTCGCGGGGTTGTTCGGCTCGCTCGGCTTCCACCGGACGGTGGACTGCACGGCCTCCGACGCGCGGACGATCCTCGATGCGGTGGCCGAGGCCTGGCATGACCGCGACGTCGTGGCGACGGAGGTCCGTGCAGCCCATGCGCGCGGGCTCGACCGGCTCGGCCGGTACGAGGCCGCGCTGGGCGACACCTTGGCCGCGCTTTGATGGGCGAACGCGCCGTCGTCATCATTCCGCATCGCGACGATCCGGTGCGGCTGACGCGCTGTCTGGATGCGCTGGTGCCGACGCTGCCGGGCGGGGTCGGCGTCGCGGTGGTCGACAACGGATCGCGGGGCGACGTCGCGGGGCTGGTGGCGCGCTATCCCGGTGTTCGCCTGCTGCGGGAACCGCTGGCCGGTGCCGCGAATGCCCGCAACCGCGGCGTGGCCGAGACCGAAGCCCCGCTGCTGCTGTTTCTGGACGCCGATTGCCTGCCCGATCCCGACTGGACGGAGACCGCCCTGCGCGTCGCTGACCGGGGCGACCTCGTCACGGGCGAGGTCTACGTCTTTCACGAGACCGACGGCCCGGCCACGGGCGCGCAGGCATTCGAGCAGGTCTTTGCCTTTGATTTCCGCACCTATGTCGCGCGCGACGGCTTTGCGGGCACCGGCAACCTGGTCACGCGACGCGCGGTGTTCGACGATGTCGGGCCGTTCCGCGCGGGCATGTCCGAGGACAAGGATTGGTGCCAGCGGGCGCGGGCCCGCGGCCACAGCCTGATCTATGTGCACGAATTGCGCGTCGGTCACCCGTCGCGCGCGGACTGGTCGGCCCTGGCGCGCAAATGGCGGCGCCTGACGGACGAGGCGCGCGAACTGCACCGGGCCGACGGGCGACCCGCATGGGTCTGGACCCTTCGCGCGTTGGCGATGCCCGCCTCGATCGTCGTGCACGCGCCGCGGGTCCTGCGGGCACCGGGTCTGGGCGCGGGCGAGAAGGCACGCGCGCTGGCGACGTTGGCGCGGCTGCGCCTGGCGCGGATGGTCTGGATGCTGGGCGGCTAGGCCGTCTCGGCGTAGCCGTAGCCGTAATGGTGGTAGTCGCCTGGGTGGCCGCATTTGTTCAGCACCACGCCCAGCACGTTGGTCTGCTGGGCCAGCTCCTTCTCGCAGGCGTCGACCTGGCCCAGGGTGCTCTGCTCGGCGGCGGCGATCATCAGCGCGCAATCGGCATTGGGCAGAAAGGCGATGGCGTCGTCGCTGACCATGACCGGCGGCAGGTCGAACACGATCACGTCGGGCGCGAACTGCGCCTCGATCCGCTCCAGCAGCTTGCCGATCCGGCGGCCCTGCAACAGCTCGGCGGGGTCGTGAACGGGCGTGCGCGTGGTCGCGAAGGCCAGGTTCTCGCCCACCCGGGTCATCTGCGCGCCCGGTTCGGCCGTGCCGCGGATCGCGGCGGTGATCTCGTGGCGGGCCTGCAGGCCCAGGATCGACGCCAGCATCGGGCGCCGCAGGTCCAGGTCCAGCACCACGGTGCGGATGTCGGTCTGCCGCGCCAGCGAGAAGGCAAGGTTCATGGTCACCGTGCTCTTGCCGCAGCCCGGCCCGGGGGAGGTGACGGCCAGGCGGGACCAACCCTGCGCCTTCATCTGCTGCAGGGTGCGGGTGCGCAGCACATCGAACGGGGCGCTGCGGGCCCCGCCCTGGCGCGTCACGACGCGCTTGTCGGCCAGGTGTTCCGCCTCGGGCTCGAACCGGGGCAGGGCGGCCCACGCCTCCTCGACCGTGCGGCTGGCGGCCGGGGCGACCTTGCGCGAGATCGGGGCCTCCTGGTCCGTGGCGGCGGCGACCCGTCCGGCGAGGATGGCGTCCCGCGCGGCGCGGGCTTCGGCGATGGCGGTCTGAAGACGGTCCATGGCGGGTCCTTTCAGAGGATGTCGGCGCGTTCGATGCGCGCGGCGATTTCGGCCGGTGTCGGCAGGAAGCCGGTGGCGATGGCGCCGGCGACGCCCAGGATCACCACGACGGCGGCCGCCACCGTGATCTTGCGCTGGATGCTGCGGCCCACGCGGGGCGCGACCGCCGGCAGTTCCAGCAGGGGCAGCGTCGCGATGGGCGTGATCCCCAGCCGGCGCTGCAAATCGATCGGGCGTCGCAGGAAGCCAAGGCGGAGTTCGAGCAGGGTCACGACCAGCAGGCCGAGAAGGATGCCGCCCGCCGCCCCGGCGATGGCCACGATCTTGCGGTTGGGCCGGTCCGGTACGCGCGGGATCGATGCCTGCTCGATCACGGCGATGCGCTGGCCCTTGGACAGCGCCTCGATCGCATCGCCCGTCTCGGCGATGGCGCGCGCCTCCAGCGCCTGGTCGTAGAGTGCCCGGAGGTTCGCCTCCTCACGCTCCAGGCTGGCCAGTTCGGCCGCCTTGATCGGGGTCCGGGCCAGCCCGTCGCGGAGGTCTTCCATCTCGTCCAGAAGCGCGATCCGGCGGGCGTCCTCCTCGGCCAGGCGGGCGTCGATCTCGTCGCGGTGGCGGTGGAAGGCGGTGCGCCCGTCGTTGACCCCGCCCTGCGCCTCCAGCCGCCGGGTCAGCGCGGCGATCCGCTTGGCGATGTCGTCCGCGCCCGGGTCGCCGGCGGGCAGGTTGTCCAGCGTCTCGCGCAGGGCGGCGATCTGGCGCGCCTCGTAACTGGCCACGGGGGCCGTGCCCTCGCGCCGGCGGATCGTCTCGTGCAGGCGGGTCAGGCGCTCGCGCTCGCGGCGCAGATCGCCGCTGTCGCGTTCGATGCGGGCCAGCTCGGCCTGGATGGCGGCCAGGCGCGCCGTCCGCAGCTCCCGCGTGTCCGGCAGGACGTCCAGGTTCTCCTGCTGGAAGGACAGCAGCGTGGCGCCCGTCTCGGCCAGTTCCTGCTGCAGGCGCGACACCTCGTGATCGAAGAATTCCAGCGTCTGGCGGGCGACCGTGGTGCGCATGTCGACGTCTTCAGACAGGACGCGCGTCACAAGCTCGTTGGCGACGGCGGCCGACATGACGGCGCTGTCGGCCTCGAAACCCAGGATCAGCATGGTGGCCTTGATCGGATCGCGCGGACGCGGCTGCCCACCCTCGATCCGGTAGGTGATGCGGCCGCGGAGGTCGTCGACGATCACGTCGGGGGCCGGCCGGTCGCCGCCATAGATCTGCAGCCGGTTGGCCATGTCCAGAAGCGCCTCGCGCGACAGGACACGCTGCTCGACGATCTGGAGGTGTTCCAGCGCCTGCGTCTCGACGGTGGAGGCGGCCAGCTCGTCGGGGATCTTCTCGGCCTCGACGACCAGCCGGGCCTGGGCCACGTAGATCGGCGGCAGCGAGACCGCGATGGCCACGCCCGCGCCGGTGCACAGGAACACCGCCAGCAAAAACCAGCCCAAGCGCCTGCGAAACAGCGATGCATAGAATTTCAGTTCGCCCCACATCCCCGTCAGCCCACCGCGAGGCGGAGACGGCCCGGCCGGGGTGCGGGATCCGGCGCGGGCAGCGGCACCTGATAGAGCCCGTCGGAGAGAACCTGACCGATGGCGTCGGCATCGATCCGGTCGCACCCCCCCGTCATCGCGTAGACGAGGGCCAGTTCGCAAAGCTGGTTGATCGCCCGCGGCAGCCCGCCGGTCGCGGCATGGACGGCTGCCAGCGCGTCGTCGTCGAACAGATCCTCGGGCCCCTGCGCGGCGGCCAGGCGGGTGCCGACATAGGCCTGCATCGCCGCGGGCTCCAGCGCATCGAGGTGGCCCCAGGACGCGACCCGCTGGCCCAGGTCCGACATCTCGGGGGCCCGCAACCGGTCGCGGAGGGCGGGCTGGCCGCAGAGGACGATCTGCACCAGCAGGTCCTGCGCGGTATTGATATTCGACAGCACGCGAAGTTCGTCCAGCGCCTCGGCGGACAGGTTGTGCGCCTCGTCTAGGATCAGGGCGACCCGCCGGCCGGCGGCGTATTCGGCGATCAGGATGTCCTGGACGCGCCCGTGCAGGACCGTATCGCCCTCGTCGCCCGTGACGGGCTGTCCCAGCGCATGAAGGATCCAGGGCAGGACGGAGCCGCCGCCGCGCCGAAGACCGGCCACGAAGACCATCCGCTGGTCATCGGCGGCGGCGTCGGCCAGCGACAGCAGAAGCGAAGTCTTGCCGGACCCGGTCTCGCCGGTCAGCACGATGAAGGCCGCGCCCGACACCATGCCGTATTCCAGCGCCGCATGCGCGCGCACCTGCGTCTGACCCCAGTAGAAAACGCCGGAATCGGCCAGCCCGCTGAACGGGCGACCGCACATTCCGAAGTGGTCCCTGTAGAGATCCTGAAGCTGGCTCATCGCTCGTTTCCACTGAGTGGTTATTCTTGTTCGATTGTTTCTTGCGCATCGTTCGGACGCAAAACCGTCCTTGTCTTATTCGTGTAAAATTCGACAGGACTAAGGCGCGGTCGTGAGGAATCGGCGGCGCTTCGGGGCAGGTTCCGGGCAGCGCCGCATTCGGTCGCGAAATGACACCGGCCCTGCCACGATTCAGGGTAAACGGGTCATGAATCGACCATGACCATCCGCCAGTTTCGCTCTCGTTCCGGGTCTTCGACGGCCCAGCCGACAAATGAGCGAGAATGCGGATGACCATGCAGTTCGACCCCGAGGCGATCACGATCGGCGCGACGGCGGTGTCCCCCGTCGCGGTGGCGGATGGCGGGCGGGGCGTGTCCTACCGGACGCATGTGAAGCGCGCGATGGACGTGGTGCTGGTGCTGGCCGCCGCACCCTTCGTCCTGCCGCTGGTGCTGCTCCTCGCGCTTCTGGTGTCGCTGGATGGCGGACGGCCCTTCTACGAGCAGGAGCGTCTGGGCCTGGGCGGTCGCCGCTTCCGCATGTGGAAGCTGCGCTCGATGGTGACGGATGCGGACGCGGCGCTCGCGGCGCATCTCGCCGCCGACCCGGATGCGCGGGCCGAATGGGACCGCGACCAGAAGCTGCGCGACGACCCGCGTGTCACCCGCCTCGGCCGGCTGATCCGTCGCACCTCGCTCGACGAACTGCCGCAGCTCTGGAACGTGCTGACCGGCGACATGAGCCTTGTCGGTCCGCGCCCCATGCTGCCCGAGCAACGCGCCCTCTATCCCGGTCACGCCTATTTTCGCCTGCGCCCCGGCCTGACCGGCGCCTGGCAGGTATCCGACCGCAACCGCACGACCTTCGCAGCCCGCGCCGAATTCGATCGTGCCTACGATATCGCGCTGTCGCTGACCGCCGACCTGGCGATCATCGCGGCGACGGTGGGTGTTGTCCTGCGCGCCACAGGTCGCTGACCTTCGCCGCCGCGGGCCGCCACCGCGGTTTGCGGCAACCCCGAGGTGGGGCATGCTGACGCCAACAAGAGAACCGAGCAGAACGGGTTCAGACACATGAAGAGGTATCGCGCCCGCAAGGGGTGCACCATGGCCCTTGCCCTGGTGCTGGCGCTGTCGGGCTGCAAGTCCGACGGCGAAAGGCTGGGCGCCTACCTGCAAAGCGGCGGAGACTATGCCGAACAGGGCGATTACGACCGCGCGCTCGTCCAGTTCCGCAACGCGCTGAAGATCGATCCCGACCATGCCGAGACGCGCGCCGCGATGGGGCAGGTCCTGCTGGAACAGGGCGCCCTGCGCGAAGCGCGCGAGGAGTTCGTGATCCTGTCCGAGCGGTTCCCCGACAGGTTGGAGTTCCGAAGCCGCCTGGGCCAGATCGCGCTCGTCAGCGCCGACTGGGCCGCGCTGGATCGGCAGGCCGCCGCCGCGCGCGCCATCGACGACACCGCGCTCGACAGCCGCGCCCTGGACATCGCGGCCCGCTATCGCGCCGCCGTGCGTGAAAAGGACGCCGTCGCGCAGGATGCCCTCGCCGCCGAGGCGCGGGCGTTGCTGGCGGGGCGCCCCGACCAACCGGTGCTGCTGCGCGTGGCGGTCGACAACCTGACGAAGGGCCCCGATCCCGCCGCGGCGCTTCCGCTGCTGGACGCGGCGCTGGATATCGACCCGCATGCGCCCGAACTGCAACTGCTGCGCATCCGCTTGCTGGCCGATTCCGATCGTCTGGACGCGGCCGAGGATCGGCTGCTGGACCTGGCCCGGCTTTATCCCGACGACCCGCAGATCGCGGGCCTTCTGGTCGCGCGGCATCTATCCAAGGGTCGGATCGACGCGGCCGAGAACGTGCTGCGTGCACTGGCCGAGGGCGCCCCGGCCGGCGAGACGCCGATGCGCATGCTGCTGGTGCGGTTCCTCTACCGCATGCGCGGGGCCGAGGCGGCCCTGGCCGAACTCGCCCGGCTGATCGACGGGGCCGGCGACGCGCCGGCGGCCCTTCTCTACTCCGGGATGGACCGTTCGATCCGCTTCGACGAGGGCGACCGCGACGGGGCCGTGCAGGGGCTGCGCGCGCTGCTGGCGGATCTCGACGACGCCTCGGCCGAGGCGCGCGCGCTGCGCGTTCTTCTGGCGGGCATGCAGGACAGGCTGGGCGAACGGCAGGCCGCGCGGGGCGAGATCGCGGAGGTCCTGGCGCTCGACCCCTATGACGCGCAGGCCCTCAAGCTGCGCGCGACCTGGGCGATCGAGGCCGACGATCCGAAATCGGCCATCGTCGATCTGCGCACCGCGCTGGCGCAACGGCCCCGCGACACGGAACTGATGACGCTTCTGGCCGCAGCGCACGCGCAGGACGGCAATCGCGGCCTGGCGATGGAGCAGCTCTCGGCGGCCGCACAGGTCTCGGGCCATGCCGCGCGCGAAAGCGAACGCTATGCCGACGCCTTGCTGACGGATGGGCGGCCCGCCGTCGCGCGCCGGGTGCTGGAGGTCGCGCACACGGCGGCGCCGGGCGACGTCCCGGTGGCGCGCGCCCTGATCGCCCGCTACATTGCCGACCGCGATTGGCGCGGGGCCGAGCGTGTGCTGGCGGGGCTCGGCCGCATCGACACGCCCACCGCGCGATCGGCCGCCGAACCGTTGCGCGCGGCGCTTCTACTGGGGCAGGGGCGCGACGCCGATGCCGCCCGTGCGATGCAGGACATGCTGGCGGCCGATCCCGGGCGGCAGGCGGCTTTTGCCGACCTCGTCGCGGGGTTCCGGCAGCGCGGCGAAATGGTGACCGCCCGCAGCCAGATCGAGGCGGCGCTGGCGCTTTATCCCGACGATGCCGCGCTCGGCATCCTGGCCGCCGAGCAGAGCCTGGCCGAAGGCGATTTCGACCGGGCTGAGCGGGAGTATCGCGCCCTGGCCCGCGGTCCGGGCGATGCCGCGGCGCTGCGACTGTTCGCGCTGCTGGCAGGGCAGGGTCGCCGCGACGCGGCCGAGGCCGTGCTGCGCCAGGGCCTGACGGATCACCCGACATCGCGCGGCCTGCGCCTGATCGAGGCGAACCGTCGCGAGGTGACCGGTGACGTGCCGGGCGCGATCGAACTGCTGGAGGCGCTCCATGCCGATCGGCCCGGCGATCCGACGGTGGCCAACAACCTCGCCTCGCTTCTGGTTGGGCATGACGACGATCCGGCGACGCTTGCCCGGGCGGCGCGTATCGTGGCGCCCCTGCGCGGCACCGCCAACCCCGCCGTCAGCGACACGATCGGCTGGATCGCCTTTCGTCGCGGCGACGCCGAAGGCGCGCTGCCGCTGATGCGTCGCGCGGCGCGTGGGCTGCCCGACGATGCGCTCGTCCGTTCGCGGCTGGGCCAGGTTCAGGCCGCCCTCGGCCGGTCGGAGGAGGCGCGCGCCGCCTTCGCGGCCACGCTCGACCTCGCGCCTGCGGATCATCCGATCGCGCGGGACGCCCTGCGCCGCCTGTCCGCCCTGGGGGGCTGATCGCCGTGGCGTTCCTGTCGACCGCACCCGCCCGTCGTATCCGGTATGCGCCCGCAGCCCTGGTCTTCGCGACGCTTGCGGCGCTGCCCTTGTTCTGGATGGGCCTGGTCTCGCTGGCGCAAGCCTGGGCCACACCGGAATACAGCCATGGCCCGCTGATCCCCGCGATCTCGCTTTTCCTGTTCCTGCGCGAACTGCGGCGCCAGCCCGAACCGGCGGCGGACGCGGTGCGCCGATGGCCGGGGTTCCTGCTGGGGGCGGGGGCGTTGCTTCTGGCGCTGGCAGGGCAGCGCACGTCGATCCCCGATCTGATCACCTACGCGATCATCCTGTGGGTGATGGCGATGGTGCTGATCTGCATGGGCTGGGCGCGGGGACGTCGGTACTGGGCGTCGGTCTTCCACCTGATCTTCATGCTGCCGCTGCCGCAGGTCCTTTACTGGCAGGTCTCGACGGCCCTGCAGGGCATTTCGGCGCAGATAGGCGTGGCCCTCGTGGAACTGGCTGGCATTCCCGTCCTGCTGGAAGGGCAGATCATCGACCTGGGTGTCTGGAAGCTGCAGGTCGCGGAAGCCTGCTCCGGGCTGCGCTACCTGTTTCCGATCCTCAGCTTTTCGTATCTCACGGCGATCCTCTATCGCGGACCGATGTCGCACCGGGTGCTGCTCTTCGCGGCGGCGGCGCCGCTGGCCGTATTGCTCAACGCCGCGAGAATCGGGGTCATCGGCATCTTGGTCGACCGGTACGGCATCGCGCAGGCGCAGGGGTTCCTGCACGTGTTCGAGGGCTGGGTCGTCTTCGGTCTGTGCGTGGCGCTGTTGTTGTTGCTGGCGGCCGCTCTGGCGCGGCTGCGGCTGGCCGGTGGGGCGATGCTCGATCTCGACACCGACGGGCTGGGGCGCGGGCTGGGCCGGATCACCGCGGTAACCGGCGCGGGAACGCTGTCGGCGCTGGGCGCGCTGGCCCTGGTCGCCGCGGCGCTGCACTGGGCCGCGGGCGGCGAGGGTCGCGCACCCCAGGCGCGTCTCGCGGCCTTTCCGATGCAATTGGGCGACTGGGCCGGTCATCGCGCGCGGCTGGACCCGGACGTGGCCCGCGTTCTGGCGGCCAGCGACTATGTCGTGGCCGACTTCGCCGCCAGCGGGCCGCCGGTCGGCCTGTTCGTCGCCTGGTACGCCCGGCAGGCCGACGGCGCCGGGCTCCACTCGCCCGAAATCTGCCTGCCCGCCGCCGGATGGGAAATCGCCGAACTGGCCCGCACCCGCATGACCCTTGGCGGTGACACCTTTCCCGCCAACCGCGCCGTGATCCAGAAGGGGACGGAGCGGCAGATGGTCCTCTATTGGTTCGAGCAGCGCGGCACCCGGCTGGCCAGCGCATGGCAGGCCAAGTTCGCGGCCGTGCGCGACGGCTTGGTCCATGGCCGCAGCGACGGCATGATCGTGCGGTTCACCACGCCCATCGGCGCGGGTGAGTCCGACGCCGCCGCGGAGGCGCGCCTCATGGCGCTCGCCGCCGCCGCCGTGCCGCGTCTCGTGCCGCTGATCCCCGGCTAGCGTTTCGCGAAGACGCGGTCGTAGGCCGCCAGCAGGGCCGGCACCGAATGATCCCAGCTCAGCGTGTCCAGCACGCGGGCCCGGCCCTGCGCGCCCATCGCGCGCGCCATGTCCGGGTCATCCATCAACTGGGCGATCATCCGGGCGAAGTCGGCCGGGTCATTGGCGCGGGCATAAAGCGACGCATGCCCCGCCGAGGCACGCCCCTCGGTCAGGTCGAATTGCACCAGGGGCTTTTCCAGGGTCATGTATTCCATGACCTTGTTCATCGTCGAGATGTCGTTCATCGCATTCTTCGGGTCCGGCGCGACGCCGATGTCGATCGCGTTCAACG
This sequence comes from Jannaschia sp. S6380, assembly GCF_023015695.1. NCBI lineage: Bacteria > Pseudomonadati > Pseudomonadota > Alphaproteobacteria > Rhodobacterales > Roseobacteraceae > Jannaschia > Jannaschia sp. S6380. The sequence goes on from NZ_JALKAS010000002.1 coordinate 239,219, forward strand.
CGCCCAGCATCGCCTCGCCATAGAGCGCACCGGTGAAGGTGAAGCGGTCGGCGAGGCCCCTTCGCGCCACCTCCGCCTCGATCACCGGCTGGTGCGGACCGAAGCCGATGATGACGATATGCACATCCGCGCGGCCCATGTCCTGCACCAGGATGCGGACCGCCTCGACCAGCAGCTCCAGCCCCTCCTGCTGGCCGATGATGCCGATCCAGCCCAGGACGGTGCCGGCCTTTCGGAAGGACGCGTCGCCGGGGCCGGGCAGGAACTTCTCGATCCGGGGGGCGGAGCGGACGACGAACACGTCCTCGGCCGCCATTCCGCCGCGCCTGCGGGCGATGCGGGCGAAGCTTTCGTTGGTGGCGATGCTGACATCGGCGCAGGCGAAGGTGATCCGCTCCCACAGGCGCATCACGCCGTAAAGCAGGCCGCGCCTGCCGAACTTGGCCTCGAACAGCTCGGGGCAGACGTCGTGGTGATCGAACACGTAGCGCACACCGGCGAGCCGGTAGCGCAGCGCCAGAAGCCAGACCAGATCGGGCGGGTTGCAGCCGTGGATCACGTCGAAGCCGCGCGCGCGTCGCACCTGCCGGGCCAGCCGGAACCAGTGGCGGATCGCGTGCAAATACTCGCGCGCATAGGCCAGGGCACCGGCATGCGCCTCGGGCGGGGCGGGGTGGCGGTGGATGTGGACGCCGTCGATGACCTCGTATTCGGCGTCCCAGCCGCGGCCCGTCGGGCAGATCACCGAAACCTCGTAGCCCGCCGCGACCAGCGAGGTCGCCTCCAGCCAGACCCGCCGGTCGAGTGGGACGGGCAGGTTCTCGACCACGATCAGCACGCGGCGCGGGGCGGTCTCGGCGGTGGGCATGCGGGAACCTCGGGTCGTCACGGGGTCGCAGGGGACAGGTGCCGTGGCCGGAACGCAAGCGGCACGGCGGAATTCGCCGATCGCCATGGCCCCTCCGCCACAACCTTGCCATTATGGCGCGGAACAAGCCGCCCCGGCAGGCACGCATCGCGCGCGGGTCCGGCCGGACGGCAGGAAGAACGAAGGAACGGATCATGCGTATCGCGATGATCGGCACCGGCTATGTGGGCCTGGTGTCGGGTGTGTGCTTTTCGGATTTCGGGCACGAGGTGGTCTGCGTGGACCGCGACCCGAAGAAGATCGAGATGCTGGAGGCCGGCCGCGTTCCCATCTTCGAGCCGGGGCTGGACGACCTGATGGCGCGCAACGTGGCGGCGGGGCGCCTGTCGTTCACCACCGACCTGAAGACAGCCGTCGGCGGGGCCGATGCGGTGTTCATCGCCGTCGGCACGCCGACGCGCCGGGGCGATGGCCATGCGGATCTGACCTATGTCATGGACGCCGCCGCCGAGATCGGGCGCGCGCTGACCGGCTATGCGGTCATCGTGACCAAGTCGACCGTGCCCGTCGGCACCAACCGCAAAGTCGCCCAGGCCGTTCGCGACGCCGCGCCCGAGGCCGCGTTCGACGTCGCCTCCAACCCCGAGTTCCTGCGCGAGGGCGCGGCGATCGACGATTTCATGCGACCCGACCGCGTCGTCGTGGGCGTGGAGAGCGCGCGTGCCGAGGAGGTGATGTCCGCGATCTATCGCCCGCTCTACCTGCGCGACTTCGCGATCATGGTGACCGATCTGGAGTCGGCCGAGATGATCAAATACGCGGCGAACGCGTTTCTGGCGACCAAGATCACCTTCATCAACGAGATCGCGGCGCTGTGCGAACGTGTCGGCGCCGACGTCAAGAAGGTGTCCAAGGGCATGGGGCTGGACGGGCGGATCGGGAACAAGTTCCTGCATGCCGGACCGGGCTATGGCGGATCGTGCTTTCCCAAGGACACCGCCGCGCTGGCCCGGATCGGGCAGGACCACGCCATGCCCATGCGCATCACCGAGGCGGTCATGCAGGTCAACGAAGGCGTCAAGGCGCGGATGGTCGAGAAGCTGCGCGACCTCTGCGACGGCAGCTTCAACGGCCGCACGGTCGCGGTGATGGGCGTGACCTTCAAGCCCAACACCGACGACATGCGCGAGGCGCCCAGCCTGACCATCGTCCCCGCCCTCGTGGGCGGCGGCGCAAAGGTGCGTGTGGTCGACCCCGAAGGCCGGCGCGAGGGCGAGGCGCTGCTGCCCGGCGTGGCCTGGCACGACGACCCCTACGAGGCCTGCGCGGAAGCCGACCTGATCGTGTTGCTGACGGAATGGAACGAGTTCCGCGCCCTGGACCTGGAGCGGATCGCCGGCGCGATGCGCACGCCCCGGATGGCGGACCTGCGCAACATCTATTCGCGCGAGGTGGCCGAGGCGGCCGGGTTCGCGGCCTACGATGCCGTCGGGCGTTAGGCGGGCCGCCCGGTGAGGATCCTCCTGGTTCACCAGAACATGCCCGGCCAGTACCGCGAGTTGCTGGACTGGCTGATCGCGCAGGGCGGGCACGAGCTGGTGTTCCTCACGCAGCGGCGGAACTATCCTGACCGCGAAGGCGTCCGGAAGGTCGTGTACGCGCCCCATCACAAGCCTGCCGAGGACGCCTATGGCCTGTCCAAGACGTGGGAGGAGGCGGCGGGCAACGGGTTCGGCGCGGCCCAGGCCGCCGCCCGGTTGCGCGACGAGGGCTTCGTGCCCGACATCATCCTGGGGCATACCGGTTGGGGCGAACTTCTGTTCATGAAGCAGGTCCTGCCGGACGTGCCCATCCTGGGGTTCTTCGAGTACTACTACCTGGCCGAGGGCGGACCTGTCGGCTTCGACCCCGAGGATCCGCCGTCCGAGGTCACGCCGTTCCTGCTGCATGCCCGCAACGCCGTGCCCAACACCGCGATCCAGGTGGTCGATCGCGGCCTGTCGCCGACCCGGTGGCAGCGCGACACCTTCCCGGACAGCTTTCACGACAAGCTCTATGTCTGCCATGATGGCATCCGTACCGATCGCCTGCGCGCCGATCCGGGCGTCACGCTGGGGTTGGGCCGCATCGGCCAGGTCACGCGCGAGGACGAGATCTTCACCTACCTCGCGCGGAACATGGAACGGACCCGCGGCTTCCACACCTTCATGCGCGCACTGCCCGCGATCCAGAAGGCGCGGCCCAACGCGCGTGTTCTGGTCGTCGGCGGCTCGGGTGCGTCCTACGGCAAGGCCAGCAAGGCCGAAGGCGGTTTCCGCGCCGAGATGGAGCGCGAGGTCGGCCACCTGATCGACTGGGACCGCGTTCATTTCCTGGGTCAGGTCCCCTATGAGGCGTATCGCCGGATCGTGCAGCTCAGCCGATGTCACATCTATCTGACGATGCCCTTCGTGCTGTCCTGGTCGCTGCTGGAGTCGATGGCGATGCAGGCCACGGTCGTCGCATCCGACGTGGCCCCCGTGCGCGAGGCGATCACCCATGGCAAGACCGGGCTGCTGGTCGATTTCCTCGACCCCGATGCCTTGGCCACGCAGGTGATCGACGTGCTGTCGAACCCGGATGCGCATGCCGGGCTGGGACCGGCGGCGCGCGCGCATGTCGTCGACAACTACGACTTCCTGACCCGGTGCCTGCCTCGGCATATCGACCAGATCAACGCGCTGGTCCCCGAGGGCCGCGGCCTCAGCCTCTAGTTGCGCGGCGTCGCGGCGCAGCCTATCTGCGGGCGCATGAACGACGCATTGGACACCGGCCGCGAGGTCCTGAGGACCGAGGCGGCCGCCCTGTCGGCGCTGGCCGAGGCCATGCCCGAGGATTTCTCGGCCGTGGTCGACCTGATCGCGGCGGCGCCCGGGCGCGTGATCGTCACGGGCATCGGCAAGTCCGGGCACATCGCCCGCAAGATCGCGGCGACCCTGGCCTCCACGGGCACGCCCGCGCTGTTCGTGCATCCGGCCGAGGCCAGCCATGGCGACATGGGCATGATCGGGCGCGACGACGTCGTCCTGATGCTGTCGAACTCCGGCGAGGCGGCGGAGCTGCGCGACATGATCGAGCACACCCGGCGCTTTTCGGTCCCGCTGGTGGGGCTGTCCTCGCGCCCCGGATCGACGCTGATGCAGGCCGCCGATCACCGACTGACCATCCCCGCACTGCCCGAGGCCTGCGGGATCGGGATGGTGCCCACCACCTCGACCACGTTGACGCTGGGCCTGGGCGACGCGCTGGCCGTGGCGCTGCTGCGGCGAAGGAATTTCCGGGCGGAGGATTTCGGCGTCTTCCACCCGGGCGGCAAGCTGGGCGCCCAGATGGCCCGCGTGTCGCGATTGATGCATTCCGAGGTGCCGGCGGTGACGTCCGAGACGCCGATGCCCGATGCCTTGCTGACGATGACCTCGGGCGGGTTTGGGATCGCCGCCGTGGTCGATCGCGGCGTGTTGACCGGCGTGATCACCGACGGGGACTTGCGGCGCAACATGGCGGTGCTGATGGACCGGCGCGCGGGCGACGTGGCGACGCGCGATCCGCTGACGGTGCCGCCCGACATGCTGGCCGCGCAGGCGCTGGCGCTGCTGAATGCGCGCAAGATCAGCGTGCTGATCGTCTGCGAGGGGCCCGCCCCGGTGGGCGTGCTGCACATCCACGACCTGTTGCGCGCGGGTGTCGCATGAAGACCGCGATCCTGATCCCGGCGCGCTATGCCTCCACCCGCTATCCCGGCAAGCCGCTGGCCGAGCTTCGGCAGAAGGACGGCAGCGTCAAATCCCTGATCCGCATGACATGGGAGGCGGCGCAGGGAGTTCGGGGCGTCGACGCCGTGCACGTGGCGACCGATGACGACCGGATCGCGGATGCGGCGCGGGGCTTCGGCGCGACCGTCCTGATGACGTCGCCCGCGGCGGCGAACGGCACCGAACGCTGCGCCGAGGCGCTGGACCAGATCGAGGCCGACCTCGTGGTGAACCTGCAGGGCGATGCGCCGCTGACGCCACCCTGGTTCGTCGAGGCGCTGATCGAACGGATGCAGGCCGATACGGATGCCGCCGTCGCCACGCCCGTCCTGCGCTGCGACGCCGCGACCTATGCGATGTTCATCGAGGATCGGAAGGCCGGGCGCGTCGGCGGCACCACTGCCGTGTTCGACCGCAACCTGCACGGGCTCTACTTCTCAAAGGAAGTGATCCCCTATATCGACCCGGGCAAGGTTCCCGATCCGATCCCGGTCTTTCACCATGTCGGCGTCTACGCCTATCGCCCCGATGCGCTGCGCGCCTATGCCGGATGGCCGCAAGGCGAGCTGGAGCGGCGCGAGGGGCTGGAGCAGCTGCGCTTTCTGGAAAACGGTGCCACCGTCGCCTGCGTCGAGGTCGACGCGCGGGGCCGCGTGTTCTGGGAGTTAAACAACCCAGCCGACGTGCCCCGCATCGAAGCCGTCCTGCAAGGAGCCTGAGCATGGAGCCCATCGCAACCCGCATTGTCGAGATCGGCGGCATCCCCGTTGGCGGCACGAACCCCTTCGCGCTGATCACCGGGCCGTGCCAGCTCGAAAGCCTGAACCATGCCCGCATGATGGCGACCCATATCGCCGAGGCGTGCGATGCGACCGGCACGCGGTTCGTCTTCAAGGCCAGCTACGACAAGGCCAACCGCTCCTCCATCGGCACCCAGCGGGGTCTGGGGATGGAGGAGGGGCTGCGCATCCTGGCCGAGGTCAAGGCGGAGTTCGGCTGTCCGGTGCTGACCGACGTGCACCTGCCCGACCATTGCGCGCCGGCGGCGGAGGTCTGCGACGTGCTGCAGATCCCCGCCTTCCTGTCGCGGCAGACGGACCTGCTGCTTGCCGCTGGCGGGACGGGCCGCGCGATCAACATCAAGAAGGGACAGTTCCTCGCGCCCTGGGACATGGAGAACGTCGCGGCCAAGGTCGCCAGCACCGGAAACGGGAACATCCTGCTCTGCGATCGGGGGACGAGCTTCGGCTACAACACCCTGGTCACCGATTTCCGTGGCCTTCCGGTGATGGAGCGGACGGGATATCCGGTCGTCTTCGACGCCACCCATTCGGTGCAGCAGCCCGGCGGGCAGGGCACCACATCGGGCGGTCAGCGCGAATTCGCGCCCGTGCTGGCGCGCGCGGCCTGCGCCGTCGGTGTCTCGGCCCTGTTCATTGAAACGCATCAGGACCCGGATAGCGCGCCTTCGGACGGGCCCAACATGATTCCCGTCGACCGGATGGCGGACCTGATCGCGGAACTTCGCGCCTTCGACGACCTGCGCAAGGGCAACTGACCCGCGCGCCGCGACGTTGAGGCTGCGCAGCCACGCCGGAGACCCGCATGTTCGAGATCATCGTCAGCGTCATGGGACGCGCCGGATACTTCGGGACGTTCCTTCTGATGTTGGGGGAGAACGTGTTTCCCCCGATCCCGTCCGAGGTCATCATGCCGCTGGCCGGCTTCCTGGCCGCGCGCGGCACATTGGTCCTGTGGCTGGTGATCGTGGCTGGGACGCTCGGCTCCGTGGCAGGCGCGCTCTTCTGGTACTGGATCGGGCGCGAGGTCGGCGAGGAAAGGCTGCGTCGCTTCGCCGAACGCCACGGCCGCTGGCTGACGATCGAGGGGCGGCATGTCGACCAGGCCTCCGACTGGTTTCGGCGGCATGGCGGGGCGGCCGTATTCTTCGGGCGTCTGATCCCCGGTGTCCGCACATTCATCTCGGTTCCGGCAGGGGTCGCGCGGATGCCGCTCGTGCCGTTCCTGGGATATACGCTGGCGGGCAGCCTGCCCTTCACCGCCCTCCTGGCAGGGCTGGGCTACGTGCTCGAGTCGCAATACGAGAAGGTGGGTGCCTGGATGGACCCGATCTCCTGGATCGTGATCGGGGCGATCGTGGCGGCCTATCTGTGGCGGCTGCTGCGGCGGCGCTAGCGCGCGACGGGGTTCGACGCGGTCTTGTAGGCCGACCAATCCGCGATGTCGGGATAATGCTGTCGACGCCACGCCCGCACGCGGGGGTTCATCACCCGGCGCCAGATCGGCGGCACCATCGCGGCCGCCGTCATGACCGGATAGCCCGCGGGCAACTGCGGTGCCTCGGACGCGTCATATGTCTGAAGCAGCGGAAACGGGCGGTCGGGCTTGAAGTGATGGTCCGAATGGCGCTGCAGGTTGATCAGCAGCCAGTTCGACGCCTTGTGCGCGCTGTTCCACGAATGATGCGGGCGGACGGGTTCGTACCGGCCGTCGCCCAGGTGGCGGCGGGTCAGGCCGTAATGTTCGATGTAATTAACCAGTTCGAGCTGCCAGATCGCGGTCACCGCCTGCACGGCGAACAGGACCAGGCCCGTCCAACCGCCGAGGGCCACGGCGAGGAGGAGCATGCCGACCTGCAGCGCGGCGTAGCGCCAGAACGGGTTCGAGCGGTGGAACGCCGACACGCCCTTGCGCGCGAGCATGGCGACCTCGGCCTGCCACGCGGAGACGATGCTGCTGCGAAGCACGCGCGGCAGGAAGCGGTGGAACCCCTCGTTGTACCGGGCCGTCGCGGGGTCGCGGGGCGTGGCGACATGGCGGTGATGCACCAGCAGGTGTTCGGAGCGGAAATGCGAATAAAGGACCATCGCCAGAAGGATGTCGCCCAGCCACCGGTCGAGACGCGGCCGCTGATGGACCAGTTCATGCGCGTAGTTGATCCCGATCGTCCCGGTCACCACGCCCATACCGAAGAACAGCCCCCACATCTCCAACGTCGAGAGATGCGTGCTGTGATCGACATACCAGATCAGGCCGAAAAGCGTGGCGAACTGGACCGGCGCCCAGATCAGCGTGATCGCCCGATACCAGCCCAGGCCGCGCCGCTCCATCAACGGGTCGGCATTGCGCTCCTCCAACCCTGCCAGCAGGTCGAGCGCGGAATAGAGGCCCCAGCCGTAGATCGGCACCGCCGCCACCCACCAGCCGCCCAGTACGGCGCCCAGCCACACCATCGGCACCATGGTGAGCGAGATCCAGAACGGCAGCGCGGCCCAGGGCGCGCGGACCTGTTCGTCGGGCATGGTCGTGATCGACATCGTTCGCGGCGTCCCTTCGGTTGAGGTGCAGGATATCGCATTCGCGGCCCGTCGCTCAAGCGTCGGCTGGGAAACGCTACGTCAACATGCGGTGCGCCTTGGCGAAGGCGGTCGGCAGGGCGGCGGGGTCGAGTGGGGCATAGCTCCCCCGGTCGGGGTTGCCCGCCATCCGCGTCGTCCGCACCGTCAGCGTCAGGTGGAAATGGGTGAAGCTGTGCCGAACTTCGCCCACGTCGCGCCAGTCGGCGGCGAAGGGCGGCACGTCTCGTGGTGTGTCGGACCAGTCCGAGGTGGGAAAGGCGAGCATGCCGCCCAAGAGCCCGGTGCCGGGGCGCGTCTCCAGCAGCCAGTCCTCACCCCGCCGGGCGAGATAGACGAACCCGCGCCGTTCCGGCTTGGCGGGCTTGGCGGCCTTGCGCGGCAGCGATGGGGCAATCCCCGCCGCATGGGCCGCGCAATCGTCCGACAGCGGGCAGAGCAGGCAGGCGGGCCGCCTAGGCAGGCAGATGGTGGCGCCAAGGTCCATGACCGCCTGCGCATGGTCGCCCGGTCGATCCGCGGGGGTCATCGCGGCGGCTGCCACGCGGATCTCGGCGCGCGCGGCGGGCAGCGGCGTCTCGATCGCGGCGAGGCGGGCCATGACCCGCTCGACATTGCCGTCGACGACCACGGCGGGTCGGCCGAAGGCGATGGCCGCGATGGCAGCGGCCGTATAGGGCCCGACGCCCGGCAGCGCGCGCAATTCCGCCTCCGTGTCGGGAAAGCGTCCGTCGTGATCGCCCGCCACGACACGCGCGCATTTCAGCAGGTTCCGCGCCCTGGCGTAGTATCCCAGGCCGGCCCAGGCAGCCATCACCTCGGCATCCGGCGCGGCGGCCAGGGCGTCGACGGTGGGCCAACGGGTGGTGAAGTCGTGGAAATAGGCGCGCACGGCCGCGACCGTGGTCTGTTGCAGCATCACCTCGCTCAGCCAGACGCGATAGGGATCCGCCCGTTCGGCGGCGCCCGGGGGCATCCGCCACGGCAGCACGCGCGCATTTGCGTCGTACCAGCTCAGCAATCGATCCGTCCTGGGATCACGCATTGGTGAGATGGCCCCTGTTTCCCGTCCCCGCGCATCATGTAGGATGCATCGAAGCCCCGAGGAACCCCATCACAGATGACCCGATACCGAAAGACAGCGCGGCGCGTCTCGACGCTGGTGGAGCGGGACGTCCGCCGCATGGGCGAGAAGCGCGGCTTCTCGGAAACCCGGCTGCTGACGCATTGGGCGGAAATCGCGGGCGCCGAGGCGGCGTCGATCTGTCGCCCGGTCAAGGTCGGGTTCCCCCGCAACGGGTTTGGCGCCGTCCTGACCGTGCTGACCACGGGTGCGCAGGCGCCGATGCTGCATATGATGTTGCCCGGCCTGCGCGAGAAGGTGAACGCCTGCTACGGCTATGCCGCCATCAGCCGCATCGATATCACGCAGACCGCGCCGACGGGGTTTTCCGAAGGGCAGGTCGCGTTCGCGTCCAGGAAGCCCGCGCCGCGGCCGGACCCCGCGCCCGAGGTCGTGGCCCGTGCCCGCGAGACGGCGGACGGCGTCGGCGACGCGGATCTGCGCGCCTCGCTTGAACGGCTGGCCGCCAACATCATATCGAGATAACGCGCCTGATCCGGCGCCAGACTGGAGACCAAGATGATCACCCGACGCAAAGCCCTGACCCTGACCGCCATCGGCCTGGCCGCCGGCGGGACCTATAGCCTGACCCGCGGCGACCGGGCCGATGGGCTGGCGGAGTTCGGCGCCGCCAACGCCCAGGGCGCCGGCACGATCGAGGACATCACGCTGGGCGATCCGGGCGCGCCGGTGAAGGTGGTCGAATATGCCAGCTATACCTGCCCGCACTGCGCCAGCTTCCACAACGACACGTTCAAGGCATTCAAGCGCGAGTATATCGACACGGGAAAGGTGCATTTCACCTATCGCGAGGTGTTCTTCGACCGCTACGGCCTGTGGGCGGCGATGATCGCGCGCTGCGCGGGGGCAGACCGCTATTTCGGGGTGTCGGACCTGCTTTACTCGCGGCAGGGCGAATGGGCCCGGCAGGAAGATCCGGCCTCGGTCGCCGCGAGCCTCAAGCGGATCGGCGCACAGGCCGGGCTTTCGGCAGAGCAGGCGGATGCCTGCCTGCAGGATGGCGACAAGGCCCAGAACCTCGTGGCCTGGTACGAGCGGAACGCCCAGGATGACGGCGTGCGGTCGACCCCGTCCTTCCTGATCGACGGCGAGATGCATTCGGGCAACATGAGCCTGTCGCAGATCGGCAAGCTGGTCGACGACGCGCTCTGACCCCGCGCGATTAGAGGCCCAACTCGGACAGCGCGGCCTCCAGCGGCGCGCTGTCCTCGATCTCCAGGCGGACGGGCAGGGCCAAGACTTGGCCCCGAAGGGAAGGCGGTAGCCGAACGGCGTCCTTTTCGGTCGTCACCGGCTGTGCCGACAGCCGCGCCGCCCGTTCCCCCAGCCTGCGCAGAAGCGCCGGGGTCAGGGGTTGATGATCCGCCAATGCCTCGGTCCCGCGCAGATCGGCGCCCAGATCGCTGAGCGTGTCGAAGAACTTCTGCGGTCGGCCGATCCCGGCGAAGGCGAAAACCGGCAGACCGGTCCAGTCCATCCCCGTCGTCAGCGGGACGAGACGGCCGCGCAGCCGGGTCGGCGGCTGTGGCAGGACCACGGTGCCCGCCCCGATCGTCAGCGTGAAGTCGGCACGCGCCAGCCCGGCGGCCACCGGTTCGCGCAGCGGCCCCGCGGGAATGACCCGCCCGTTGCCGAACCCCGCCCCCGCATCGACCACGACGATCGACAGGTCCTTGACCAGCGATGGGTTCTGGAACCCGTCATCGAGCAGGATCGCGCCGGCCCCCGCGCGGATGGCGGCCAGGGCCCCGGCGGCGCGGTCGCGGGCCACCCAGGTCGGACCGAAAGCCGCCAGCAGCAGCGGCTCGTCACCCACTTCGGCATCGGTATGGCGTGCGGGATCGACCCGAACCGGGCCCGCAAGTCGCCCGCCATGCCCGCGCGAGACGACATGCGCCGCCACGCCCCGCTCCGCCAGCATCTGCAGCAGTGCGATGACGGTCGGTGTCTTGCCGGTGCCGCCCGCCGTCAGGTTGCCGACGCAGATCACCGGGACGCCGACCCGCTGGCCGGGCCGCGCCACGCGCCGGGCCGTCGCGGCGGCATAGATCGCGCCCAGCGGCGACAACAGACGGGCGCGCAGGCGCGGCGGACGCGACCAGAAGCCGGGCGCCTTCATCAATCGACCCGGTCCAGCATGGCAAAGAGGAGGTCCATCGCCTTTTCCGTCACGTCCGCCCCTTCCGAGCAGACCTGCCAGGCGGCATGGGCCATCCGCGCGGCCTCGTCGGGCTCCAGGGTCTGCGCCACCGCCGCGCCCAGCGTCTCGGGCGTGACGGCGCGGGCGGCCTTGGCCTGGGTCAGACGTCCGTAGATGTCGCCGAAGTTGCCGACATGGGGCCCATGCAGGATCGCGCTTCCCAAGGCGGCGGGCTCGAACGGGTTGTGGCCGCCGATCGGCACCAGCGATCCGCCCATCAGGCTGACGGAACAGAGCCGGTACCACAGCCCCATCTCGCCCACCGTGTCGGCGACGTAGATCTGAGTGTCGGGACCGATCTCTTCGTCGGCGGAGCGCTGGGCGACACGCCAGCCGCCCGCGCGCAAACCGGCGACGATGCCCGCGGCCCGGCCGGGATGGCGCGGCGCGATGAACAGCAGAAGCTTGTGCCAGGACCGCAGCGCCTCGGCATAGGCGCGGGCGGCCATCTCCTCCTCGCCTTCATGGGTCGAGGCGGCAAGCCAGCAGGGCCGCCCGGCCAGCGCCTGCGCCAGACGCAGCCGCTCGGCCTCGTCATGCGGCAGGGCGGCAGATCCTTCCTTCAGGGTGCCCGTCACCTCCAGCCGGTCGGCCGGCAAACCCAGTGAAAGCAGCCGGTTCGCCGTCGCCTTGTCCTGCGCCTGGACATGGGCGATCTGGCCCAGGAGCACACGCGCCGTCCCGCGCGCCACGCGCCAGTTGCGATGCGCCCGTTCGGTCATCCGGGCGTTGATCATCGCGATCGGGATGCCGCGCCGCGACGTCTCGTGCATGAGCGCGGGCCAAAGTTCGCCCTCGGCCAGGACGGTCAGGTCGGGCGACCAGTGATCGAGGAAACGGCGGATCCAGGGGCGCACGTCCAGCGGCACGTATTGATGCACCGTCCGGTCCGGCAACCGGTCGGCCAGAACCTGGCTCGACGTGACCGTCCCGGTGGTCATCAGGAAGGACAGTTCCGGCCGTTCCTCGCCCATGCGCCGGATCATCTCCAGCAGCGAGACGCTTTCCCCGACGCTGGCGGCGTGCAGCCACATCAACGGCCCCTCGGGCCGGGCGACAGCCGGCTTCCCGCGCCGCTCGTCCAGCCGCGCAGGGTCTTCCTTGCCATCGGCCATGCGTCGCCGCAGGGTCCGCTCGGCGAAGCGTTGGGCGCGTTCGGACCACGCGAGATAGGGGCCGAGCAGGACCGGCGGGGGCATGACCTCAGCCCAGTTCCTCGGTCGGGGAGGCTTCGGTCTCCTCGTCGCGCAGACGATGGATATGCGCGATGAAGTACCGTGCATGGGCGTCGTCCACGGTCCGCTGGGCCGCGTCCTTCCAGGCGTCGTAGGCGCTGGCGTAGTCGGGGAACATGCCGACGATGTCGATCTTGTCGACATCCGCGAACTGGTTCGAGCTGGGGTTCACCAGTTCGCCGCCAAAGACGAGGTGCAGGCGTTGGGTCATGTCGGGCCTCCTGTGGGGTTGGCGTTCCCCGCCCCTTAGCGCGTCCGCCGCGTGGCGTGAAGCTAGACCAGCCGTGCCAGCAGCGCGCCGGCGATGGCGGGCGTGCCGGCCACGACCCCGTCATGCTGGGGCATGGCGGCGTTGAAGCGCAGCGGGCAGCCGCGCCGATCGTGGATCTGCCCCCCGGCTTCGGCCACGATCAGGGCGCCGGCGGCGATGTCCCATTCCCAAGCCGGGCGCAGGGCCAGCATCGCGTCGAATCGCCCCTCGGCAACCAGCGCCAGGCGATAGGCCAGCGAGGAGCGGAAGCACCGCTCGACCGGGGGCGATCCGCCCTTCCATCGGGCGGGCGTGAAGTTGGGCCGGGATCCCAGCACGGTCGCGCCCGTCAGATCGGTCCGGCCGGAGGGGCCGATCGCGCGCCCGTCGCATGTCGCGCCCCCGCCCCGGGACGCGAGGTAGAGCCGATCCCGGACGGGAAGGTAGATCGCCGCCGCGACCGGGATGCCGTCCTCGACCACGGCCAGCGAGTGGCTGAAATCCTTCGACCCCTCGAGGAAGGCGCGGGTTCCGTCGATCGGATCGACAACGAAGACCTTCGACCGGTTCAGCCGCGCCGGTCCATCCGTCGTCTCCTCCGACAGCCATCCGTATTCGGGCCGGGCCGCCAGCAGGTCCCGGCGCAGCATCGCGTCGATTTCCAGATCGGCTTCGGTCACCGGACCCTGGCCGTCGCCCTTGTCCCAGGTGGCCGGTCCGTTGCCGAAATGCCGGCGCGCGATCGTGCCCGCCGCGCGCGCCGCCTGCGCCAGAAGCGCCAGGTCATCCGCCGGCAATCGTGAGCCCCTCGACCAGGAGGGAGGGGACCTGCCGGCCGACATGCAGGCGCGCGTCGTTGGCCGGGATCAGCGAACGCAGCATCGGGCGCAGGTTGCCCGCGACGGTACATTCGTTGACGGGATGGGTGATCTCTCCGTTCTCGACCCAGAAGCCCGATGCCCCGCGCGAATAGTCCCCCGTCGTGGCCGAGATGGACGAGCCGATCATCGACGTGATCAGCAAACCGGTGCCCATCTGCGCCAGCAGCTCCGCGCGCGTGGCCGGGCCCTGGGTCAGCCGGACGTTCGTGCTGGCGGGCGAGGGCGGCGACGAGGTCCCGCGCGATGCGTTGCCGGTGCTGTTCAGGCCCAGCCGGCGGGCGGTCGCCAGATCGAGGATCCAGGATCGCAATACGCCGTCGCGGACGATGTCGCGGGATGCGACCGGCAGCCCTTCGGCGTCGAAGGGGCGGCTGCCCGCGATGCGGGGCAGGGTCGGATCCTCGGTCAGCGACAGTCCCGCGGGCAGGACGGCTTCGCCCATGGCATCGCGCAGGAAGGTGGCGCCGCGGGCGACGCTGGACCCGTTCACCGCGCCCAGCAGATGGCCGATCAATTGTCCGGCGACGCGTTCGTCATAGACGACGGGGAAGGCGCCGGTCCGCGGCTTGATGGCGCCATGCCGTGCCGCCGCCCGTTCGCCGGCGATGCGGCCGACGGTTTCGGGCTCATCGAGATCGGTCCGGTGGATGCGGCTGTCACCATAATAGTCGCGCTCCATCCCGCTGCCCTCGCCCGAGATCGCCACGCAGCTGACCGATGTCGATGTTCGCCGGTAGCCGGCCGAAAAGCCGTTGGTGCCGGCCAGGTGGATCCGTCGGTCGCCGTATCCGGCTCCCGCGCTCGACACCTGCGCCACACCCGCCACGTCCAGGGCCGCGGCTTCGGCGCGCAAGGCCATCTCCTGCAGGTCGGCGGGCGTGGGCACGGGTCCGTCGTCGACGAGGTCCAGGCGTTCCAGATTCCAGTCGCGGGCCAACCGGTCGGGATCGGCCAGGCCGGCATGCGGGTCCTCGGGCGCCTCGCGCGCCATCGCCACCGCCCGTTCGGCCATCTGCGCCATGGAACCGGGCGTCAGGTCCGAGCCGGAGACGCAGGCCTGCCGCCGCCCCACCAGCACACGCAGCCCGATTTCGGTCCCCTCGGACCGTTCGGCATGTTCCAGACGCCCGCCCAGCACATCGACCGAAACCGACGCCCCGCCCACGGCCAATGCGTCCGCCGCGGTGGCCCCCGCCTGGCGGGCGGCGCGAAGTAGGTCGTCGGTCAGGCGGGAAAGGTCGGTCATGGGGCGCTCGCGTTCATCTTGCCCCGCGCAGGTAGCCCCCGGGAGGCCGCGCAGCAAGCCCACGCCCCGACCGGCCGCCCCGACGGGGTCGCCGCGGGGTCGCTGCAGGGTCACTGCAGGGGCAAGCCGTTCGCGCTGATGCCGCCGCCTTCGGTGAACTCGATCACCGTCTCGAGTTGGTCGTCGCCCACGGGTTTGGCCACGGCGCCGGCCATGCCCTTGACGAAGGCCGCCTGTTCGGCGGGCACGAAGCCCAGTGCGACCAGCTTGTCGATCAGCGCGAAGCCGCCGTCGAGCGAAAGCTCGATCGTGCCCACGGGTTGCGACGGATCGGGCGTGGGAAAGGCCAATTCGCCCGAACCCCGGAGCGTCGCGCCGACCAGGTCGAGCAGGATCCGTTCGATCGTCAGCGAATCCAGGGTGCCCGGAGGGCCTTGGAGCGTGGCCATCGCCTCGGGGTCGCCGAAGATGTCGACACTGGGCGTGGCCGTCCCGGCAAGCTCCACCACGAGCGTCGCCGGATCGCGCGGCAGCTGGCCCGTGGGATCGAACAGCGCCCAGAGCGCGTCGTCGATGACGAGGTCCCGATAGGCCAGCGTCATGCCGAACGGCTTCTCGGTGCCGGGTTCGCCGAAGGGCAGGGTGAAGCCGGTCTCGGACTCCGCCACCGCGATCCGGATGGGAACCGGAAAGCCGGGGGCCTGAACCGTCATCGCCACGTCCTCGGCCCCGAGACGGTAACCCATGCTGTCCTCGGTCAGCGAGAAATCGAGGTTCCCGGTATCGGACGTGCCGTCGACGGAGAACGGACCCTGCGGGCCTTCGCCGTCCATCCGGAAGGTGCCGCCATCGTGCCGCAGTCCGCCCTGATAGGTCATGTTCCACTGCGCCATGGACGTGACCGGCAAGTCGGGCATCTCGCCCAGGTTGCCGTCGAAAGTGCCGGTGATCCCTTCGAGCGTGGAGGTGATCGCCACCGGAGCGCCACCCTCGTCTTCCACCGCCAGCCTCAGCTCCAGGCCATCCGCCGCCAGGGTCTGCTCCAACGCGCCGTCATCGCCGTCCGTGCCCGAGCGATAGGTCGAGTCGATCCCGCTCATCGTGACGACCAGCTCGGCTCCCCCCGATCCGTCCTCGGGTGCGACCGCGGTGGTCATCGTCATCGACTCCGCCTCCGCGTCATAGACGCGCACGCCCTCCTCCTCGGACACGACGATCTCCAGGTCCTGGTATCTCACCGCCAGATCCTGCGTCTGCGTGACCTCGCCCACGGTGTTGGTTGTCGTCATCTCGAGGCTTTCGGGCAACTCGATCGTCACCGTTCCGTCCTCGCCCTCCACGAGGCGCACGGTGCCGTATTCGATGCGACTTTCCGCCCCATCCATCGTGGTGGTCGCCATCATGTCCGTCAGCGTCAGGGTGCCGTTCGAATAGTCCTCGGACGCCGCCGTCAACGCCCCTCCGAAACGGGCGGAGACCTCCTGCCAGTCCGTCCAGATCGTGCGGGCGTCGACCTCGGCATGGGCGATGGCGGTCGTCAGCAAAAGGGCCGTTGCCCCGGAGATGGCATGTTTCGGCATGGTCCCGTATCCTTTAGGAAATGTCGTCGATACCAAATCGGACCCCGATGGCGGGGTCAACTGGGGGGCCGAAGTGACCGATCTGACTGGCAAGACCATCCTCATCACCGGGGCATCGCGCGGCATCGGCGCCGCCGCCGCCCGCGCCTTCGCGGATCAGGGGGCGAACGTGGCCCTGCTTGCAAGGGGAACCGACGCCATCGCCGATCTGTCCGGCGAGATCGGTCCCACCGCGTTGGCCATCCCTTGCGACGTCGCCCGCTGGTCCGAGGTGGCCCGGGCCGTCGATGCCACGGTCTCGGCCTTCGGCGGGCTGGACGTCGTCGTGAACAACGCCGGCATGATCGAGCCGATCGGCGGTCTGGCCAAGGTCGATCCCGGCGCCTGGGGCAACGCGATCGACGTGAACCTGAAGGGCGTCTACCACGTCATGCGCGCGGCCGTTCCGGTCATGCTGGCGCAGCGGTCCGGCACGGCGATCACCGTCAGCTCGGGCGCGGCGAGCCATGCGCTGGGCGGCTGGTCGGCCTATTGCGCGTCGAAGGCCGGCGCGAAGATGCTGACGGAATGCCTGCATGCCGAACACGGCGCCACCTTGCGCGTCATGGGGCTGTCGCCGGGCACCGTGGCGACCCAGATGCAGCGCGAGATCAAGGCCAGCGGCATCGGCCCGGTCGCGCAGCTGGACTGGTCGGACCATATCCCGCCCGAATGGGTGGCGCGCGCCCTGGTCTGGATGTGCACCGAGGCGGCGGACGATCTGCGCGGCACCGAAGTCTCGCTGCGCGACGGGGGCGTTCGGGGCCGGATCGGGCTGGCGTGATCCGCGCCGACCGGGATGGCGATGCCCTGACGCTGACGATCGACAGACCGGGCCGTGCGAATTCGCTGACCGCCGCGATGCTGTCGGACATGGCCCGCCATGTCGAGGACGCCCGCGACCTGCGTCTGTTGATCCTGACGGGGGCGGGGGACAAGGCCTTCAGCGCCGGCGCCGATCTAGAGGAGGCACGTGCGGGCCTCGCCACGTCGCCTCTGTGGGAGCGTCTATCGGGGGCCGTCGCCACCGTCCCCTGCCTGACCGTTGCGGCGCTGAACGGCACGCTCGCGGGCGGTGCCTTCGGCATGGCGCTCGCCTGCGACATCCGTCTGTCGGTGCCGCAGGCGTCGTTCTTCTATCCGGTGGCGAAGCTCGGCTTCCTGCCGCAGCCCTCCGACCCCGTTCGCCTCGCGGCGCTGGTCGGGCCGGCACGGGCCAAGCTGATCCTGGCCGGAGGGGCCCGGCTAGACGCGTCGGAGGCGCTCAGCTTCGGCCTGATCGACCGGATCGTGCCCGATCCCGTCGCCGCCGCGCGCGATCTGGCCCCGGGAGCGGCTGGTCATGTGGCCGCGATCAAGGCGATGGTGCCCTGACGACGCAAGGGAATCCGGCCGCGCCCTTGCCCCGGCCTGCCCGTTGCACGACGCTCTGCGCCACCCGACCCCGGAGGCTTCGATGACCCAGTATCCGCACCTGCTCGCCCCGCTCGACCTCGGTCATGTGACGCTGAAGAACCGCGTCCTGATGGGGTCCATGCACACGAACCTGGAGGAGACGAAGGACTGGAACCGGGTCGCGGAATTCTACGCCACCCGCGCCCGGGGCGGCGTCGCGCTGATGGTCACGGGCGGCATGGCGCCCAGCCGCGAGGGCGGGGTGTTTCCGGGCGCCGCGGGCCTGTTCACCGACCAGGACATCGCCAACCACCGCATCGTCACCGACCGCGTGCACGATGCGGGCGGCCTGATCGCGATGCAGATCCTGCATGCCGGGCGCTATGCCTACGGCCCTGAATGCGTGGCGCCCAGCCCGATCAAGTCGCCGATCTCGCCATTTCCGCCGAAGGAGCTGGACGCAGGCGGGATCGAGAAGCAGATCGCGGATTTCGTCACCGCCACGGTCAGGGCGCGCGAGGCCGGGTATGACGGCGTGGAGATCATGGGGTCGGAGGGGTATTTCCTGAACCAGTTCCTGGTGACCCATACCAACAAGCGCACCGACGAATGGGGTGGCAGCTACGAGAACCGGATGCGGCTGCCGGTGGAGGTCGTGCGCCGGTGCCGCGAGGCCGTGGGCCCGGACTTCATCATCATCTACCGCCTGTCGATGATCGATCTGATCCCCAATGGGTCCACCCATGCCGAGGTCGTGCAACTGGCCCACGCGGTCGAGGAGGCGGGCGCCACGATGATCAACACCGGCATCGGCTGGCACGAGGCGCGGATCCCCACGATCGCCACGTCGGTTCCCCGCGCGGCCTTCGCCTGGGTCACGAAGAAGCTGCGCGGCAAGGTCGGCATCCCTCTGATCACGTCGAACCGGATCAATACGCCCGAGGTCGGCGACCGGGTCCTGGCCGAAGGTTGCGCCGACATGGTGTCGATGGCGCGCCCGTTCCTGGCCGACCCCGACTTCGTCGCCAAGGCCATGGCCGGCAAGGCGGCGGAAATCGCGCCATGCATCGCCTGCAACCAGGCCTGCCTGGATCACACCTTCGGCGGCAAGATCAGCTCCTGCCTCGTCAACCCGCGCGCCTGCCACGAGACGGAGCTGGTCGTCGCCCCGACGGACGTGCCCAAATCCATCGCCGTGGTGGGTGCCGGACCGGCGGGCCTGTCGACCGCGATCACCGCAGCCGAGCGGGGGCACCGTGTCACGTTGTTCGACCGGGCGGCGAAGGTCGGGGGGCAACTGAACATGGCCAAGGTCATCCCGGGCAAGGAGGAGTTCATCGGCTTCGTCGAATGGTACGAACACATGCTCGACGTCCACGGGGTGGAGGTGCGGCTGAACATCGAAGTCACGCCCGAGACGCTGGCCGGGTTCGACGAGGTCGTCATCGCCACCGGCGTCACCCCCCGGGATCCGCAGATCGAGGGGCAGGACGATGCGAAGGTCGTCAGCTATATCGACGTGCTGCGCGGCGGGGCCCGGGTCGGCGCCCGCGTCGCGGTCGTCGGCGCGGGCGGGATCGGGTTCGACGTGTCGGACTATCTGGTCCATGACGGCCATTCCGCGACCGAGAACCTGCCCGAATGGCTGACCGACTGGGGCGTCGCCGACCCCGAGGCCCATCGCGGCGGCCTGGCCCCCGAAGGGCCGCAGCCGGGCAAGCCCGCGCGTCGGGTCACGCTTCTGCAACGCAAAGCCGAGGCGCCGGGCAAGCGGCTGGGCAAGACCACCGGCTGGATCCACCGCGCGGCGCTGCGGATGAAGGACGTCAAGATGATCGGCGGCGTGAATTACGAGCGCGTCACCCAGGACGGTTTGCTGATCAGCCATGGCGAGACGCGCGAGAACCCGACCGTGATCGAGGCGGACACGATCGTCCTCTGCGCGGGGCAGTTGCCGGATCGCGGGCTGGCCGATGCGCTGGCGGCGAAGGGGATCGCGGCGCATGTCATCGGCGGGGCCGACGTGGCCGCGGAACTCGACGCCAAGCGCGCCATCGATCAGGGCACGCGGCTGGCCGCCACGCTCTGACGGCGGTTCAGATCGGCGGCAGGCCCCGGCGACGGAACCCGACCACCGGCCCGCGCGACAAAAACGGCGCATAGATCAGGCCGCTTTCGGACATGGTGTCGAAGATGCGGCCGATCACCGTGTCCGGATAGCGTTTGGGGTGCAACTCCATCAGTACGGCCTGCACGTGGTCGGGCCAAGGGGCGTCGAAGAGGTCCGCCTCGGCGCCTTCGATATCCATGATGACGACGGCGGGGCGATATTCGGCCAGAAGGTCCGGCAGCCGCAGAACGGGGACCTCGATCTCGGGTCCGCGCCCGGTGCCGTCGGCGATGGCGGAGGCCCAGAAGGCGGGCGACTGGCGAAAGGCCAGCGTGGCCCCCGCATCATGGCCGCCCACGGCGCCATGCAGGACCGTTGCGGCGGCGTTGCCGTTCAGGCGAAGGTTGCGTCGGATCACCGGCAAAAGGTCGGGATTCGCCTCGACGGTCACGACGTTGGCCGGACCGGCGGCCATCGCGCAGACATTCGTCACGAACCCCGCCCCTGTGCCCAGTTCCAGCACCCTGTTGCCGGCCTGCACGAGCCGCCGGGCCGACGCGGCTTCGAACTTCTCATAATCGCCGGACTCGAGCCGTCTTCGAATGCTGGACGTGAGCAGCGCGCGCGGCACGTCGAGGCGGATGCCCCCGATCTCGAATCTCGCCACTCGACGGCTCCCCGTTCTTCGGGGAAACTCTAGAAACGGCGAACCCGGTGCACAACCGCAAGGCAGGAGGATCCGATGACGAACCCCGACGTCAGCAGTTTTTTCGACGAGGCCACGAACGCCGTTTGCCACATCGTGGCGGACCCCGGATCGGATGCCTGCGCCATCGTCGACTCAATCCTCGATTTCGACATGGCATCGGGCGAGATCGCGACCACCTCGGCCGATGCGGTCCTGGCCGAGGTCGCGCGCCGAAAGCTGCGCGTGGAATGGGTGCTGGAGACGCATGTCCATGCCGACCACCTGTCGGCCATGCCCTACATCGCCGAGAAGACCGGCGCGAAGATGGGGATCGGCGCCCGCATCGACGAGGTGCAGCGCGTCTTCGGCAAGGTCTTCAACGCCGGCACCGATTTCCAGATGGACGGCAGCCAGTTCGACGTCCTCTTCGCCGATGGGGACAGCTTCGATATCGGCGGGTTGCGGGCAAGGGTGATCCACACGCCAGGCCACACGCCGGCTTGCGTGACCTACGTGATCGGCGACGCGGCCTTCGTGGGCGACACGCTGTTCATGCCGGATTACGGCACGG
Source organism: Jannaschia sp. S6380 (assembly GCF_023015695.1). Classification (NCBI taxonomy): domain Bacteria; kingdom Pseudomonadati; phylum Pseudomonadota; class Alphaproteobacteria; order Rhodobacterales; family Roseobacteraceae; genus Jannaschia; species Jannaschia sp. S6380. Next base: position 260,594 of record NZ_JALKAS010000002.1, read on the forward strand.
CACGCTGCGACTTTCCGGGCGGTTCGGCGGAGCAGCTTTATGACAGCATCCAGAGGGTGCTGGCCCTGCCCGACGAGACGCGGCTGTTCCTTTGCCACGACTACAAGGCGCCCGGGCGCGACGAATTTCGATGGGAGACGACGGTGGCCGCCGAGAAGGCCGGAAACGTCCATGTCGGCGGCGGACGCAGCCAGGCGGAGTTCGTGGCCTTCCGGACCGAGCGGGACGCGAAGCTCGGCATGCCGAAGCTGATCATTCCCTCGATCCAGGTGAACATGCGGGCGGGGCAACTGCCGCCGCCCGAAGAGGATGGCGAGACCTACCTGAAGGTCCCGATCGGTCGCATGAGGCGGCTTTGACGGTGCCCTCGGGCATGGCCGCTTGACGCCCTTCGCCCGAACGCTCTAAGCCCCCGCCTTCGCGTCGCATCGCAGGGAGGTCGCCATGGCAGGGGCACGCCAGACGCTGGGCGTCGATTTCGGCACGTCGAATTCGGCCGCCGGCTATCTCCGGGATGGTCAACCCCATCTCGTACGGATGGCGTCGGGTCAGACGTCGCTTCCGACCACGTTCTTCTTCGCCTTCGACACGCGGCGGACGCTTATGGGGGTGCCGGCGAACCAGGCCCTGCTGGAGGGGGCGGAGGGGCGGTTCATGCGGGCGCTCAAGCGCGTGCTGGGCACGTCGCTCATGCACGAGACGCGCCAGATCCTGAACGAGCGGGTGACCTTCGTCGACATCATCGGGCGGTTCCTCGCAGTGATGAAGGCCCGCGCCGAGGCCGAGGCGGGCGTGACCTTCGACCGGGTCCTGTCCGGGCGCCCGGTCTTCTTTCACGGCGCGAACGATCCGCGCGAGGCCCGGGCCGAGGACGACCTGCGCGCCTGCTACCTGGCCGCGGGGTTTCGGGACGTGGCCTTCATGCCCGAGCCCGAGGCGGCCGCCATCGCCAGCGGCGCCCTGGAGCAGCCGGGGGAGATCGGCCTCATCGTCGATATCGGCGGCGGCACCTCGGATTTCTCATTGTTCCGGTCGATCGGGACGGGCGTGGAGATCCTGGCCAGCCACGGGGTCCGTCTCGGCGGCACGGATTTCGACCGCGCGATCAGCATCGACCGGGTGATGCCGCTCTTCGGCAAGGGCATGCAGCTCCGCAAGGCGCTGGGGCAGGGCCGGGTGACCGCGCCGAACGCGATCTTCAACGATCTGGCCACGTGGGAGAAGATCCCCTTCCTCTATACGCCGCAGAACCGCCGCATGGTCGCCGAAATGGCGCGGCTGGCCGAGGAGCCGGTCCGGATGGAACGGCTCGCCACCGTACTTCGGGACGAGCTGGGCCATGACGTCGCCTTTGCGGTGGAGCGCGGCAAGATCGAGGCCAACGACCGCGACGGGCAGGCCCGCATCGTCCTGGACGAGGTGGAGACGGGACTGTCCGCACCCCTGACGGCGGAGGTCTTGGCCGAAATCCTGCAAGGGCCCGCGCGCGAACTTCTGGGCGCCGCGCAGGAGGTGCTGCGCCTTGGGGGCATTGATGCCGCGCGGGTCGACCGCGTGATCTATGTCGGCGGGTCCAGCCTGATGTCGATGGTCTCGGGCGCGATGCGCGCGACCTTTCCCGGCGCGGTGCATTCCTTCTCCGACGTCTTCACCGCCGTCGCCCGGGGCCTGGTCCGGGCGACGGCGGATCCCTAGGCGCGCGTCAGTTCGACAGGCCGCGGCGTTGCATCTCGACCGGAATGTTGAACAGGCTGCTGCCCAGCGACGCGCCGGTTTGCATGTCACCCAGGATCACCGTCGTCTGCGAGCCGGTATCGTCGGTGATGACCCATTGGCGCAGGGTGGTGGGGCTCGGCGTGAAGACCAGCTGGATATTGCCGTATTCCGGGTGCGCCGGGTCCTGAAGTGTCACTGAGGTCTGCGTCGCGTCGCCGCCGTGGCGCACCAGCATTCCCGACCGGCCAAGATCGACATTGTTCGCCAGGATCAGGCTGAGCGGGGTCTGCGACAGCGGGTACTGCTCGGGCGGGGTGTTCGAGACCGCGTCGAACACCGCCACCTGCCCGCCACCGGCGATCACCAGACCCTTGTTCGGCGCATCGTAGTCGAAGCGCGCCTTGTTCGGGCGACTGATCGAAAGGTCGCCCGTCGAGATCGAGCCATCGGCGTTGATCTGCGTGAACTCGGACTTGGCGGTGCGGAAGCTGTTGAGGTAGCGGCTGATCTCGCCCACCGAAATCTGGGCCGAGGCAGGCATGGCGAGGGCGATCAACGTCGCGGCGAGGGTCAGGATACGCATCTGTGCGGGTCTTTCTGCAATGGTCGTTCGGGGGACATATAGGCAGCGTTGCCGGGAATGCCCCCCGATATCCAATGACCGACCCCTGTCAGGCGGTTCCCTGCATCACCCGTTCGGGTCGGGCAGCAGGATGTCGCGCTTGCCGACGTGGTTCGCAGGCGTGACGGCCCCGTTCTCCTCCATCTGCTCCACCAGGCGGGCGGCCTTGTTGTAGCCGATGCCGAGCTTGCGCTGGATGTAGGAGGTGGAGCACTTGCGGTCGTTCGCCACGATGGCGAGCGCCTGGTCGTAGAGCGCGTCCTCGCCGCCCGTATTGCCGCCCGTCAGGCCCAGGACGGCATCGATATCCGTCGCCGTGTCGTCGTTCGGGCCATCCAGCACGCTGGCGGCATAGTCCGGCGGGCCGAAGGACTTGAGGTGGTTGACGATCTCCTCGACCTCCTCGTCCGAGCAGAAGGGGCCGTGGATGCGGGTGATCTTGGAGCCGCCGGCCATGTAGAGCATGTCGCCCATGCCCAGAAGCTGCTCGGCGCCCATCTCGCCCAGGATCGTGCGGCTGTCGATCTTCGACGTCACGTGGAAGCTGATCCGGGTGGGGAAGTTCGCCTTGATCGTGCCGGTGATGACGTCGACCGACGGGCGCTGCGTCGCCATGACCAGATGGATGCCGGAGGCGCGCGCCATCTGCGCCAGACGCTGGATGCAGGCCTCGATCTCCTTGCCGGCGACCATCATCAGATCGGCCATCTCGTCGACGATGACGACGATGTAGGGCAGCTTCTCGGGCACCGTCTCCTCGGTCTCGAAGATCGGCTCGCCGGTGTCGTCGTCGAAACCGGTCTGGACGGTGCGGCTGAACATCTCGCCCTTTGACAGGGCATCCTTCACCCGGCCGTTGTAGCCGCTGATGTTGCGCACGCCCATGCGCGACATCTTGCGATAGCGTTCCTCCATCTCGCCCACGACCCATTTCAGAGCCACGACCGCCTTCTTGGGGTCGGTAACGACGGGCGACAGAAGGTGCGGGATGCCGTCATAGACGCTGAGTTCCAGCATCTTCGGATCGATCATGATCATGCGGCAGTCTTCGGGCGGCAACTTGTAGAGCAGCGACAGGATCATCGTATTGATCGCCACCGACTTGCCCGATCCGGTCGTGCCCGCGATCAGCAGGTGCGGCATCTTGGCCAGGTTCGCGACCACAGGTGCGCCGCCGATATCCTTGCCGAGTGCCAGCGGCAGTTCCTGGCCAGTGTCGCCGAAGTCGCGGGCGGACAGGATCTCGCGCAGAACGACCTTCTCGCGCCGCTCGTTGGGCAGCTCTATCCCGATCACGCTGCGGCCGGGCACGGTCGAGACGCGGGCGCTGAGCGCCGACATCGACCGCGCGATGTCGTCGGCCAGGCCGATGACCCGGCTGGCCTTCAGACCGGCGGCAGGCTCCAGCTCGTACATCGTGACGACCGGGCCGGGTCGGACCGACACGATCTCGCCCTTGACGCCATAGTCGTCGAGGACGCTTTCCAGCATCCGTGCGTTCTCCTCCAGCGCCTCGTCCGACAGGTGGTGGCGCTCGACCGTGTCCGGGTCGGTCAGCAGCCCGAGGGGGGGCATCTCGTACGCCGTGGTGCCCTCCTCGAACTGCAGGGTCGGCTGGGCCTCGGCGCGGGCCTGCCGGGACGGGGCGGCGGGCTTGGCGGGCGCCTGCACGACCTTGCGCGAAATGGCCTGGCGGGGAAGCGGCGCGACGTCCTCCTCCTCGATCAGGGCGTCCTGGTCCAGGTCGGGGGCGGCCATCGCTTCGGGCATCGGGTCGGGCGCGGTCTGGGGGCCCGACGGCATGGCCTGGGCCGCCGTCAGGACGGGCTCGGCCCGCGGCGCCGGCACAACCTGCGCGCCGGGGGCGAGGGCTTGGCTGATGGTCGCGCGGCGCACCCGCGTGCGCACGGCATTGGCGATGCGCGCGCGGACACGATCGTCGTCGGGGGCATCGTCCTCTTCCCATGCGGCATCTTCCGTGTCAGACAGATCGGACATGCCGCGGCTGGGCAGCCATGACATCAGGCCGCGGCGGCTCGTCTCCTCGACCTCGGGGTCCTCTTCGGCATTCGCCTGGCGGGCCGACCGGCGTTCGCGCAACGCCCGCGCGCCCTTGCGCGTGCCCTGCGCGGCCCCGCGCGCGGCGCTGCCGGTGGCCAGGCGGACGAGGTGCAGCGCGTTGCCCAGGCCCTTGAGGAAGAACACTACCACCTTGGCGAGGTCCTCGCGGGTGAAGCCCAGGACCCAGGCCCCCGACAACGCGGCGCAGACGGCGATCAGCAGTGCAAGGACCTTCAGGCCGATGCTGGCATGGATCGGCAGGATCGACAGGAGCGCACCCATGGCGGTGTCGCCGAACAGGCCGCCCAGACCGAAATCATGGCTCCACCCCGCGCCCGGCACGAACGAGGCCGACCAGAGCGACAGGATCAGCACCCAGCCCGGCACGAAGAGCGCGCGGGGCAGGGCGCGTTCCGACCCGCCATGGAGCGCGAAGCGCAGGCCCCAGACGATCAGTCCGGCGGCAAGCCCGAACGCGCCGTAACCCAGGATCAGGTAGAGCGGCGCGGCCAGCGAGGCGCCGGGCACGCCCAGCCAATTGTGCGGGCGCGCGTCCGTCGCGGCCAGCCAGCTCGGGTCGTCGGGATGGTAGGTGGCCAGCATGACCGCCGCCGCCAGTCCGAGCAGCGCCATCAGGACGCCCAGCCCCTCGCGGCCCCGGCGGGCCAGGCTGATCTGCATATTCGAGTCCAGAAGGGGATCGCGTTGCCGCACCTGATAGGCCATTCGGGCTCCTCTTACCTGTACAGGCCGTCGCGCAGCCGTGTCAGGCCCTCGACGGTCTCTTCGAGCGGGCCGACAAGGGCCGCACGGATATGGTTTGCGCCGGGATTGCCGGCGGATGTGTCGCGGGCGAGATAGGCGCCGGGCAGGACCTTGACGCCCTGTTCCCGCCAGAGCGCGACCGTGGCCGCCTCACCGTCGCCACGCGCCTCGGGCACGGGCAGCCACAGGAAGAACCCGGCCTCCGGGATATGGTCCGGGCCCAGGATCGCGGCCGCGGCGCGGAACTTCTCGGCATAAAGGGCGCGGTTCGCCTCGACATGGGCGTCCTCGCTCCAGGCCCGGGCGGCCGCCATCTGCAACGGAAGCGGCAGCGGCGCGCCGGCATAGTTCCGCAATTGCTTCATGCGCGCGATGGTCTGCGGGCCGGAAACAGCGAAGCCCGACCGCAGCCCTGCAAGGTTCGACCGCTTGGAAAGCGAGTGGAACGCCACGACCCACTCCGGGTCCGCGCCGGTCTGGCGCACGGCCTCGAGGATGCCGGTGGGCGGGGCGCCGCGATAGATCTCGGCATAGCATTCGTCGGCCAGGATCCGGAATTCATGTCGCTCGGCCAAGGCCAGAAGGTCCGTCCAATAGGCCATCGAGGCGGTGGAACCCTGCGGATTGGCGGGGGAGCAGACATAGACGAGCGCGGTACGGTCAAGGACGCCGCTGTCCACCGAGGCGAAATCCGGAAGGTGCCCGGTCTCGGCCGTCGCGTTCACATAGACCGGCTCGGCCCCGACCGACAGCGAGGCAACGGCATAGACCTGATAGAACGGATTGGGCGTCAGGATTGCGGGCCGTCCGCCGGCCTTCGTCTCGGGGCAGAGCGCCATCGACGCGTTGTAGAGACCTTCGCGCGTGCCATTCAGGGCGAGGATCCGCGTCTCGGGATCGGCATCGAAGCCATAACGGCGACGCAGCCACCCCGCGCAGGCCGACAGAAGCTGCGGATGGCCGTCATTGGGCGGATAGGACATGAAACCGGCGGCGTGTTCGGCCACAACGGGCCCCACGAAGTCGGGGGGCGCATGGCGCGGATCGCCGATGGTCATCTGTATGGGCTCGGCCCCCGGCGGCAGGTCGCCGAGCAACGTCCGCAGGCGCGGAAACGCGTATTCGGGCAGTTCGGAGAACCGCTGCGGAAAATTCATGCCTGTGCCTCGATACGGATGCTCTGCCGGCCCCGTTTCCACCACGATAGCAAAGGGGTGCCGGCGGGGTCCAACGAAAAGGGGCGCGCGCGGGGCCGGGTGTGGCTTTCGCGCCAGACCGTCAGCCTAGGGCACGCTCCATGGCCGCGCCCAGTCGCAGCAGGCGGTGTTCGTGCATCGGCGGCGCCAGCGCCATCACGCCGCACATCGGGACGCCGGTGGGCAGCGTCAGGCCGCACAGTCCCAGGACGTTGCCGACGCGCGTGTTGCGCAGCGCCATCAGGTTCTCGGCCACGTAATACTCCTCGTCCGTCAGCAGCCGATCGGCCTCAGGCGGCAGGATGGCCGAGGTCGGCAGGATGACGGCGTCGTATTCCGCCGTTGCGGCCAGGTACTCGGCCTCGGCGGCGCGCCGCTTGCGATGCGCGTCCAGCACGTCGCGGGCGGACGCGTCGCGGCCACTGCGAAACCGCTCCAGGATCCGGTCGAACATCAGATGCGGCGCGGCCTCGATCTCCGCGTGCCAGATCGCGTAACCCTCGGGCGCGAAGAGGAGCGGGGTCAGATCCATCGCCCGGCCGACCGCCGCGATCTCGGCGCGTTCGATCGTCGCACCGGCGGCGCGGAACCGCTCGACGGCGTGGGCGAATGCGGCGCGGGGGGCGTCGTGGCTGCTGTCGGCATAGTCGGCCAGGACCAGCAGGCGTCGTCCCTCCAGCGTCGCGCCCGTCAGGTCGGGGGCGGGGCGGCCTTCGATCAGGCCGAGCCCGAGGGCCGTATCCTCGACCGTGCGCGCAAGCGGGCCGATCGTGTCCATGCTCTCGACCAGGGGGACGGCGCCGGTGGTGTCGACGCGCCCCAACGATGTCTTCAGCCCTACCAGGTCGTTCCACGCGGCCGGGTTGCGGACCGATCCGCCGGTGTCGGACCCGATCGCCAGCGGCGCGAGGCCGAACGCCACCGACGCCGCCGCCCCCGAGGAAGACCCGCCGGGGACGAGGTTCGCGTCATGCACGTTCGGCGGCGTCGCCGTCTTGGGGTTCAGGCCCAGTCCGGAAAAGGCCAGTTCGCTCATATGCGTCTTGCCCAGACAGATCGATCCGCCGGCGGTCGCCGTCGCCAGGACGGCCGCGTCGTCCTGCGGCACGCGCCCCTTCAGAAGCGCCGTTCCCGCCTCGGTCGCGACGCCGGCGGTGTCGAATAGGTCCTTCCAACTGACCGGTACGCCGTCGAGCGGTCCGCGACGCAGGCCGGCTTTCGCGCGGGCACTGGCGGTGCGGGCTTCGGCACGGGCGCGGTCCACCGTGAGGCGGGCGAAGATGCGGTCGCGGGCCGGGTGCGCGTCGATCGCCGCGAGGAACGCCTCGCAGAGCGCCTCGGGGTCGATCTCGCCGCGGGCGATGCCGCGACCGAGATCGCCCGCACCCGCCCAGAGCCATTCCTGCATGCCCGTCTCCGTCACGTTCCGCCGTTCCGGCGCAGGCTAGGGGCCCGGCGATGGTTGGACAATGGGGCGCGGGCGATCATATGTCTGCGCATGGACACCGATGCCCTCATCGTCGGCGGCGGCCTGACCGGCCCGCTCACCGCGCTTGCGCTCGCCCGGACGGGCCTGTCGAGCATCGTGCTCGACACGCGCCCCCGGGCCGTGTTCGACGACCGTTTCGACGGGCGCGCCTATGCGATTGCGCTGGGATCCGTCCGTGTGTTGCGGGCGCTGGACCTGTGGAACGGGCTGGCGGACCATGCGCAGCCGATCACGGCGATCCGCGCCAGCGATGGCCGGGCGGGCGAGGGGGCCTCGCCCCTGCACCTGGCCTTCGATGCCAGCGAGATCGGCGAGACGGCGATGGGCCACATGATCGAGGATCGGCACCTGCGCCCCGCCCTTCTGGCCGCCTGCGATGCCGAGGATCGGATCGACCTGCGCTTCGACGCACCGGTCACGGATCAGGCGGCCGACGGGGGCCGGGTGTCGGTGACGACGCCGTCGGGCCCGCTGGCGGGGCGTATCCTGCTGGGCTGCGACGGGCGCGACAGCGGGGTGGCTGCGCGCGCGGGCCTGCACCGCGTCGGACGCGACTATCGACAGACGGCGCTGGTCTGCGCGGTGGAGCACGACCTGCCCCATCGCGGGATCGCGCATCAGTTCTTCATGCCGCCGGGGCCGCTCGCGATCCTGCCCCTCCGCGGCAACCGGTCCAGCATCGTCTGGACCGAGGCGCCGGACGTCGCCGCCGACCTGCACGCGCTGCCCGATCCACAATATCTCGATGTGCTGCGACCGCGTTTCGGCAGTTTCCTGGGCGATATCAGGCTCGCCGGGGCGCGGCATTCCTATCCGCTGGCGCTGGGACTGGCGCAATCCTTCGTCGCCGATCGCGTGGCGCTGCTGGGAGATGCGGCGCATGGCATCCACCCGATCGCGGGGCAGGGCCTGAACCTCGGCGTCAAGGACGTGGCCGCGCTGGCGCATGTCGTCGGGCATGCCCGCGCGCGGGGCGAGGACGTGGGCGCCCCCGATGTGCTGGCCCGCTATCAGCGGTGGCGGCGCTTCGATACCGGCGCGATGGGCCTGGCGACAGACGCCGTGAACCGACTGTTCTCGAACGACAATCCGATCCTGCGGCTGGGGCGCGACCTCGGGATGGGGGCGATATCGGCAATGCCCGGCCTGCGCCGGCGCTTCATCCGCGAAGCCGCGGGCATCTCGGGCGACCTGCCCGACCTGATGCGCGGCTGACCGTCAGTCGAGGGCGCGCGCCTCGTCGACCAGCATGATCGGGATGCCGCCACGGATCGGATAGGCCAGACCCGCGGCCCGGGACACCAGCTCCTGACGTTCGGCGTCATAGGTCAGTGTGCCCTGGGTGCGCGGGCAGACCAACGCCTCGAGCATGCGGCGGTCGTGGGTCGGCTCTTCTGTCACTGCAGCGCCTCCTCGCCCGCCCCGCCGCGCAGGGCGAACTCCATCAGCGTGACCACGGTCTCGCGCCGCGTGGCCAGCGACGGCGCCTCCAGCAGGGCCTGCTTCTCCTCGGGGTCGAAAGGACACAGCATCGACAACGAGTCGATCAGCAGTTCCTCGTCGGCGTCCTTGAGATTGTCCCAGTCGGTCGACAGGTCCTGGCTGTCGAAATACCGGTGCAGAAGATCCAGGAAGGCGGGGCGGTCGAACCCGGCATCGACCTCGGCCTTGCCAAGGTCGCGGTCGTATCCGTCCCAGCTCACATCCGCCTGCAGGTAAGGCTGAAAGCCCGAGATCTCGCGCAGGATGCGGTATCGACTGACCCCGGACAACGTGATCATGTAGCGGCGGTCCTCGGTCTCGCTCAGCTGCGTGATGCGCCCGGCGCAACCGATGGTCTGCAACGCGCGCCCGTCGCCGGACGCCTGATCGCGCGGCTGGACCATCCCGATCAACCGATGCTCGGTCTTCAGGCTGTCGTCGATCATCTGCAGGTAGCGTGGTTCGAATATGTGCAGCGGCAGCCGCGCACGGGGCAGCAGCAGCGCACCCGGCAGCGGAAAGACGGGGATCGTCCGTGGAAGGTCGGCCGCGCGGTACATGATTTTGAGATAGGGCGCGCGTCCCGACATGAAACCCTGTCAGGCGAAGATCATCGAGGACAGCCGTCGCCGCCCGGCGAGGACCGCGGGATCCTTCGGGCCCGCCGCGTCGAAGATCGTGAACAGCTGGCTGCGCGCGGCGCCGTCGTTCCAGTCGCGATCGCGGCGGAACAACTCCAGCAGGGTCTCGATGGCCCCTTCGGTGTCACCTGACGCCTGAAGCGCGGCTGCCAGGTCGAACCGCGCCTGGTGGTCCTCCGGATCCGCATCGACCGCCGCGCGCAGATCGGCGACGGGACCGGCATCGGCGGACTGGCGTGCAAGGGCCAACTGCGCCCGCGCCGCCTCGACCTCGGTCGCACCGGCGATGGCGGCGGGGGCCTGGTCCAGCAGCGCCTGGGCCTGGTCCAGTTCGCCCAGGGCCACATGCGCGCGGACGAGACCGCCATAGGCCGCGGCGTTCTCCGGCTCCTCGCCCAGGATCGCGGCGAATGTCTGGGCCGCGTCCACGGCGGCGCCTTCGGACAGCATCTCGTCGGCGGCGGCGATGGCCTCGGCCAGACCGTCATCTTCCTCGCCGCCCAGGGCGGCCGTGCGCTTGACGAACTCCTGCACCTCGTTCTGGCTGACGGCGCCCTGGAACCCGTCGACCGGCTGACCCTGCCAGAAGGCATAGACCGTGGGGATCGACTGGATGCGCAGCTGCGCGGCGATCTGCTGGGCCTGGTCGACATCGACCTTGGCCATGCGCACCTTGCCCTTGGCGGCGGTCACCGCCGCCTCAAGCTGCGGGCCCAGGGTCTTGCACGGGCCGCACCAAGGCGCCCAGAAATCCACGATGACGGGTGTGGTCATCGACGCCTCGACGACCTCGGCCATGAAGGTGGCTTCGGTGACGTCGCGGATCAGGTCGGCGGGGGCGGCGTCGGGCTTGGCTTGGCCGAATTCGAGCATGGGCGACTCCTGCGGGATACGGTAGGTCGGGTCGTTGCTGATCTAGGGGCGCGGGCCCGGCGGAGCAAGCGGGCCGTGCCCGCGGCAGCCCGGTCGCCCAGGTCCTACAGGTCGAAACGCGCCAGGACGGGCGCGTGGTCCGATGGCTTCTCCCAGCCGCGGATGTGGCGCAGGATGCGGCTGGAATGCGCCGCGCCGGCGATATCGGGCGTGGCCCAGACGTGATCGAGCCGCCGGCCCTTGTCGGCCGCATCCCAGTCGCGGGCCCGGTAGGACCACCAACTGTAGAGCGGGCCGTCGGGAATGTCCTTCCGGGTCACGTCGACCCAGGCGCCGGAGTCCTGCGTCTGGGCGAGGGCCTCGACCTCCACCGGGGTGTGGCTGACGACCTTGAGGAGCTGCTTGTGCGACCAGACGTCGTCTTCGCGAGGGGCGATGTTCAGATCGCCCACCAAGATGGACCGCGCCGGGCGGTCGGCATGGAACGCGTCGCGCATCGAGGTCAGGTAGTCGAGCTTCTGTCCGAACTTCTCGTTGATCTCGCGGTCCGGGATATCGCCGCCGGCGGGGACGTAGAAATTGTGGATCACCACGCCGTTCTCCAGCCGTCCCGCGATGTGCCGGGCGTGGCCGAGATTCGCATGGTCATGGGCCGAAACCTCCGTGATGGGCAGCTTCGACAGGATCGCCACACCGTTGTAGCCCTTCTGTCCGCGCGCGACCATATGGGTGTAGCCAAGGCTATCGAACTGTTCGCGCGGAATCTTTTCGACCGGGGACTTGCATTCCTGCAGGCACAGGACGTCCGGTTCCTCCTCGCGCAGAAAGCGCAGAACCAGGTCTTCGCGCAGGCGGACCGAGTTGATGTTCCAGGTGGCGAGGGTGAAAGGCATGCGCGCTCCGACGTTCGGGATTCGCAGGCTTTTAGCATGGCCACCGGATGCGCACCCCCCGTACGCGCGCCGCGCCGACGATTTTCGATACGCCTCGCGCCGCCTGCCGCCCCGGGCGTGTCGGCGCCCGCCGCGCCATGGGGCCGGACGTCCATGTCGGGATGTCGTCTGGAAGGGGTTCCGAAGGTCAGGTTAATGCCTGAGGCGGTACGGGTTGCGAAGACAGACGCGGCACCTGCGCGACGGACGCCGTGGGGATCGCGAACGTGACGCGCTGCTACCATGGTCGGAGGTTCGATGCCGGCGAGGGTCCGTGACGCGTCGTCGACCGGCGGGCGCGATCCGGGCAGGCAGGCGACCCTTATCCGGGAGCGTAGCTAGAGCCGTTCGGCCAGGAAGTCGCGGAACGGCATCAACGCCTCGACCCGGTCGGTGAGGGCGGCGACCAGCCCGTCGCCCGTGTCGCGCCACCCCGGCGGAAGCGGCATGCCGAGAGCCAGCGACTTGCGGCGCATCAACTCAGCATGGGGGTGGTCGGGGGAATAGGGCCGGGGCACGCGTTTCAGCGGCGCGGGCCCGATCTGCGCCAGATGGCCGCCGCTGTCGTCGATGATCGCGGCCAATCGGTCGCCCCAGCGGTCGACCATGGTGCGGTATCGGGTCAGCGCGTCCTTGTCGAAACCGGGCGTCCCGCAACCGACGAATGTGTCCTCGGGCCGGATACCGAAATAGAAGGCCGGCGCCAGGTCATCGGCATCCGCAGTCGTCCAGGTCATCGCCAGCATGGTCTTGTAGGGCGCCTTGTCCTTGGAAAAGCGCACGTCGCGATGGATGCGGAACAGTTTGGGGATATGGGCGTCGCCGGTGATGCGGCTGATCTCCTCGGCCATGATCTCCGACAACAGCTTGGCCGGCGCCTCGATGTCGTCTTTCCAGCCCTGTTTGCGCGGCTCGAACCAGTCGCGGGAATTGTTCGCGGCAAGCTGGCCGTAGAAGGCTTGCGCACGGTCCAGAAATTCGGTGAAGCCATCGGTCATGCCATGCGCCTTCGTCCGGTCCGTGACCACGATAACGCAGAAGGGGACGCCATGTCCCGGACCCCCCGAAACGATCGCCGGTCGGCCGTCGAAGCGAGGGGCGTCGGGCCTCTGCGAAGGACGGAATGTCAAAGAAAACCCGGGCACGAAGCCCGGGCGAGTCCAACAGGGAGGTTGCATCGGAAGATCCGCCGATGCCCGGTGTGTTTTGAATCTAATGACAGACGAAAGTTAACGTAAGGTTAATCTGCGCCGCGGCAACAATCGCGATGTCCTGTGACATAGCGGTCACGCCATCAGTCGGTATCCCCCGCTTTCCGTGACGAGGAGCCGCGCGTTCGACGGATCGGGTTCGATCTTCTGACGCAGGCGGTAGATATGCGTCTCGAGCGTGTGGGTCGTCACGCCGGCGTTGTAGCCCCAGACCTCATGCAGCAGCACGTCGCGCGCGACAGTGCCGTCGCCCGCCCGGTAGAGGAACTTGAGGATGTTCGTCTCCTTCTCGGTCAGGCGGATCTTACGGTCGTCCTCAGTCACCAGCATCTTCATCGCCGGCTTGAACGTGTAGGGCCCCAGGCCGAACACCGCATCCTCGGATTGCTCATGGGTGCGCAGCTGGCTGCGGATGCGGGCCAGCAGGACGGGGAACTTGAACGGCTTGGAGATGTAGTCGTTCGCCCCGGCATCCAGCCCCAGGATCGTGTCGCTGTCGGTGTCATGGCCGGTCAGCATCACGATCGGGCACTTGACGCCCTGCTTGCGCATCAGGCGGCACAGCTCGCGCCCGTCGGTGTCCGGCAGGCCTACGTCGAGGACGATCAGATCGTAGAGCTGTTCCTTGGCGCGCGACATGCCGGTCGCGCCCGAGTCAGCCTCGAACACGTCGAAATCCTCGGTCATCACCAGTTGCTCGGCCAGCGCGTCGCGCAGATCGTCATCGTCATCTACCAGCAGGATCTTCTTGAGGTTCGCCATCGGGTCGTCTCCGGTCTGTTCGTTGCCCTATTGGTGCCTGCATGGCCGCGATCAGGGAAGTCCGGGCGGGCGGTTTCACGGCGACGTGTCGCCAAGCGGTGAAATGTTTCATAAGTGAAGGCCGGGGCCCGATACCCCGGGACGATTGTTACAGGATCTCACGCCTCATGCTTGCACCGACGCCGTCCGAACTCGTGGCCCGTGCGCGCGCCGACCTGCGCGTCGGGCTGCCGGTGGCGGTGGGCGATATCCTTCTGGCGTCGGTCGAGGCGCTGCCGGCGGGTCGGCTGGCGGCGATGCGGGCCGAGGGCGCGCTGACGCTGGCGGTGTCGGGCCGCCGCGCCGAGACGTTGAAGGCGCGGGCCTATGACGGCGAAGTGGCGCGCATCGTGGTGCCCGAAGATGCGGATGCGGCCTGGCTGCGTGCGGTGGCCGACCCGGCCGACGATCTGCGCGTTCCGATGAAGGGGCCGCTGCGGACGCTGCGCGACGGCGATGCGGCGCCGTGGCGGGCGGGCATCGCGCTGGCGAAGGCGGCGCATCTGCTGCCGGCGGTGGTGGGCGTGGCGGCCCCCGCACCTCAGGGGGTGACCCGCCTGCCGTCGCTCACGCAGGACGCGCCCGGGATCGCGCCCCTGCCGGTGGCCGCGGCCCGGCTGCCGATGGCGGCCCATTCCAGGGGTCGGGTCCATGTCTTCCGCGAGGAGGGCGGCGGCGAGGAGCATTACGCCGTCGAGATCGGCACGATCGACCGCGCGCGACCGGTGCTGACGCGGCTGCATTCGGCCTGCTTCACCGGCGATGTTCTCGGCTCGCTGAAATGCGATTGCGGCCCGCAACTGCACGCCGCGATGGACGCGATGGCCGCCGCGGGGGGCGGCGTGCTCCTCTATCTGAACCAGGAGGGGCGGGGCATCGGGCTGGCCAACAAGATGCGCGCCTACGACCTACAGGACCAGGGCTTCGACACCGTCGAGGCCAATCATCGGCTGGGCTTCGAGGATGACGAGCGCGACTTCCGTCTGGGCGCCGGCCTCCTGCGGCGGCTGGGGATCGACGCGGTCCGCCTGATGACGAACAACCCCCGCAAGCTGGCCATGATGGCCGCACAAGGGATCGAGGTGACCGAACGCGTGCCGTTGCATGTCGGTTTGACGCCCGAGAACGCCGCCTATCTGGACGTCAAACGCATCAAGTCCGGCCATCTGGAGTGACGGTCGGGCAAGGTTCAGATCGGAACATCCCGAACACGACGACCGGGGATCTGGTCGTGATCCCCACGGGCGTGCGGTTTCGCGGTCGGCGTTTCGCCTGCGTGATCGGGCGCGGCGGGACTACCGGCTGTAAGCGCGAGGGCGACGGTGCGACGCCGCGTGGCGTACATCGGATCGTGGGCCTGCTCTATCGCCCCGACCGGATGGCGCGGCCGGTGGGATGGGCCCGGCCGATCGGACCGCGGGACCTGTGGTGCGACGATCCCGGCGCGGCGGCCTACAACCACGCTGTGCGCGCACCCTTCGCCGCCTCTGCCGAGCGTCTGCGACGGGCCGACCCGCTCTACGATCTCGTGCTGCTGACCGACTGGAACTGGCCTGTGGCGCGGGCGGGGCGCGGGTCGGCCATTTTCGTGCATCGCTGGCGCCGGCCGGGCTATCCGACCGAAGGCTGCGTCGCGTTCGATCCGGGCGACCTGCGCTGGATCGCCCGGCATGTACAGCCAGGTACCCGGCTGATCGTGGTCTAGCCCGCCACGCGTTCCCCGAAGATCGCCGAGCCCACCCGGACATGGGTGGCACCGAAGGCGATCGCCTCCTCGAAATCGGCGGACATGCCCATGCTGAGGCCGGCGAGCCCGTTCCGCGCGGCGATCTTCGCCAGAAGCGAGAAGTGAAGCGAGGGCGCCTCGTCCACGGGCGGGATGCACATCAGCCCCGCGGGGGGCACATCCATCGCCCGCATGTTACGGATGAAGGCATCGGCCTCGGCCGGGGGCAGGCCGGCCTTCTGCGGCTCCGCCCCGGTGTTGATCTGGACGAACAGGTCGGGGCAGCGTCCGGTCTCCTGCGCGATGTCGGCGATGCGGCGCACGAGCTTGGGCCGGTCGACCGAGTGGATGGCGTCGAACAACTCCAGGGCCGGGCGGACCTTGTTCGATTGAAGCGGCCCCAGCAGATGCAGCTCAATCCCCCGATGCGCGGCTTTCCAGGCCGGCCATTTGCCCTCGGCCTCCTGCACGCGGTTCTCGCCGAAGATGCGGTGGCCGGCGGCCAGGACCGCCTCGACCCGTTCGACGGGCTGGACCTTCGACACCGCGATCAGGGTCACCTCGGCGGGGCTGCGCCCGGCGCGTGTGCAGGCGTCGGCGATGCGTGCGGTGATCGTGGGCAGGGACATCGGCGACCTCGGGCGCGAAAGGTGGGCGGGGCGTCAGAGGACAAAAAGAAAAGAGCGGGCGCAAGGCCCGCTCTCTCCCGAAGTGCTGATCCGGTTGGATCAGAAGCTCATGCTGACACCGAAGGAGAACGAGTCCTCGTCCGTGCCACGCTCGTCGCCGTTGGCGTAGCCCAGCTGGATCGCCGCGCCGCCACCGAGGTCGTAACCGGCCGACAGACCGTAACCGTCGGAGTCTTCGCCGGCGTCGTAGTCGAACTCACCGTAGTTGGCCGACAGCGAGATGGCGCCCGAGGAGAAGCCAACGCCCACACCGATGTGGTCGTAGGAATTCACGTCCGTCGGAGCATCGACCGTCAGGAAGCTGAGGCCGGCCTGGAAGTCGCCGAAGCCACCGTTGATCGAGGCGCCGATCGCTTCCCAGTCACCGGAGTCGATGCCCAGCGGCGTCGAGTCGTCGATGTCGGTGGCCTGGTAGCCGATGCCGACGCCGACGGTGTTGGCGCCGAAGTCGAACTGGTACTTGAAGCCCAGGCCGAGGATCGGGTCGCTGTCGTTGTCGTCGCTGTCGTCGATTTCGGCCGACACGGCAACGCCGAAGTCACCGAACGAGTAGTCGTAGCGAAGGATCTGGCCGTCGAACGTGCCGTCGAGGCCGGAGTTGCCGTTGTAACCGGCGTGCTCGGTCTCGTCGTCGTTGATGGAGCCGCTGTTGAACGCGACCTCGGTCAGGGCCCAGTCCAGCGCACCGTCGGTGTCGCCAAGGGTCAGCGTGCCGAAGCTGCCGGAGATGAAGACGTCGACGCCCTGGTTCTCATCTTCGTCGCCGAGGTTGCCGGCTTCGTCGAGATCGACGTTGGCACCGAAGGCCAGACCGCCATCGGTCTCACCCGTCAGGGTGAAGTCGACGTCGACGTCCTGGAAGAACTCGGTGTCGCCGCCGTTGTCGTTGGCGTGACCGTCGGAGTTGTAGATACCCATCTCGGCGTTACCGGTGATGAGGACCTCGGCTTGCGCGGCGCCGGCGAAGGCAACCAGAGCGGTCGAGGTAAGGAGAACTTTTTTCATGATTTCCCTCGTGTTTCAGTCGTCCCCACCACGGGAATCGCGTTGGGCGTAGATGTCGTTTCCACCATCGGGCTGAGTCCCGCAACGAAACGGGCGGGGTCGGCCCGGAATTCGCCCGATCCATGGTGCTTTCGTGCCACAGTGATGCCGGACCCGCCCAAGTCGCGCCAAGGTTGGCATCCGACTGTTGCCGGGGCGGCCCAGCACGTCTTGTTCGCGGGCCCGCGCATGGGCTAGTCAGGGCGCGACTAGACGGTGCGATCGGGGGACCAAGGATGCGTAAGGCTGCAATGATGCGGGGGATGGCGACGATGGCCGTGGCCCTGACCCTGGCAGGCTGCGGCGATGGCACCGTGTTCGGCCAGACCCGCGAGGAGAGGATCGCGGCGCAGGAGAACCCGCTGACCATCCGGCGCGAGGCGCAGCGCACCTCCAACCGGTCATCGCTTTTCGACCTGTTCGAGAATCGCGACGACCCGAACACGACGCTGGAGGTGAACCGCTACCTCTGGGCGGCGTCGCTGGACGTGCTGTCGTTCCTGCCGGTGCAGAACGCCGATCCGTTCTCGGGCGTGATCCAGTTCGGCTACGGCACCCCGCCCGGTGGCGGGCGCGCCTATCAGGCGACGGTCCTGGTGCAGGACCCGGCGCTCGACGCGCGCAGCCTGAACGTCGCGCTGCGCACCCGCGGCGGCGCCGTCAGCCGCGACACGCAGCGCGCGATCGAGGACGCGATCCTGACCCGCGCCCGGCAGTTGCGCATCCGCGACGGCGGCCTCTGACATTCAAACGCCACGTCCCGACCGGGGCGCGTGGCGGCCCGAGGGACTTGAACATGAGCTATGATCCGACCTCGATCGAGGCGAAGTGGCAGCGGGCCTGGACCGGCGCCGACGTCTTCACCGCCCGACGCGGCGAGGGGCCGAAATACTACGTGCTCGAGATGTTTCCCTATCCGTCGGGGCGCATCCATATCGGTCACGTGCGCAACTACACGATGGGCGACGTCATCGCGCGCTACAAGATGTCGTGTGGCTTCAGCGTCTTGCATCCGATGGGCTGGGACGCGTTCGGGATGCCGGCCGAGAATGCGGCGATGGCGAGCGGCGGCCACCCCAAGGACTGGACCTACGCCAATATCGACACGATGCGCGGCCAGATGAAGCCGCTGGGCCTGTCGATCGACTGGTCGCGCGAGTTCGCGACCTGCGACCCCGAGTATTATGGCCAGCAGCAGGCGCTGTTCCTCGACATGCTCGATGCCGGTCTGGTCTATCGCAAGCCGGCGGTGGTCAACTGGGACCCGGTCGACATGACCGTTCTGGCCAACGAACAGGTGATCGACGGCCGCGGCTGGCGCTCGGGTGCCGAGGTCGAGCGGCGCGAGCTGACGCAATGGGCCTTCGCCATCAGCGACATGGCCGAGGACCTGCTGGAGGGGCTGGGCCGGCTGGAGGACTGGCCCGAAAAGGTTCGCCTGATGCAGGAGAACTGGATCGGAAAGTCGCGGGGGCTGCGGATGACGTTCCCGCTGTCGGCGCCGGCCTACGGCCACGACGGCATCGCGGTCTACACGACCCGCCCCGATACGCTTCGCGGTGCGTCCTTCATCGCCATCGCGCCCGAGCATCCGCTGGCGAAGGCGCTGGCCGGGGAGGATGCCGACCTCGCCGCCTTCGCCACCGACGTCCGCCGCGGCGGCACCACCGAGGAGGCGCTGGAGACGGCCGAGAAGCGCGGCTATGACACGGGACTGACGGTGGACAATCCGCTGGGCGGCACGCTGCCGGTCTGGGTCGCGAACTTCGTGCTGATGGAGTATGGCACCGGCGCGATCTTCGGCTGCCCGGCCCATGACCAGCGCGACCTGGATTTCGCGCGCAAGTACGACCTGCCGGTGATCGACACCTTCGTGGCGATGGACGACGACACGCGCGTAAGCCATGAGGCCTTCGTGCCCCCCAAGACCGAGCGTGTCCGCTGGCTCGATCAGCCCGCCGGCGTGACCGATGCCACCGGCCAGGAGGCCATCGACGCCACGATCGACTGGGCCGAGAGCCAGGGCATCGGCACCGGCAAGACCCAGTACCGCCTGCGCGACTGGGGCCTTTCCCGTCAGCGCTATTGGGGTTGTCCCATCCCCGTCGTCCATTGCAACGCCTGCGGCGTGGTCCCCGAGGCCAAGGAGAACCTGCCCGTCCGCCTGCCCGACGATGTCAGCTTCGACGTGCCGGGCAACCCGCTGGACCGCCACCCGACCTGGGCCGACACGACCTGTCCGAAATGCGGCGGCCCGGCCCGGCGTGAGACCGACACGATGGACACCTTCGTGGATTCCTCGTGGTACTTCGCGCGTTTCACCGCGCCCGATGCGGACACGCCGACGAAGCTGGACGACGCCGCCTACTGGATGAACGTCGACCAGTATATCGGCGGGGTCGAGCACGCGATCCTGCACCTGCTCTACAGCCGTTTCTTCGCCCGCGCGATGGTCCGCACCGGCCACCTGCCACAGGGCACCGAGGAGCCGTTCAACGCGCTCTTCACGCAAGGCATGGTGACGCATGCCATCTATCAGACGCGGGACGATCGCGGCCGCCCGGTCTATCACCTGCCGGAGGAGACGGTCCTGAAACCCGACGGTGTGCGGACGCTGAAGGACGGAACGGCGGTCGAGGTCATCCCCTCGGCCAAGATGTCCAAGTCGAAGAAGAACGTCGTCGATCCGCAGGACATCATCGCCCAATACGGCGCCGACACGGCGCGATGGTTCGTCCTGTCCGACAGCCCGCCCGAACGCGATGTCGAATGGACCGCCGCCGGGGCCGACGCCACGCACAAGCACCTGCGCCGCGTCCACCGCCTGGCCGAGGACATCGCCCGCGCCGACCGCCCGGCGAACGGCGCCGATGCCGACCTGGCGCGCGCCGCGGCCCGTGCCATCGCCGAGGTGACCGAGGGCATCGACGGGTTCGCGTTCAACAAATCCGTGGCCAAGCTCTATGAATTCACGAACACGCTCCACCGCTCGGACGCGGGCGCGGATGCGCGGCGCGACGCGATGAAGGTTCTGGCGCAGCTGATGGCCCCGATGACGCCGCATCTGGCCGAGGAGGTATGGTCGATGATGGGCGGCGAGGGTTTCGTGCTGCTCGCGCCCTGGCCCGAGGCCGATCCGGCCCTGCTGGTCGAGGACAGCGTCACCCTGCCCATTCAGATCAACGGCAAGAAGCGGTCCGAGATCACCGTTCCCAAGGACTTGGATCGGGCCGGCGTGGAGGCGCAGGTGATGGCGGATACGGTCGTGCTGCGGGCGCTGGACGGTGGTGCGCCGCGCAAGCTGATCGTGGTGCCGGGGCGGATCGTAAATGTGGTGGTCTAGGGCCTTGTCCGTTCTGGCGGCGCTTGTGCTGCTTGGTGGCTGCGGGTTCACGCCGGTCTACGGGCCGCAGGGCGAGGCGTTGCCGCTCAGGGGTGCCGTCCGCGCGACCGCGCCGGACACTGACCTGGCCTACGCCTTCGTCCGCCAGATCGAGGACCGGTTGGGCAAGCCCGCCGCGACCCGGTTCGACCTGGATTACAGCATCGCCACCGTCGAGGAGGGGCTGGCCATCGACGGGTCGAACAACATCACCCGCTTCAGCATCGAGGGCGTGATCGACTGGACCCTGGCGCCGGCCGGCAGCGATGCCGTCGCGCTGCGGGGGCAGGAGACGTCGTTCGTGTCCTACTCGGCCACCGGCTCCACGATCTCGACGCAGGAATCGGAGCGTGATGCGCAGCGGCGGCTGGCCACCATCCTGGCCGACAAGGTGGTGACGCGCCTTCTGGCGGATGCGCCCGCGCTAACGCGATGAACCTGAAGGGTGCCGCGGCGGCGAAGTTCTTCGCCCGGCCCGACCCCGGCACGGCCGGCGCGCTGATCTACGGGGCCGACGCGATGCGCGTGGCGCTGCGCCGGCAGGAGCTGATCGCCGCGCTGGCCGGCCCGCAGGCCGAGGAGGAGATGCGCCTGACCCGGATGACGGGGGCCGAGGCCAAGGCCGACCCGACCGCCGCGATCGACGCGCTCAGGGCGATAGGGTTCTTTCCGGGGCCTCGCGTCGTCTTCGTCGACGGCGTGACCGAGGCGCAGTCGGCGCCTCTCGTGGCGGCGCTGGAGGCGTGGTCGGAAGGCGACGCGGCGCTGGTCGTCACCGCGGGCGCGTTGAAGAAGACGTCGAAGCTTCGCCGTGCGTTCGAGGGGCATGCGAAGGCCGTGGCCGTCGCGCTCTATGACGAGCCGATGGGGCGCGAGGAGATCGAGGCCGCCATCGCCGCCGAGGGCCTGACCTTGACGCAGGAGGCCAGGCAGGATGTCGAGGCGCTGGCCCGCACGCTGGATCCCGGCGATTTCCGGCAGACGCTGACCAAGATCGCGCTCTATGCCGGCGACGAAGCGGTGACGCCTGAAGCGGTCGCCCTGATGGCGCCGGCCACGATCGACGCCGAGACGGACGAGGTCATCGCCGCCGCCGCCGACGGGCGCGCCGCCGCGATTGGCCCGCTGATGCAGCGGTTGGGCGGGCAGGGCGTCGCGGCGGTCACGCTGATCATCTTCGCCACGCGCCATTTCCAGCAGTTGCATGCGGCGGCGGTCGGCGGCGGGGTCGGCGGCCTGCGCCCGCCGGTCTTCGGGCCGCGGCGCGATGCGATGGAGCGGCAGGCCCGGGGTTGGGGCGCACGGCGGCTGGAGGCGGCGCTCGACGTGTTGATGGAGACCGACCTGACCTTGCGTTCCGCGTCGCGGGCGCCTCAGATGGCGGTGACGGAGCGGGCGCTGATCCGGCTGGCGATGATGGCCCGCACCTGACGCCCCCGGCGGGCGTGCACATGCGGGAGACCAGGATGTACAGACTTCACGGCCGCGTCCGAAGCCGGACCATGCGCCCCCTTTGGCTGCTGGAGGAACTGGGCGTTCCCTACGACTATGTCTCGGTCATGCCGCGCTCGCCCGAGGCATCCGCGCTCAGCCCGCTGGCCAAGGTCCCGATCCTCGAGGCGGAGGGCGGTGTCATTCTCGATTCGGTGGCGCAGATGGCCTATCTGTCGGATCGGCACGCGGCCTTCACCCATGCCCCCGGCACGCTGGACCGCGCGCGGCAGGACGCCTTCGCCAACGCGGTGCTGGAGATGCTGGACGCCCCGCTCTGGGCAATCGCGCAACATAGCTTCGGCTTGCCGGAGGATCGACGCGTCGAAGCGGCGAAGCCCACCTTCAAATGGCAGGTGAGCGAGAATTCGGGCGCGCTGGCGCGGCTGATGGATGGCGCGTTCGCGGTCGGGGATGCCCCCACGGTCGTGGATATCCTGCTGGCCCATTGCGCCGGTTGGGCGCGGGGCCTGAAGCTGGACCTGGCGCCCGCGATCCTGGATCACCTGCGGCGGATGCGGGACCGGCCCGCCTTCGCCCGCGCCATGCGGTGGGAGGAGACGCAATGAAACTCGGTGTCTGGGGCCTGGGCTCGATGGGTTCGGGGATGGCGCAATCGCTGATCCGTACCGGGCATTCCGTGGCGGGGTTCGACCCGCGCGGGGTGACGCTGGACGGGGCAGCCGACCTGGTCCCGTCCGAGATGGAGGCGGCGATCGTCGTCGTCCTGAATGCCGCGCAGACCGAGGCCGTCCTGGCCGAGATCCTGCCCCAGCTGACCCAGGGCGCCGTGGTCGTCGCCTGCGCAACCGTACCACCGGACTTCGCGCGAGCGATGGCCGATGACTGCGCGGCGCGGGGGGTGCATTACCTGGATGCGCCGATTTCGGGCGGGGCGGCACGGGCCGCAGCCGGTGACCTGAGCATAATGGCGAGCGGGTCGGCGGCGGCCTTCGCCGCGGCGCGCCCTGCCCTGGACGCGATGGCCCGGACCGTCTTCGAAATGGGCGATGCGGTCGGGGCCGGCAGCGCGATGAAAGCGGTGCACCAGGTGCTGGCCGGCACCCATATCGCCACCATGGCCGAGGCGATGGTGTTCGGAATGACGCAGGGCATCGACCCCGAGAGGTTCCTGGAAGTCATCCCGCAATGCGGGGGCACGTCCTGGATGCTGGAAAATCGGGGTCCGCATGTCCGCGATGGCGACTATACGCCCCGCTCGGCCGTCGACATCTGGATCAAGGATCTGGGCATCGCGGCCGATATCGCGGCGCCGGCAGGTATCGATCTGCCGATGATGCAGGCGGCGCTGGACGGATTCCGCCGCGCCGTCGAGATGGGCTTGGGCGGCGAAGACGATGCGGCCATCGCCAAGGTCTATGCCGCGCAGGCGGGTGTCGCGCTGCCGGGCGAGGCGTCGTGACGGCCGAGGCTCGGCTGCGCGAGACCATGTGCCGACTGGCCGAGTCCCTCTACCTGCGGGGTCTGACGCATGGCTCCACCGGCAACATCTCGGCCCGATGCGAGGATGGCGGGCTGCTGGTTTCACCTACGGGGACGAGTTTCGGGCGGCTGGACCCGGCGCGCCTGGCGCGGTTCGACGCAGAGGGACGGCATCTGGGCGGCGACCGTCCGACCAAGGAGATGCCGTTGCATGCGGCCTTCTACGAGACGCGGTCGACGGCGGGGGCCGTGGTGCACCTGCATTCGTGCCATTCCGTCGCGCTGTCGCTGCTGGAGGATCCGGGCGAGGACTTCCTGCCGCCGCACACGCCTTATGCGATCATGCTGCTGGGGCGGGTCCCGCTTTTGCCGTTCTTCCTGCCGGGCGATCCGGCCATGGGCGCGGCGGTGCGGGGACTGGCGGGCAAGCGATCGGCGGTGATGCTGGCCAATCACGGCCCGGTCGTGGCCGGCCGCGATGTCGAGGCGGCCTGCAACGCCATCGAGGAGTTGGAGGCCACGGCGCGCCTCGCGCTGCTGACGCGTGGCCTGTCGCCCCGGGCCCTGACCGGCGGCCAGGTGCGCGACGTGGTTGACCGGTTCGATGTGGAGTGGGACGCATGAAGTTCTCGGCAAATCTCGGGTTTCTCTGGACCGACCGGTCGCTGCCCGATGCGGTGCGGGCGGCCGCGGCGGCGGGTTTCGACGCGGTGGAGTTTCACTGGCCCTACGACACGCCCGCTGCCGACCTGCGCGCCGCACTGGAGGAGACCGGCCTGCCGGCCCTGGGCGTGAACACCGTCAAGGGCGAGGGCAACGGCCTGTCCGCCCTGCCGGGACGCGAGGAGGAGGCGCGCGCGGCGATCGTCCAGGCCGTGGATTACGCGCGTGACATTGGCGCCGGTGCCGTCCATGTCATGGCCGGCTTCGCCGAGGGCGTCGCGGCGCAGGAAGCGTTCCTGCGCAACCTGCGGTTTGCCTGCGATCGGGCGCCGGAGCTGACGGTGTTGATCGAGCCGCTGAACCGTCACGACGCGCCCGGCTATTTCCTTTCGACCTCCGGCCAGGCGCGCGAAATCATTGCCGCCGCGGACCGCCCGAACGTCAAGTTGATGTTCGATTGCTACCATTTGCAGATCATGGGCGGCGACCTGACACGGCAGCTGCGCGACTGCCTGCCGGTGATCGGCCACATCCAGTTCGCCGGCGTGCCCGCGCGCGGCGGACCGGACGCGGGCGAACTGGCCTACGATCATGTCTTCGCCGAGATCGCGCGGCTGGGCTGGGACGAGCCCCTGGGCGCGGAATACAAGCCCGATGGCGATACCGATGCTAGCCTGGGCTGGATGGATCGCTATCGCTGAACCCAGGCGGCCGCCGCGCGTCCGGCCCAGCGCCCCGTGGCCAGGCAGGCGGTCAGCAGGTAGCCGCCCGTCGGCGCCTCCCAATCCAGCATCTCGCCGGCCGCGAAGGTGCCCGGACGTCGCCGCAGCATCAGCGTGTCGTCCAGCGCGTCGAAGCGCAGGCCGCCGGCCGTCGAGATCGCCTCGTCCAGCGGGTGCGGCCCCCGGAGCGGGACCGGCAGCGCCTTGATCCGGGGCGCGAGATCGTCGGGAAACGGGCGGCCGAATTCCTGCAGAAGCGCGATCTGCACCGGGTCGAGACGCAGGGCCTTGCGCAGCCGGTTCGACAGGCTGTCCTTGCCGCCGCGCGACAGCCGGGCGCGGATTTCCTCCATGGCCAGATCGGGCTTCAGGTCCAGTGTCAGCGGCGCGCCCTCCCGCAACTGCGGGGTCAGGGGGTAGAGGCCACCACCCTCGATCCCCGTGCGGGTGACGACGAATTCGCCGCGATGGGTTTCGCCCCCGACCCGCAGGCCCACATTCTTGACCGCGGCCCCGAAATGGCGCGCCATATGCGGAGACCAGTCAACGCGAAAGCCCACGTTCGAGGGCGCGAAGGGCGCGGTGTCGGGCACCCACTCGGCCCATGCGCCGTCCGATCCCAGCCGCCGCCAGCTCGCACCGCCCAGGGCCAGCACGGTAGCATCGAACCGTTCGGACGGATGCCCGTCGAAGGTCAGCGCGTCCCCTTGCCACCCCGTCCAGCGGATGCGGCGGTGAAGCGTGACGCCCTGTTCCGCCAGTCGCGAAAGCCATGCACGCAGCAGCGGGGACGCCTTCATCGCGTCGGGAAAGACCCGCCCGGTGGAGCCGACGAAGGAGGACTGCCCCAACCCCCGCATCCAGTCGCGAATGTCGTCCGGCCCGAACGCCTCGATCATCGGCGCAAGTGCCGATGGCAGGCGATTGGCGAAGCCGGTTTCGAGCTTGGTGATGTTCAGGCCGGACTTGCCGGCCATCAGGAACTTGCGCGCCGGGCTGGGCATGCGGTCGAACACATGCACCTCGGCAACGTCCGCGGCCATCTCGGCCGCCATCAGGCCGGCGGGGCCCGCGCCGATCACGGCGATCCTTGCCTTGCGGTCGCTCCGGTCCATCCTCGATCCCATGTCAGACCGGGACGATGCCGAACACCCCCCTTGCGCCCTGTGCGAGCGGCCCGTGCTGCCGGGAACGCCGCAGAGCCTGCATCACCTGATCCCGAAGCTGCGCGGCGGCAAGGGCGGGCCGGTCGTGCTGGTCCACCAGATCTGCCACAACGAGATCCATGCCAGCGCATCCGAGGCCGAGCTGGCGCGCCTCTGGAACACGCCCGAGAAGCTGCGCACGCATCCGCGCCTGGCGAGGTTCATCGCCTGGATCCGCAAGCGGCCGGCCGATTTCCATTCAAAGACGCCGGGTGCGCGGCGCGGGTGGAAGCGGCGCTAGGGCGCGTGCCTCACTTGGCGAACGGTGCCGCGTCGCCCCAGATCTGGCGGACCCGCGCGTCACGGCCGCAGCCTTCGCGGTAACGCTTGTAGGCGATCTTCTTGGGCACGGCGAGGCCGACGGAGGAGAAGGCCAGCCGCTCGTTGGACTTGTAGTAGTCCTGGTGATAGTCGCCCACGGGATAGAATTCGCCCGCATCGAGGATCGGCGTGACCACCTCGCGACCCAGCGTAGCCTCGGCATCGGCCTTGGCGGCCTCGGCCACGGCGCGCTGTTCGGGCCCGTCGACGAAGATGGCGGTCGTGTATTCCCGGCCCCGGTCGCAGAATTGCCCGCCGGCGTCCAGCGGGTCGATCGACCGGAAGAACAGGTCGAGGATCCGGCGATAATCGATCACGTCCTCGTCGAAGGGGATCCGGACCGCCTCGATATGATCTCCCGAGGCGCGATATTCGGGGTCGGGCGTGGTCCCGCCGGTGAAGCCCGACACGGCGTCGCCGACACCGGCGACGCTCTCGAAATCCGCCTCGACGCACCAGAAGCAGCCGCCGGCCACGGTGGCGGTCTCGGCCTGCGCGGGCGCGGCGAACGCGAATAGGGGAAGGGCGAGGAGGGGGAAGGTGCGTAGCTTGGACATGGGATCTCCTTTGCCGAAGCAACGCCGGGGGCGCCAATGACGTTTCATCACGGGGACGTCAGGCGGGCCCATGGACGGGGTGTTTTCTGCGATCGCCAAGGGCCCGGTTTGACCCGATATTCAGGTCTCCCTGACGATACCGAGCTTGCATCACTGGCGCATCACGCGGGGGCAATTGCGAGCATGCCGATATATGACATCCAGGTCCTGACCGAGGCCGATTTGCTTGCCGGCGGTGGAACGGTTGGATCGAACGGGACATTCGCGACCACCGGAAGCACGTTCACATACGATGCGGCCACGATGCCCTGGTATACGATGCAGGTCGTCGACAACGGTGCCGATACCACCACGCTGTCCGCCGATACCAACTCCGCCAACAGCGACGGCGGGGCAAACGCCGACAACGAAGGGTCGGACGGGGAAACAGGTACGCTCTTCGATCCCGACGGCAACGCAGTCGGATCGACGGGCCGGGTCGCCGCCGATCGATGGGGTGAATTGTCCGGCAGCGACGGCTCGACGATCTTCATCTACGAAGTCGAGAACCAGGACGATATCGACGTCTACGCCTTCAGCGCGCCGCTCGTCGACGGGGTGACCTATACCACATCGGTGCAGAACAGCCGCGATACGCCGTTCGAATATGGTCAGGTCGTCTGCATCGCGCGTGGCACCCGCATTCTGACCTCGTCAGGCTACCACCGGATCGAGGACCTGTCGGTCGGCGATGCGGTCGAGACCGTCGATCATGGCGCGCAGACGATCCGTTGGATCATGCGTTCATCGCACGCATGCCCCGGAAAGGGGGGGGGCTCCATCCGGTCCATATCGATCCCGGGGTGATAGGAAACCACCGAAGGATCCGGCTCTCACCCCAGCATCGCGTCGTCGTGCGTGTGAAGGCCGGAGCCGCTCGACGGGACGTCTTCGTGTCGGCCAAACACCTCGCGGAAGAGTATGGCGGAACAATCCGGTCCGCCGAAGGGATCCGCAAGGTCGAGTTCTTCAATCTGTTTCTGGATCGCCACGAAGTCATTCTCGCGGAAGGGGCCCAGGTCGAGAGCCTTTATCCCGGACCGGAAACCAAGAAGGTGCCCGGCCTCGATCTCGCGCCGCCGATCCGGGCGCAGCACCAACGGTTGCTGGGGGCGAGAACGGCCTCCGAGATCGAGAGAGCTTACGGTCCGCCGGCGCGCGAAGTGATGAACAGGCGCGAACTGCGACAGGCGATCGCGACGGGTCGGCTCTGTCTTCGTCCGCCGTCCAGTCCGGACGTCTCGGGATATCCGCGCGCAACCGGTTCGCAAACAGGTCTTGGTCGCATCAATTCGATCGTCATCCCCGGCTCTCGCGGGGCTGTCGTCCGCCCGCATTAGGCACGCCGTCGCCCCAACCCGACCCTATCGCAGCCACCGGAATACCAGCGGCGCGCAGGTGATGACGATCACGATGCGGGTGACATGGTGGACGATGACATAGGCCACGTCCGCGCCGGCGACGATAGCCATGATCGCCATCTCGGCCTGGCCGCCGGGAGAGAAGGCGAGGATCGCGTCCAGCGGGGGGGCGAGGTCGGCGAGGACGACGATCTCGGCGAAGATCGCGGCGATGGCGGCGAGGATCAGGCCATGGCCGAGGCCCGAGACGAAGATGCGGCGCACCTCGGCCCAGGTGATGCCGGAATATTTCACGCCGACGACGAGGCCGATGAAGAACTGCGCGGCCTGGATGGCCTCGGCCGGGGGCCGGGTCTGGATCACGCCGGCGAGCGAGAGCGCGCCCGCCGCGATCATCGGCCCGAGGATGGAGGCGCCGAACAGGCCGACATGTTTGGCCACGCGCCAGCCGACGAGGCCCGCGGCCACCATGATCGCCATCTGCGACGGGGCGATGTCGCGGGCGGGCGCGCCGGGCGCGCCGGTCAGGTCGATGCCGTAGGCCAGTACCAGGATCGCGGGCACCACGGTGACGATCAGCAGTACCCGGGTCGCGTGGAGGAGGGAAAGGGCGCGGGGGTCGCCGCCGGCCTCCTCCCCGAAGAGGAGCATATCCTGCAGCCCGCCGGGCATCGCGGCGTAGAAGGCGGTGGCCCGGTCGAAGCCGCAGATACGGCGCAGGTAGGGATAGCCCGCCGCGCCCGCCGCCAGCAAAAAGAGCGGCGCGAGCATCAGGCTGAGCGCCATGGCGGGCAGCGCGCCGATCAGGGCGGGGGTGAGCGAGGCGCCGACCGCGACTCCGAGGACCGTGCGCATCGTGTCCGTCAGCGGCGCCCAGCTTGCCATGCGCAGGCCCGCCAGGGCGGCGGCGAGACAGGCGAAGAGCGGGCCGAGCAGAAACGGCAGCGGCAGGGAGGCAAGGCGGAACAGGAGCACCCCCGCGACGCAGATCGCGAAGGTGACGGCGAGGCGCGGAAGGCTCAGCGCATGCGCCCCTTTGCGGCCGAATTCATCCCCCGACCCGCTTGTTGCGGTTCGCGACCAGCTTCAGGCGCAAGGCGTTGAGGTGGATGAACCCTTTCGCGTCGGCCTGGTCGTAGGCGCCGGCATCCTCCTCGAAGGTCACATGCGCCTCGGAATAGAGCGAGTGGTCGGACCAGCGGGCGACGGTGCGGGCACTGCCCTTGTAGAGCTTGAGGCGGACGGTGCCGGAGACGTGCTCCTGCGACTTGTCGATCAGTGCCTGGAGCATCTCGCGTTCGGGCGAGAACCAGAAGCCGTTGTAGATGAGTTCCGCATAGCGCGGCATGATCGAGTCCTTCAGGTGCCCCGCGCCCGCATCGAGCGTGATCTGCTCGATTCCGCGATGCGCCTCCAGCAGGATCGTGCCGCCGGGGGTCTCGTAGATGCCACGCGACTTCATGCCGACGAAGCGGTTCTCGACCAGGTCCAGGATGCCGATGCCGTGCTTGCCGCCCAGTTCGTTCAGCTTCGTCAGGATCGCGGCCGGGGACATGGCCTCGCCATCGATGGCCACGGCATCGCCGCGCTCGAAGGTGATCTCGACCGTCTGCGGCGTGTCGGGTGCGTCTTCGGGGCGGGTGGTGCGTTGCAGGACGTAATCGGGCGCCTCTTGTGACGGATCCTCCAGCACCTTGCCCTCGGAAGAGGTGTGCAGGAGGTTCGCGTCGACGCTGAACGGCGCTTCGCCGCGCTTGTCCTTGGCGATCGGGATCTGGTGCTTCTCGGCGAAGTCGATGAGCTTCGTGCGGCTCGACAGGTCCCAGAGGCGCCAGGGCGCGATGACCTTGATGTCGGGGTTGAGCGCATAGGCGGCCAGCTCGAACCGGACCTGGTCGTTGCCCTTGCCGGTGGCGCCGTGGGCGACGGCATCGGCGCCTTCCTCGGCCGCGATCTCGACCAGGCGCCTGGAAATGAGGGGCCGCGCGATGGACGTGCCCAGCAGGTAAAGCCCTTCGTAGAGCGCGTTGGCACGGAACATCGGAAAGACGAAGTCGCGGGTGAATTCCTCGCGCAGATCCTCGATGTGGATGGAGGTCGCGCCCATCATCTCGGCCTTCCTGCGCGCGGGCTCCAACTCCTCGCCCTGGCCCAGATCGGCGGTGAAGGTGACGACCTCGCACCCGTATTCCGTCTGCAGCCATTTCAGGATGATCGAGGTGTCCAGGCCGCCGGAATAGGCGAGCACGACTTTCTTGGGGGCGTCCATGCGGTCTCTCCGATATCTCGGCAGAGGGCCTAGGCCATTGCCGCATGCGTCGCAAGACGGGCCGGACATCGGGTGCCCGGCCCCCTTGCAAGGTCAGTCGGCGGGAATGCGTTCGACCTCGGGCGCGGCCTCCAGCTCTTCGCGGGTGACGTTGAGGCCTAGGAAATACTCCTGCAGGTTGTCCTCCTCATAGACGGGGCGCAGGGCGGACCAGTTGATGGCGACCTCGCGCTCCCCGATCCCAAGGAAGCCGCCCACATCGACCACGACCGATTGCAGGTTGCCGTCGACCCCGATGATCAGGTCGCCGATCTCGCCGATGTCGTCCCATTCGTCGACGGTGCCGGCGGCGAGCGCCACGCCGGGGGCGATCTCCTTCTCGGCGACATGGACGCGGGTGCCCAGGAGCGTGGTGGCCAGATACGCCTCGCCGTATTCCAGTTCGCCCGAGGCGAAGGGGCCCTCATGGGCGTCGGCCAGTGCGGTGCCGGCCAGGCCGAGGCAGGCGGCGGAGAGGAGAAGGGAATTGCGCAGCATCTTGTGTCCTTCGGTTGCCGGGTTGATGTCCAACCGTTCAACCGACGCGCGCGGAGGCCGGTTCCCACCGGTGCCGTTGACGTGTGCGGGGGCTGGGCCTAACCACGGGCGCAAGACAGGTTGGGACCCGAAGATCATGCTGAGCTGGAACATTCTGAAACGCGCGGTCACGCTGATCGTCGACAATCTGGGCGCGGCCCTGCGCCTGACGGCCGTGCCGTACGGGTTGCTGGCGGTCGTCTCGATCTACTTCGTGGGGACGGTCGATCTGGCCCAACTGGCGGCGTTCGATCCGGTGGCGAACCCCGACCAGGTGCCGGACCTGCCCGAGGGGTTCTGGTCCGCCTTCCTGATTTCCGGGCTGGTCCAGCTCCTCGTCTATCTTTGGATCGCGGTCGCGTGGCATCGCTATGTCCTCCTGGCAGAAGGGAGCGACGGTTGGGTTCCGCCGCCGCAGGGCGGGCTGATGCTGGGCTATCTCGGCCGTTCGATCCTGCTGGGGTTGCTGATCCTGGCCATCGCCGTCGCGATCTCGGTGCTGCTGGTGCCGGTCCTGCCGGTGCTGGCCCCGCCGATCATCGCGATCCTGGCCATCGTCGTGGGGTATCGGCTGGGCCTGATCCTGCCGGCCGGCGCCATCGGCGCGCCGATGACGATGAGCGAGGCCTGGCACGCCACCAAGGGCCATTCGGGCACGGTCGTCCTGCTTGCGGTGATGACCTGGGTGATCTCGTTCCTGCTGCAGATCCCCGCGCTCTTGGACGGGGCCGGCACCGGGGTCGCGGGGACGGGCGTGATCGGCGTGGTCTATGGCCTGGTCGTTGGCTGGATGCTGCTGATGCTGGGGGTCAGCGTGCTGTCGACGCTCTATGGGCATTTTGTCGAGAAACGCCCCCTTGACTGACTTCGCCGCCCGGGCCGAGGCGGCGACCGCGGCCATGCGCGACGTGTTCGCCGAGACGCCGCTCACCCGCAACGACTGGCTGTCGGACCGGTTCGGCGCCGATGTCTGGCTCAAGCGCGAGGATCTGACGCCCGTCCGCTCCTACAAGCTGCGCGGCGCGTTCAACGCGATGCGCAAGATGGATGGCGGCCGCGTCGCTTGCGCCAGCGCCGGCAATCATGCCCAGGGGGTGGCCTGGATGTGCCGGCACCTGGGCGTGGACGGGGTGATCTTCATGCCGGTCACGACGCCGGGGCAGAAGATCGACAAGACGCGCCTGTTCGGCGGCGACCGGGTCGAGATCCGGCTGGTGGGCGACTTCTTCGACGCCACGCTCGCGGCGGCCAAGGCCTTCTGCGCCGAGGCCGGGGCGCAGTTCCTGTCGCCCTTCGACGACGCCGACGTGATCGAGGGGCAGGCCTCCGTCGCGGTCGAGATGCGGACCCAGATGTCGACCGCGCCGGACCTGATCGTGGTGCCGGTGGGCGGGGGCGGCCTGTCGGCGGGGATGCTGGCCTATTTCCGGGCGCGCGGCACGGTGCCCGAGATGCGTTATGTCGAGCCGGCGGGCGGCGCCAGCCTGACGGCGGCGCTGGCGGCGGGGCAGCCCGTCACGCTGGACCGGCTGGACAGCTTCGTGGACGGGGCGGCCGTGGCCCGGGTCGGGGACCGGCCCTTCG
This sequence comes from Jannaschia sp. S6380, assembly GCF_023015695.1. Lineage (NCBI taxonomy): Bacteria > Pseudomonadati > Pseudomonadota > Alphaproteobacteria > Rhodobacterales > Roseobacteraceae > Jannaschia > Jannaschia sp. S6380. The sequence continues at coordinate 293,455 of NZ_JALKAS010000002.1, forward strand.
ACATCCTGCGCCACGTGCCCCCGCAACATGTGCTGCGCCTGCCCGAGGACCGGCTCTGCGTCACCATTCAGGAGATGCTGAACACCGAGGGGATCGTCCTGGAGCCGGCGGGCGCGCTGTCGGTGGATGCACTGCGCGACCTCGGCCCCGAGATCGAGGGGCGGCGCGTGGTCTGCGTCACCACCGGCGGCAATTTCGATTTCGAACGCCTGCCCGACGTAAAGGAACGGGCGCTGCGTTTTGCCGGGCTGAAGAAGTACTATGTCCTGCGGATGCCGCAGCGCCCCGGCGCGTTGCGCGATTTCTTGGAGATCCTGGGCCCCGAGGACGACATCGCCCGGTTCGAGTACCTCAAGAAGTCGGCACGCAATTTCGGCAGCGTCCTGATCGGGATCGAGACGCGACCGCCCGGCAGCTTCGCCGCGCTGGAGGGGCGCATGGACGCGCTGGGCATCGCCTGGCGCGACCTGACGGGCGACCCGCTTCTGGGCGAGCTGGTGATCTAGGCGTCAGGGTCCGGCGGGAACGCCGCCCGGGTTCGGGAAAGGGCGGCGCGCAGATGGGTCGGCATGTCGGCCCCGCCCGTGGAACGCGCCCCCGCCGCCGCGTCCGCCATTCCGCGGAAGCCGATGTTGAGCGCGCCGCTGCGCAGGAAATGCAGGATGCGGTGCCGCTTTTCCCGGGGCGTATCTCCGTCGAGGGTGGCGATTGCCGCCTCGGCCTCGGCGAAATAGGTCCGGGCGATCAGGGCCAGGTCATCGGCCCCGATCTCCCCCTCCAGCTCGGCGATGCGGTCGCGGTCGATCATGGCACCCTGTTGCCACGGCAGGGGTAAAGACTTCGTTGATGCGGACGGATCGGGAAAAAGTGGCGTCTTCACCGAAACTTAAGGTCCGGCGGGGATTGTACGCGGTAACCACCGGTCCGGGCTTCGATGATACCAGTAGATGACACAACCCTTCCATCGCCGCGCGCCCGACTTCGCGCGCTGGTGGTGGATGACAGCGCCGCGCAGCGCGATCTGCTGACGGCGCTGCTGACGCGGATGGGGCTGGACGTGGTGACGGTGTCCGACGCGGCGCAGGCGCTTTTCATTTGCATGATGGATGACGGCGCGGACATACGCCTGATCCTGAGCGATTGGCAGATGCCCGGCATGGACGGACCCGATTTCTGTCGCAGCTTCCGCAAGCTCGCGCGCGACGACTATGCCTATATCATCCTGATGACGTCGGAGACGGACCGCGGCGCCAAGGCCCGCGGACTGGAGGCCGGGGCCGACGACTTCGTCACCCGGCCCATCGACCTGACGGAGCTGCGCGCCCGGATCAACACTGGTCGCCGGATCCTCGACATGCAGGAGGCGTTGCAGCACCGCAACCACGAGGTGCGCACGACGCTGGACGACCTGCGCGCGATCCAGGACGCGACCGACCGCGACCTGGCGGAGGCGCGAAAGCTGCAGCGCGCCTTCCTTCCGGAACCGCATCGCTGGATGGGGGCGTCGGAGCTGTCGCTGCGGCTGATCACCTCGGGCCAAATCGGGGGCGACCTGGTGGGCTATTTTCCAATCTCCGACGACGAGATCGGCCTCTACTCGCTGGACGTCTCCGGCCACGGGATCGCGTCGGCGCTGCTGACGGGGCGGCTGGCCGGCCTGTTCAGCTGGACCTCGCGGCGCGCCAACATCGCATTCCGCCGCGACGGTCGCGGCGTCCATGGTCCCGAGGAGGTGATGGCCCGCCTGAATGCCCTGATGCTGGAGGAGATGACGTCGGACATCTATTTCACCGCCGTTCTGGCCTATGCCGACACGCGGACGGGGCGGGTGCGGTTCTGCCAGGCGGGGCATCCGCACCCGCTGGTTCGCCGCACCACGGGCCGGGTCGAACGCGTCGGCGACGGCGGGCCGCCCGTCGGCCTGCTGCCCGACATCCGGTTCGACTGCGTCGAGACGCTGCTGGCGCCGGGGGACGCGTTCCTGGCCTATTCCGACGGCCTGACGGAATGCGCCGATACCTGGGGCGACATGCTGGAGGAAGAGGGGCTGATGGCGCTCGTCTCCGACATGCCCGCCGAGACCGAGGCGGCGGTCGACTCGATCGAGGCGGCCCTGCAGGCCCATTCCGGCATCAACGGGTTCGAGGACGACATCTCCATGCTGCTCTTGCGGCACGGCGGGGTGGACCATGCGGACGGGGCCCGCGCAGCATGATCCGGTGGCTTCTGCATCCGGGCGCATCTGCGCGGGCCCGCCCGCGATCCGCCATCGGGGCCGCGCCCGTGGCGGCCGAGGCGTGGCGGACGGCCAATCGCGCCCCGCCGGCCTTGGGGTCCCCTGCGGGAGGCGCGCGTCGGCCGCCGCGCATGACGACCAATCCGCCGGTCATCGCCCGTTTCGGCGAAGGTATCCGGCCAGCATCCGCCGTGCGCCCGGGCTGACCAGCTGCGCGACCGCGTCGCGGGCCGGCAGCCAGAGCGCCGTGTGCCCCGCCTCGGTCGCGGGGCCCAGGCGGCGGCCGGGTCGGGCCAGGTAGACATGGCAGACCTTCTCGGCGTGGCAGTCGTATTCGGGCATGTAGGTGAAATCGCGGAACGCCCCCAGGCGGCGGATCACGGCGGCGGAATGGCCCGTCTCCTCCCTGATCTCGCGCAGCAGGGCGGGGCGCGGCGACTCGCCGGCATCGACGCCACCCCCGGGGAGCTGGATTTCGGACGTCCCGCCGCTCTGCTGCACCGTCAGCAGGATCGCGTCGCCTCGCAGCAGGATCGCGTAGGCCCCCGGCCTGCGTCGGTAGCGGATGCCGGCCCGGGGCGGGCGGCCATAGCGGGGCGTCATGGGGTTTATCCTCGCGGGGCAGGGCCTATATGGGGGCCTTGATGCCAGCCCCGGACCGGGATCGAAAGCCGCGACGACCGCCGGGCCACGCGAAGGAACCCCGCCATGACCGACGCCACCACCCATCTCTGGGACGACACCGTGCTGCCCTTCCAGCTCGACGCCAGCGACATCCGCGGTCGCGTGGCGCGTCTGGATGGCGTACTGGAGGACGTCCTGTCGCAGCATGACTACCCCGCGCAGATCGAGGCGTTGGTGGCCGAGATGGCGCTGCTGACGGCGCTGATCGGACAGACGATCAAGCTGCGCTGGAAGCTGTCGCTGCAGGTGCGCGGCGACGGACCGGCCCGCCTGCTGGCGACCGACTACTACGGCCCAACCGCCGAGGGGGAGCCCGCGCGCATCCGCGCCTGGGCCAGTTTCGATGCGCCGCGCATGGAGGAGATGATGCAGGCCGGCGCGCAGCCCTTCGACCTGGTCGGCAAGGGGTATTTTGCCATCCTGATCGACCAGGGAAAGGGCATGACGCCGTATCAGGGCATCACGCCGCTGGCCGGTGGCAGCCTGTCGGCCTGCGCCGAGACCTATTTCGCGCAGTCCGAGCAGATCCCGACGCGCTTCGCGCTGGCCTATGGCCGGTCGCAATCTCCCGGCGACGACACCTGGTGGCGCGCCGGCGGCGTGATGCTGCAGCACATGCCCAAGGCCTCGCCCTTCGCCAAGGACGGCGCCACGGGCGAGGGCGGGCTGCTGACGGCGGCCGACATCCTGGATGAGGATGCGGGCGAGAACTGGCGCCGTGCGAACATCCTGCTCGACACGACCGAGGAGCTGGAGCTGATCGGGCCCAGCGTCGCGCCGACCGACCTGCTCTTGCGCCTGTTCCACGATGAGGGGCCGCGCGTCTTCGACCCGCAGCCGGTGCGCTTCGGCTGTTCGTGTTCGGCCGACAAGGTGCGCCAGAGCCTGTCGATCTATTCCGCCAAGGACATCGCGCACATGACCACCGAGGATGGCCGCGTCACCGCCGACTGCCAGTTCTGCGGCGCGCATTACGAGTTCGACCCCGCCACGCTGGGGTTCGAGGCGACGGACGCGCCGGGCGACGCCCCCGATGCGGATTGACGACCTGACGCGCGCGCTGGCGGGGCCGGCCGCGCCCTCGTCTGACTTCGACCTGAACCCCGAGGTGGTGCTGCCCGGGCGCCGGCTGCTGCGCGACGCCGCGGTTCTGGTCCCGATCCTGGAGGGGGCGGACGGCCTGCGCCTTCTGCTGACGAAGCGCAGCTCTCGCCTGCGGCATCACCCGGGCCAGATCGCCTTTCCCGGCGGCAAGATCGACCGGGGTGAAGGGCCGGTTGAGGCGGCGCTGCGCGAAGCGTCCGAGGAGGTGGGCTTGCCGGGCGACGGCGCCCGCGTTCTTGGCGTCCTGCCGGCGCATGAGACGGTGACCGGATATACCGTCACCCCGATCCTGGCCCATATAGCCCCGTTCGATCCCGTGCCCGAGCCGGGCGAGGTCGAGGAGGTGTTCGCCGTCCCGCTGGTCCATGTGCTGGACCCGTCCCGCTTCGCCGTCGAGGCGCGGCGCTGGCGGGGGGAGTGGCGCCGCTACTACGTGGTGCCCTATGGTCCGTACTACATCTGGGGCGCGACGGCCCGGATATTGCGGGGTCTGGCGGACAGGGTGCATGCGGATCGGGGATGACTGGTTGACCGGCGCTGCCACGCAGGCGGTCTTCGGCATGTTGCAGACCGGCGGGCATCGGGCGCTGGCCGTGGGCGGTTGCGTGCGCAACGCGCTGCTGGGCGTGCCGGTCGTAGATATCGACCTGGCGACGGATGCCGTGCCGGACCGCGTGCTGCACCTGGCGGAGAAGGCGGGCCTCAGGGCCGTCCCCACAGGCATCGCGCATGGAACGGTCACCATCGTCTCGGACGGGGTCGCGCATGAGGTGACCACCTTCCGGCGCGACATCGACACGGACGGGCGCCATGCGACCGTCGCCTTCTCGGACGATCCCGCCGAAGACGCGGCGCGGCGCGATTTCACGATGAATGCGCTTTACTGCGACGCCGAAGGCCGCGTGGTCGACCCGCTGGGGGGGCTGGACGACCTGCGGGCCCGTCGCGTGCGGTTCATCGGGGATCCACATGCCCGGATCGCCGAGGATTACCTGCGGATCCCGCGCTTCTTCCGGTTCACGGCGCTCTACGGCGACCCGGCGCTGGGGATCGACGCCGAGGGGCTCGCGGCCTGCGCGGCCCTGGCCGAGGGGATCGACCGGCTGAGCGCCGAGCGCGTCACCCACGAATTGCGCAAGCTGCTGGCGGCGCCCGACCCGGCACCCGCCGTCGCGTCGATGGCGCAGGCAGGCGTGCTGTGGCGCATCCTTCCGGGGGCAGAGGCCGCGACGTTGCCGGTACTGGTGCATCTGGAGGCGCTGCCGGGCGACTGGATCGCGCGGCTGGCGGCGTTGGGCGGGGAGGTCACGGGCCTGCGGTTGTCACGGGCGGAGGTGCGGGAACTGGAGGCGTTGTCGCAAGGGGCACGGGGCGACGCGCGGCCCTTCGCGCTGGGCCATGCCCTGGGTGGCGACCGGGCGCGCGATGCGCTGACCATCCGGGCCGCGCTGCACGCGCAGGCCGTGGCCCCCGGTGACATCGAGGCCGCCCTGCGCGGCGCGGGGGCCGAGCCGCCGGTCACCGCCCGGGACCTGATGCCGGACTTCACCGGCCCCGCGCTCGGGGACGCGCTGGCACGGGTGCGCGACATTTGGTTGGCGCATGAGGGCGAGATCGACCGCGAGGCCCTGCTGGCCGCCGCGCGCGGCGATGCCGGGCGGTGATCGACCCGCTCTACCAGTTCGTGTTCCTCGGCCTGTTCACGCCAGGGCCGAATGTCATCCTGCTGACGGCATCGGGCGCGCGCTTCGGGTTCGCGCCGACGGTCCCGCATATCTTCGGTGTGGCGATCGGTGTCGGCATCACTTCGGCCCTGGCGGCGCTGGGGGTCGGCGCGCTCCTGCTGGCGGTGCCGGCCCTGAAACTGGCGCTGCAGGTGGTCGCGGTCGCCTGGATCCTGTGGATGGCGTGGACGTTGTTGCGATCTCGGGGCGGCCGGGCGGATGCGCGTGCGCGTCCCTTTACCTTTGTGGAAGCGGTGCTCTTCCAATGGGTCAACCCGAAGATCTGGATCATCGCCTTCGCGGCGGCGAGCGGCTATGCCAGCGACCTGCCCGCCGGGCTGGAGGCCGCGCGGATCGGCAGCGCGTTCAGCGGGATCAACCTGTTCGTCTGCCTGTTCTGGACCTTCGCGGGGACGCTGCTGACCTATCTGCTGACGACGCCCATGGCGTGGCGGGTGTTCACGACGGTCATGGCGGCGGCGCTGGCGGCATCCGGGCTGATGGTTTTCCTCGCCTGACGGGTTATATGGCGGGGGCAGCCCGATGAGGCCCAGATATGTTCCGCTATTTCGAAGAGCTCGTCGATCCCTACGCCCCGCAGGCAGAGGACGATACCCCGCCCCCCCGGCTCTGGCCGTTCCTGAGGGATTACTCGCGGCCCTTCGCGGGCGTCTTCGTGGCGGCAGGCGCGATGTCGGTCGTCGTGGCGGCGGTCGAGATCTGGCTGATCTTCTACATGGGCCGGCTGGTCGACCTTCTGTCGAACACCACGCCCTCCGCTTTCCTGGCCGAACACGG